>DLIT01000175.1 GCA_002483865.1 Brevundimonas sp. UBA7635
TGGCCGTGCGCCGCCTCGCCGGAGCCGGGGTCGCCACCGCCTCGGCCGTCAGCACCACCGACACGCGTGCCATGCCTGGCATGGCCTTCAGGGCCGCCTCGGCCTCGTCCCGCACCGGGGCATAGAGGGCTGTCTGGTCCGGGGCCACCTCGATGACAAAGCCCGCCCGGTCCTCGGCCACCATCAGGCCCTTTACCAGGCCAGCCTCGCACAGGCCATGGCCTGACCGGGGGTCGGCAATCCGGTTCAGGGTTTCGATGACGGCGTCGCGGGTGATCACAGCTATAGTCTCCTTGGCCCTTGCCGGGCCGGTCGTGCGCGTTCTATCGCCCTCTGCCCTACTCTGCGAGCCTGTTCCTTGACCAAAGCCCCCCGCCTGACCCTGATCGCTGGCCCGACCGCCTCGGGCAAGTCACGTCTGGCGCTGGATCGGGCCCGCCAGACGGGGGCGGTCATCATCAATGCCGACAGCCAGCAGCTCTATGCCGACCTGCGCGTCCTGACCGCCCGCCCCTCGCCTGAGGACGAGGCTGCTGCCGACCACCGCCTCTATGGCGTTGCCGATGCAAATGAGGCCTGGTCCGTCGGCCAGTGGACCCGTGCGGTCCTTGCTCTCCTGGACGAGCTGGGGGATCGGCCCGCGCTTCTAGTGGGCGGCACCGGGCTCTATTTCAGCGCCCTGACCCAGGGCCTGGCCGACATTCCGCCTGTGCCCCTCGCAGTCCGCGACCAGGTCCAGGCCCGGTTCGACGATCTGGGCGAAGCGGGCTTCCGACACCGCTTGGCTGAACAGGATCCGGCGAGTGCCGCCGCCATCCCCCCCGGCGATCGCCAGCGCCTCGTCCGCGCCGCAGCGGTAGCTCAGGCGACGGGCCGGTCGCTAACCGAATGGAAGGCCGACACCCGTCCCCTGCTGGCCCCCGGCAGCTATGAGCGCCTGGTCATCGAGCCCGAGCGGGCGCGCCTGTATGCCAACTGCGACGCCCGGGTGCTCCAGATGATGCAGAGGGGGGCTCTGGAGGAGGTCCGCGCCCTGGTGGCCCGCGACCTGGACCCTGGCCTGCCCGCCATGAAGGCCGTCGGCGTTCCCGAGCTGATCAGCCACCTGCACGGTGAGCGAACCCTTGCCGAGGCGGTCGCGGCCCTGCAGCAGGCCACCCGCAACTATGCCAAACGCCAATTGACCTGGTTCCGCAACCAGTGCCGCGATTGGGTGCGTGCTCGCTAGAGCAACGGCCTCGCAGTGCAGAGTTCCTTGATTGCTGCAATGTGAATGACTAGCCTGTTCCGAAACCCACTGCTCAGGTCATCAGAAATGTTCGTCGCCATTATCTTCGCTGCGCTCGCGATTCAGGCAGCCCCTGCGACGGCTTCCGTCGGCGCTCCATCGGCAGAACCGGTAAATGGCTCGCAGTCCGCTTCCGTGCAGGACCGCGATAGCAGAAATGATCTTGATCGCGTGGTTTGCCGTCGCGAAAATGTCGTGGGCAGCAATCGTCCGCAACGCATCTGTCACACGCGACGCGAATGGGCCGCCATGCGTGAAGCCGCTCAGGACACCCTGAATCGCAGCGAGCGCGACTCGGTCAACTCATTAACCCAATAGCCAGCATAACCCGTCTCCTTCCTGCCTATATTCATAATCCTCCTTGGCAGGCTGAGGTCGGATCCCTATATTTATACCGTTCGGGTTCGCCCGGACTATGGCGATAAACGCGCTTGTAATAAGCGGACCGGACCCGGGTGCGATTCCCGGCGGCTCCACCATCTTCTTCCCCGCGTTATCGGCGGAGGCAGCATGGGGCCGACTAGCATCGACGGACGTGTAAAGAAGATGCTTTCGCTCGACGTGGCTCATCGTATTCGGGCTATTAAACTAAATGCGAACGATAACTTCGCTGGAGAAGTCCGCCTCGCCGCGTAATGCGGTTCGGTAGATTTCGAATCTAAACTCCTGGGGGTTCAGATCCTCAGGCGGGGCTCGGAGGGTGCCTGGCAACAGAAACCCTCCACTTTCCTCAAAACCTGTGGTCGCCGGTTAAACTCTGGTGGTATGCGTGCAGCCTGCGTCTTTCGCCTGATGTCGGACGCATGTAACAGTCGCGCGTTCAGACTTGAGGCCCACCATGACGGATCAAACCCCTCCTCTCGACGAGATGCATTATGGGCAGCTCGCTCAGGACGCCCTACGCGGTGTGATCCGGTCTGCGCTTGAGCGCGCGGCCGAGCCGACCGGCATTCCCGGTGCCCACCACTTCTACATCACCTTCAAGACCCGGGCTCCCGGCGTCAGCGTCCCGCCGGATATCCTGGCCAAGTATCCGGACGAGATGACCATCGTCCTGCAGCACCAGTACTGGGACCTCAGCGTCGAGGCTGACCGCTTTTCGGTCATGTTGAAGTTCGGCGGCATGCCCAAGGTGCTCGCCGCACCCTATACCGCCGTCACCCGCTTCTACGACCCGTCGGTCCAGTTTATGCTCCAGTTCGACGAGCCCGAGATCGTCGAGGCAGAGGTCGCCCCGCTGACCCCCGCCGCGCGTGAGCCATCCAAGACGCCCCAGCCCGCCTCCGAGGACGAAGGCCCGAAGGTCGTTTCGCTGGACCAGTTCCGCAAGAAGTAAGCCTTTTCAGTCTTTCGAAATTCAGTAATCTCCCAACGACCGGTCATGACCTGATCGGCCGTTTTGCTGTCGTCGGCACCTTGCGGGAGGGATGGGGGATGAGGCTCAGCGTCTGGCTTGGCAGGATGGCGTCGCTGGCGCTGATGGCCTGCCTGACACTTGCGCCCGGCATCAGCCAGGCCGAACCGGGCTTTGAGGGCTGGGCGTCCATCATCCTTGCTGGCGACTGGCGCGATGGACGGGGCCAGCCGATCGAGGCTTTCGACAATGCCCGGCGCGACCTGTCGCGCGCTGTGCTGGAGCGCGGCTTTGCCACCCGGCACCATGCCTCCCTGACCCTGAACCCGGCCAAGCCTGACACCGTCTCCCCGGTCGAAGCCCTGCGCCGGATCGAGACCGTGACACGCCAGGCTCCGGATGGCTGCCTGTTCTACCTGACATCCCACGGAGTGCCGTCGCGCCTGACCTTTGGCGATACCAAGGGGATCGAGCCGGTCGATCTGGCCCGCATGCTGAGACAATGGTGCGGAACCCGGCCGACGGTGGTTGTGCTGTCCGCCTGCTATTCCGGCACCTTCGTCGATGGCTTGAAGGCACCCAACCGTATGATCATGACGGCGGCCCGGCGCGACCGCACCTCCTTCGGCTGCGGGGTCGATGAAACCTATCCCTGGTTCGACGCCTGCGTGCTGGACAGCCTGCCTGAGGCCACGCACTTTCTTGAGCTGGCCCGCCTGACCCGTGAGTGCGTCACCCAAAGGGAAGCCGAAGCCAAGGTCACCCTGCCCTCTGAGCCCCAGGTCTTTGTCGGGGCCGAAATGCAGATCCGCCTGCCCACCCTCAGGTTCGATGCCAGTTCCTGACGACCCAACCCGGATCACGACCTCACAGCCCGAATTTCCGCTTCCCTTGGGCGCTCGTCAGGCGCATAAGAACATAAAGGGAACACGATTGAGGGAGGTTGAGATGAAGCTGGGCGGTGGATGCCATTGCGGCGCAGTTCGTTATCAGATGGAGCTTGAGGGAGCGCGCCATGCCCTGTGTCACTGCACAGACTGCCGGCGCGCGTCAGGGGCCCCGGCCGTCGGCTGGGCCATGGTCCCGCGCGGCCAGGTCGAGATCAGTGGCGAGCCTGCGGCCTATGCCTCGTCTGCCGATGCCCGGCGGCTGTTCTGCGACCGCTGTGGCACCAGCCTCTTCTACCTGAACGAGGCCATGCTGCCCGGCATGATCGATGTCCAGTCGGGCACCCTGGATGATCCCAATGTTCTGTCGCTGGAGGCCCATATCCAGACCGCCGAGCGCCTGGACTGGATGAAGCACCTGGACGCCCTGCCCGCCTTTGAGCGATTCCCGCCTCAGGCCTGACGCCGGAAGCAGCGGATGGTGATCCGCTCACGTTCGCCCTCGAAGCGCTCGACCAGCAGCCGGGCGACCTGGCTGTCGTCGTGGAACAGGTAGCCCTTGATGGAATCCAGCAGGGCCTTGGCCAGGTTATCCAGGTCCATCCAGGGCGGATCGCCAATGTGCTCCATGCGGATCTCGACCACATGGTCGCCCCAGGACGGGCGTGACTGCCACTCCTTGCGCATGAACTCATAGACCAGGGGCTTGTAGTACTTGGCCTGGGTGGTCAGGCCGTCGATGGTGATCTCGACAGTTTCGCCCACCTGGCGTCCCCGCACCTTTCCGGTGCCAATCCAGCCGTCCACGCGTAAAAAGCCCTTCAATCCCTGGTCGGGCTGCCTTGCCCTGACGGCGGCAAGTGCTACACCCCCATCCAACTTCCCGCCACGTCTGAGAGTTCGTGATGAGCAACGTCCGCACCGAAACCGATACTTTTGGCCCGATCGAAGTCGCCGCCGACCGCTACTGGGGTGCCCAGGCCCAGCGTTCTCTGGGTAACTTCAAGATTGGCTGGGAAAAGCAGCCACTGCCGGTCGTCCGCGCCCTGGGCATCGTCAAGCGCGCTGCGGCTGAAACCAACCGCGATCTGGGCAAGCTGGACGCCGACCTGTGCGCCGCCATCGTCCAGGCCGCCAACGAAGTCATCGAAGGCAAGCTGAACGACCACTTCCCGCTGGTCGTCTGGCAGACAGGTTCGGGCACCCAGTCGAACATGAACGCCAACGAGGTCATCTCGAACCGCGCCATTGAAATCCTCGGCGGCGAGATGGGCACCAAGACGCCGGTCCACCCGAACGACCACGTTAACATGAGCCAGTCGTCCAATGACACCTATCCAACGGCCATGCACGTCGCCTGCGCCGAACAGGTCGTCAACGACCTGATCCCGGCTCTGAAGCACCTGCACGCTGCTCTGGATGCCAAGGCCAAGGCGTGGAACCACATCATCAAGATCGGCCGCACCCACACCCAGGACGCCACCCCGCTGACGCTCGGCCAAGAGTTCGGTGGCTATGCCCACCAGGTCGCCATGGGCATCGAGCGCATCGAGCAGACCCTGCCGCGCCTA
The DNA here is from genome assembly GCA_002483865.1 of Brevundimonas sp. UBA7635. Taxonomy (GTDB): domain Bacteria; phylum Pseudomonadota; class Alphaproteobacteria; order Caulobacterales; family Caulobacteraceae; genus Brevundimonas. The sequence continues at coordinate 5,101 of DLIT01000175.1, forward strand.
ATGGAGCTGGCCCAGGGCGGTACTGCCGTTGGCACCGGCCTGAACGCCCCCGTCGGCTTTGCTGAAAAGGTCGCCGAAAACATCGCCAAGATTACCGGCCTCGGCTTCACCACGGCCCCGAACAAGTTCGAGGCCCTGGCCGCCCACGACGCCATGGTCTTCACCCACGGTGCCATCAACACGGTCGCTGCCTCGCTGTTCAAGATCGCCAACGACATTCGCTTCCTGGGTTCCGGCCCGCGTTCGGGTCTGGGCGAACTGTCCCTGCCGGAAAACGAGCCGGGCTCGTCCATCATGCCGGGCAAGGTGAACCCGACCCAGTGCGAAGCCCTGACCCAGGTCTGCGCTCAGGTTCACGGCAACAACGCCGCCATCTCGTTCGCGGGTTCGCAAGGCCACTTTGAACTGAACGTCTACAACCCGGTCATGGCCTACAACTTCCTGCAGTCGGTCCGTCTGGTTGCCGACGCCGCCATCAGCTTCACCGACAACTGCGTCGTCGGCATCGAGCCGCGCGAAGACAACATCAAGCGTGGCCTGGAAAACTCGCTGATGCTGGTCACCGCGCTCAACGGCAAACTGGGCTATGACGCCTGCGCCAAGATTGCCAAGACCGCGCACAAGAACGGCACCACCCTGCGTGAGGAAGCTGTCGGCGGCGGCTATCTGACGAACGAGGAGTTCGACCAGTACGTCCGCCCGGAAAACATGATCTCGCCGCGCTAAACGCCGGATCGTTCGAACCGAAAAGCCCCGCCGGATTTGTCCTGCGGGGCTTTTTCCTGGCTCGCGCCCGGGAATGAACAGCGATACGATACGGGCGGCAATTCCGTGTTCCCGAGGTCATTCCGATGTCGATCCTTGTCCACCATGCCCCGCAATCACGTTCCACCCGCCTGCTCTGGCTGCTGGAGGAATTGGGAGCCGACTATACGATCCACTATGTCGACATCCGCCGGCAGGACGGGCCGGGCCAGGCTGATCCATCCAACCCGCACCCGCTGAAACAGTCGCCGGCCATCGAGGTGGATGGTCAGGTGCTGATTGAATCGGTGCTGATCTTCCTGTTCCTCACCGACCGTTATCGTATCGCGGCGCTGGCCCCTACGCCGACGCATCCGCGCCGTGCGGAATATGTCTCGTGGCTGGGACTGTACAACGGCGTGCTGGAAAGCGTGCTGACGTCCGGTACCCCCGACAGCTGGACGCCGGTGCAGAAGGTCGCTTATGCGGAACTGGACCGCCGCTGGCGCGCCGCCATCAAGGACGGCGGCTTCATTCCGGGCGAGTTCTCGGCCCTGGACATCCTGTTCGGCAGCCTGCTGCAGTGGTTCCGCGGGGCCATGCCCGCCGGAGAACCCTATGACAGCTATGTGGAGCGCATCTCCGCGCGCCCCGCACTGGGACGGGCCATGCAAAAGGACAGCCGCCCGCCTGAGTGAAATCAGGCCTTGTTGGTAAAAACCACAGCAGGTTCAGGATCAGTCGGATCAGGGGCGAATACAGGGCCTCACAGCATTGCGTTCGCAAAGGATTCGACGCGAACCTTAATTGGGGAACACATGGCGACTGGCCACGCTTCGGATTACATTCCTTTGTAAACAGCGATCACCTTCGGGAAATTCATGCGCGCCCTGCTTCGTCCCTTTGCCGTCCTCTCGCTGGCCTTCAGCGTCGGGGCCTGCGGTACTCTGGACCGGCCTGACGGCCCCTTGCGGCTGAACGATCCCAATTCGCCCGTCAGCATCGCGCAGGCCCAAATGAGCCGCGAGGCCCGCGTCACGGACTTCTTCAGCGAGTTTGGAAACCTGATGGCCGACAACCGCGCCACCCGGGTACTGGCCCTGTCGGGCGGCGGGGCCAATGGTGCCTATGGCGGTGGCCTGCTGGTCGGCTGGAGCGAGAGCGGCACGCGGCCCGTGTTCGATGTGGTGACGGGCGTCTCCACCGGTGCGCTGGCTGCGCCCTTCGCCTTTCTCGGGTCCGAATGGGACATGAAGCTGTTCGAAGCCTACACCAGCGGCCAGTCGGACAATCTGATCGGCGTACGCAGCTTTGCCGCCGTGCTGAACCCCAGCCTGTTTTCGTCGCATCGCCTGCATGATCTGGTGGATTCCTATGTCACGCCCGAACTGCTGCATGCCGTGGCGCGCGAGCATGCGGGCGGACGGCGGTTGCTGGTGGTGACGACCAATCTGGATACGCAGGAATCCGTCATCTGGGACATGGGCAGGATCGCCACCCTCGGCGGCGAGGATGCCCGCGACCTGTTCAAGAAGGTCCTTGTCGCCTCGGCCTCCATTCCCGGGGTCTTTCCGCCGGTCCTGCTGCCGGGCGAGACGCGCCACGGACAGGTCCAGATGGAGATGCATGTCGATGGCGGGGTCAACCTGCCCTATCTGGCCGTCCCCGAGGGGCTGATGCTGTGGACATCCCCCCGGCAGGATGCCGTGGCCGGCAGCGCCCTTTACGTCGTGGTCAACGGCCAGACGGGCCGCCATGTCGGCACCACTCCGGGACGGTTGAGAGGCATCCTGAGCCGCACCTATGACAGCATGAGCAAGGCCTCGCTGCGCACCCATCTGGCAGTGACAGCGGGTTTTGCCCGCCGCAACGGGCTGGAGATGATGTTCACCGCCATCCCCGACAATGTGCAGGCCTCGGCGCTGGCCTTTGACCAGGCTTCGATGACGGCCCTGTTCGAACTGGCGCGCCAGCGCGGGCTGGACGGGTCGGCCTGGCACCGGCTGGACCAGACCGACCCCGCGACTGATTTCGTTCCCGCCAATGACCTGCCCGAAAGCGCCATTCCGTCCGAACTGGCCATCCCCGAGCCCACGGCCCAGGAGCCCGGCGGTGAAGACCCGGTGCCCTCGGATGAGGAAACCCTGAGCGTGGAGGAGGCTGACCATGGCTGAGATCATCAACCTGAACCGTGCCAGAAAGTCGCGTGACCGGGCCGAGGCCCGGCGCACGGCCGAGGCCAACCGCCTGGCCTTTGGCCGCACAAAGGCCGAGCGCACCGCCTCAACCACGGCCAGGGCCCGCGCCGAGGCGGACCTGGACGGTCACAGGCTGGACGACTAGGCCGCCGACTTCTTGGGTGCCCGCATCAGGCAGACCTGGCCAGCCAGCACCAGGCCCAGCCCGACGAGGGCCGGCCATCCGAACCGCGCCCCTTCAAAGATCACCGAGACGACCATGGCGATCGGCGGTGTCAGGGCCGAGATATAGCTGGCCAGGGCATAGCCGTGTCGCCGCGCCAGGGTGAAATATAGGCCAAACGTCACCACGGACCCGATCAGCGTCAGATAGATCAGCGAGGCGATATAGGCGGGCGTCCAGTCCACCGACCAACTGATGCCCGACACGGCAATAAACAGGACAAGGAAGGCGGTGCCATAGGCCATGGCCCAGGCTGTGGCCGGTATGACCGCTGCTCCGGCTTTTTGTCCGCGCCAGGCGAACCAGTTGCCCAGCGCCGAGGCCAGGACCGCCGTCAGCGCAAAGACCAGGCCTGTCGCGGCCTTGTCGCCCAGATCATTCCCCATGACCTCGCCCGCTGACAGTGCGGCCACGCCGACGACGCCCAGTCCGGCCCCGATCCATGCGCCCGCCGCGGCCTTCTGGCCTGACAGCAGGCGGAACAGGATCAGGTTCACAAAGGCCAGGGCCGCAAAGATGATGGCCACCACGGCCGAGGCAATCTGCTCCTCGGCGGCATAGACAAAGAAATAGGAGATCGGAAAGGCAAACAGCCCCTGCCCTGCCGCCGCCAGATGCTGCGCCCGCGTCAGGCTGAGCCTGGACTTCATCAGTCTGGCGACCAGGGCCAGTCCCAGGGCCGCAAAACCGAATCTCAACGCCACCGACACTGCCGCGTGGGTCGCCCCCAACTGGAAGGTGATGGCATACCAGGTTGTCCCCCAGACCAGCGCGCAAATGGCCACGCTGGCATAGCCGGCCGCATCGACCCGTCCTGCCGTCGGTTCAGACGATGCCACGCAAACTTCCTTAAAAAGAACCCCGAATGGCGGTGCTGTTAGGCCTGATGTCCGCCGAATGCCAGATTAGAAATCCGTCGTCCGCCGCATCTCTGATAAAGTGATCTCAGACCTGGAGCCCAACATGAAGCCTGTCCCTTGCCTGCCTGTTTGCCTCGTCTCCACATCGGCCTGCCGGCTGGCTGCGCGATAGGGCTATGAGCAGTCTGTCCAAGCGTTCCGTGCTGCTGTCCGGCCATGCCACCTCGGTAGCGCTGGAGCCCGAGTTCTGGGCCGTGCTCGACCGCATAGGCGATGAGCTGAAACTGACGCGGGCCGGGTTGCTGATCCGTATTGATGCCTGGCGTGGACGTCGGCCGCTTGCGTCGGCTTGCCGTGTGCTGGCATTACAGTGGTCGGAGGGTGATCGCAGTTTTGCCGAGGATCAGGCTGAATGACTTTATCCAGGGATCGTCTGTTACCAGCCGCTATTGTCGGTGGCCTGCTGGCCATTGGCCTGATCGGGGGCGGGGCTCTCGTCGGCCAAGGCGTGGTCAATGCCCGTGCGGGTGACCGCAGCGTAACCGTCCGAGGCCTGTCCGAACGCGACGTGAAGGCTGACCTGGCGGTCCTGCCGATCCGCTTTACCGCGTCCGGCGATGTCCTGTCCGAAGTGCAGGCCCGCATCGACACCGATCTGGCCACGGTTCGGCAGTTCCTGACGGCCCAGGGTTACCCTGCTGATGCCATTGACCTGGGCCGTCTTGAGGTTGCCGATACCCGTAGCCGTGAATATGCCAGCCAGACCGGGGGCCCACGCTTCATCCTGGCGCAGACCGTGGTCGTCCGCACCCTTGACGTCGATCGGGTCCAGGTCACGACCCGCAGTCTCAATGACCTGGTACGCCAGGGCGTGGTGCTTCAGGACTTCCGGGGCCCGTCCTATATCTTCACGCGCTTGAACGACGTCCGGCCCGCCATGATCGCAGAGGCCACCGCCTCGGCTCGAACCGGAGCCGAACAGTTTGCCAAGGATTCAGGGGCACCACTGGGACCGATCAAGTCGGCCGGTCAGGGCTCGTTCCAGATCCTGCCGCGCGATGGCGAGGGTGAAGGGGACGAAACCTCATCTCTCCATAAGAAGATCAGGGTCGTCACGACCATCAGCTACCGGCTGCGCTGACCGTCGGCGGTTCCACCGGGCGAGGCACCGAGGGCACTGGCGGGGCCTCGGGCGGACGCGGCGTTGCCGGCAGGTTCGGCACCGGCACCCGCAGTTCCAGCCCCGGCTCGGTAGCTTCCGGTCGCAGCATCTGCACCACCCTGATGCCCGCCACGGCCAGGACCAGCAGCACGACCAGCAGGCCAAGCGCCACGATCACCAGCCGTCGCCAATCCCGGTGACGGGCCGATGCAGCCGGGCCTGGCCGGGTTTCCATGGCCTCTAGTCGCCAGTCGGATTGGCCGGTGCCGACACCTCGGGCAGGTTGACGTCGACATCCACATCCCGGCCGTCCGGCGCACCGCCCCGGCCCAGGACGAACCAAGCCAGAATGGCAACGACGACCAACAGGCCCCCGACGATAAAGGCCAGACCGGCATTACTGCCGCCACGCGATCCCTCACCCATGATATCTCCCTTCCCAATGTGCTGGAGGCGAAACGACCCGGGCTGAGGCCGGGTTCCTGTCGGCTCTTTGCCATCAGGGCCTGACTTTGGCCTCTGTGCTGCTTATGTTCTCATTTCGATTCCGCAAATGCGCGAGCCTGCTGTTCTGTGACTGACGTACCCGCCCCCCGCATCTCCGATCTTGCACGCCCCCAGCCGCCTGAGGGTCAGGGGGTCAGCGACTACCTGTCCGGCCTGAACCCGGAACAGCGTCTGGCGGTCGAGACGACCGAGGGGCCCGTACTGGTCCTGGCCGGGGCGGGCACGGGCAAGACGCGGGTCCTGACCACCCGCCTTGCCCACATCCTGGCCACCGGTGGCGCCCGCCCGTGGGAGCTGCTGGTCGTCACCTTCACCAACAAGGCCGCCCGCGAGATGCGCGAGCGGATCGGCCACCTGATCGGCAACCAGGCCGAGGGCCTGCGCTGGCTCGGCACCTTCCACTCGGTCGCGGCCCAGATCCTGCGCCGCCATGCCGAGCTGGTGGGCCTGACCTCCAGCTTCACCATCCTGGACACCGACGACCAGGAGCGCCTGCTCAAGCAGTTGCTGGAAGCGGCCAATATCGACACCAAGAAGCATACGCCCAAGTCGCTGGCCCACCTGATCGACCACTGGAAGAACCGCGGCTGGACGCCCGACAAGCTGCCGCCGGGCGAGGACTTCGCCAATGGCCGGGGCCACGCCCTTTATGCCGCCTATCAAAAACGCCTGGCCACGCTCAACGCCTGCGACTTTGGCGACCTCTTGCTGCATAACCTGACGATCCTGGCCAAAAACGCTGATTTGGCTGAAGAATATCGTCGCCGCTTCAAATACATCCTGGTGGACGAGTATCAGGACACCAACGTCGCCCAGTACCTGTGGCTGCGCCTGCTGACCTCCTCGACCGGCAATGTCTGCTGCGTCGGCGACGACGACCAGTCCATCTATGGCTGGCGCGGGGCCGAGGTGGACAACATCCTGCGCTTCGAGCGCGACTTCCCCGGTGCCCGGACCATCAAGCTGGAGCGAAACTATCGCTCCACCGCCCATATCCTGGGCGCGGCCTCCGCCCTGATCTCGGCCAACCAGGACCGCCTGGGCAAGACCCTGTGGACCGAGGACCAGAGCGGCGACAAGGTGCGCGTGCGCGGCGTCTGGGACGGCGAGGCCGAGGCTCGGCTGATTGCCGACGAGATCGAGACTGAACGCAGAAAAGGCATTCCTTACAAGGACATGGCCGTGCTTGTTCGCGCATCGTTTCAAATGCGGGCGTTTGAAGAACGCTTCCTGATGCTGGCCATTCCCTATCAGGTGATCGGCGGCCCGCGCTTCTTCGAACGGGCCGAGATCCGCGACGCCCACGCCTATCTGCGCCTGATCCAGTCCGAGGACGATGACCTGGCCTTCGAGCGCATCGTCAATGTGCCCAAGCGCGGCATCGGCGACACCAGCGTCCAGAAGATTCTGCACCTTGCCCGCGAGAACGGCGTCTCGGCCATGAAGGCCGTGCGGCATCTGATCAACGCGGACGAGCTGCCCGGCCGCACCCGCACGCCCCTGACCAGCTTCGTGCGCGACCTGGACCGCTGGCGCGACCTGCTGAAGATGGGCACACCCCACTGGCAGGTCACCGAGACCCTGCTGGACGAGAGCGGCTATACCGAAATGCAGAAGGCCGACCGCACCAGCGGCCAGACCCGCCTGGACAACCTCAAGGAACTGGTTCAGGCCATGCAGCAGTTCGACACCCTCCAGGCCTATCTGGAGCACGTGTCCCTGGTCATGGACATCGACCGCGCGGCCCCCGATTCCGAGACCGGCTCGGTCCAGATCATGACCCTGCACGGGGCCAAGGGGCTGGAGTTCCCCCTGGTCTTCCTGCCCGGCTGGGAGGAAGGCGTCTTCCCCTCCCAGCGCAGCATCGACGAGAAGGGCACCAAGGGCCTAGAGGAGGAACGCCGCCTGGCCTACGTCGGCGTCACCCGGGCCAAGCGCGATGCCCGCATCAGCTTTGCCGCCAACCGCATGGTCTATGGCCGCTGGACGACCCAGTTGCCCAGCCGCTTCGTCGATGAGCTGCCCCTGTCCCACGTAGAGGCACAGTCAGACACCGGCTACTATGGAGCCTCAGCCGGATTGAAGGAGGCCAGGTCTCGCTGGGACGACGCCCCCTCCTTTGGCTCCAGCTATTCCAGCCCCGGCTGGAAACGCGCCCAGGCCACGACAGCCACCCAGACGCCCCGGCCAGCCTTTGCCCGCCGCGCTGTCATCGAGGGCGAAGGCAGGCTGATCGCCACCTCGGACCCCTCCACCGGCTCCGGCTGGTCCCGCGGCGACCGCGTCTTCCACCAGAAGTTCGGCTACGGCTCCGTGCGCGCCATCGAGGGCAACAAGCTGATCGTCAGCTTCGACAAGGCCGGTGAGAAAAAGGTCATCGACACCTTCGTGGAAAAGGCGTCCTGACCGGCTTCGTCCACAGCTACCTGAAACCGTTTCCCCGCGGCTTGCGTCCTGCTGGCCCGGGGCCTACCAGACCCTGATCCGAATCGCTCCAGACTGAGTAAATGGCTGACCTTTTCTCGTTCGACGACGCTGAACCGGCGCAACCCGCAGCGCCCGAGGCCCCGGCTCAGGCCAAGCCCACCCCCGTCGTGGCTGTAGCCCCGGCACCGCCTCCCAAGGCTGAGCTGGCCAGCCATGGCTCACCGGCCACCGCCGCCGCCACCGGCTATTCAGCCTCCTCGATCGAGGTGCTGGAGGGACTTGAGCCCGTCCGCAAACGCCCCGGCATGTACATCGGCGGCACTGACGAGCGCGCGCTCCATCACCTCTTTGCCGAAGTCCTCGACAATGCGATGGACGAGGCCGTTGCCAAGCATGCCAAGCTGATCACCGTTGATCTGAACGCCGACGGCTATCTGTCGGTGCGTGACGACGGGCGCGGCATCCCGGTCGACCCCCACCCCAAGCACCCCGGCAAGTCGGCGCTGGAAGTCGTCATGACCGTCCTTCACTCGGGCGGCAAGTTCTCGGGCAAGGCCTATGAGACCTCAGGCGGCCTGCACGGCGTTGGCGTCTCGGTTGTCAATGCTCTGGCTGAACAACTGGACGTAACCGTCTGGCGTGATGGATTTGAATGGAGACAGTCTTTTAGCCGTGGCGTCGTCCTTGGCCCCATTCAGCAGGTCGGTCCCTCACGCAAGAAGGGCACGCTGATCCGCTTCAAGCCGGACGAGCAGATATTTGGCGTCGGCGCAGCCTTCAAGCCGGCCCGCCTGTTCCGCATGGCCCGCGCCAAGGCCTATCTGTTCCGGGGCGTCGAAATCAGGTGGACCTGCGCCGCCGAGCGTATCACCGACCAGACGCCAAGCGCCGCCACCCTGCACTTCCCCGGCGGCCTGGCCGACGCCCTGGCCGAGCGCGTGGGCGAGCTGGAAACCGTCACCCCCGTCTTCGCCGGCCGCGCCGAGAAGAAGGGCGAGGCAGGCGCGCTTGAATGGGCCGTTACCTGGTCGCCCATCGGTTTTGGCGATGCCGACAGCTTCATTGCCTCCTACTGCAACACCGTCTCGACCCCCGATGGCGGCACGCACGAGGCCGGTTTCCGCGCCGCCCTGGTCAAGGGCCTCAAGGCCTATGGCGAACTGATCAATGAAAAGCGCGCCGCCCAGATCACGGCTGAAGACGTCATCGCCAATGCGGGTGCCCTGATCTCCATCTTCATCCGCAACCCGGAATTCCAGGGCCAGACCAAGGACCGTCTGTCCTCGCCCGAGGGTGCAAAACTGGCCGAGCAACTGCTGCGCGACCCCTTCGATCACTGGCTGACCGAAAGCCCCAAGCAGGCCTCAACCCTGCTGAACTTCGTCATCGACCGGGCCGAGGACCGCCTGCGCCGTCGAAAGGACAAGGAAGTCCAGCGCGCTGCCGCTACCCGTAAGCTGCGCCTGCCAGGCAAGCTGGCTGACTGCACCCGCCAGGCGGCTGAAGGCACCGAACTCTTTATCGTCGAGGGTGACTCGGCTGGGGGTTCGGCCAAGCAGGCTAGAGACCGCACCACCCAGGCCATCCTGCCCCTGCGCGGCAAGATCCTGAACGTCGCCTCGGCCTCGGCAGACAAGCTGCGCGCCAACGTCGAACTGACTGATCTGATGCTGGCGCTTGGCGTCCAGGCCGGCAGCCGCTTCACCGTCGATGACCTGCGCTATGAGCGGATCGTCATCATGACCGATGCTGACGTCGACGGTGCCCACATCGCGACCCTGCTGATCACCTTCTTCTATCGCTCCATGCCGGACCTGATCCGCCGTGGCCGCCTCTTCATGGCACTTCCGCCCCTCTACCGCATCTCGGCAGGCCCCCTGTCCGAATATGCCCGCGACGAGGCCCACCGCGACGAGCTGATGGCCACCACCTTCAAGGGCAAGAAGGTTGAAATCGGCCGCTTCAAGGGCCTTGGTGAAATGATGGCATCTCAGCTGAAAGAGACCACCATGGACCCCAGGAAGCGCACCCTGGCGCGTATCTCCCTGCCCGAAACCGAGGAAGAGATCGAAGATCTGGTTGAACGCCTGATGGGCCGCAAGGCCGAGGCCCGCTACAACTTCATTCAGGACAACGCTCGCTTCGCCGTCGCCGACCTGGACGTCTGACGGTTACGCCGGTTGATGCTGCAAGGGCACCCTTCATCCTCCCCCGCCTGCGGGAGAGGGGGACCATGCGCCAGCATGGTGGTGGGGGCGCAGCGTGCACCGCCCCCTCCGTCAGGCCGCTTACGCGCCCTGCCACCTCCTACGCTCATCCCGGCGCAGGCCGAGACCCAGGAGGCCAAAGGCACCATCATGTCATCTGGATCCCGGCCTGCGCCGGGATGAGCGGTTCAGGTCGATCTCGCGCTGCCGTTACCCCCGCAGCAACCGATCCCGGGCCGCGTTGACGCGCACGGCCAGGCCTTCGGTGCCGCCCTGGTCAGGGTGGGCGCGGGCCATGACCCGCTTCCAGGCAGTCTGGATATCCTCACGAGACGCTCCGTGGGCCACGCCCAGAATGGCGCGCGCCTCGGCCAGGCTCATGTCCGGGCCTTCCGGCACCACCCTGGCAGCGACCGGGCGTATCCGGGACTGGATCACCAGCCACAGCCCGGCCATCGCCATGACCGCGCCTCCGATCCAGGCCCCCCGCGACACGGCCAGAACGGCCCCGCCAAACAGGGCAGCACCCAGGATGGTGGCGGTAATCCGCCAATGGCCACGCCCCGCCTTTTCCGTCTGGCGACCCAGTCGGGTCAGGGCCCAAAGCGCCACGGCAGCCAGAGCCAGGAAAATCAGACCCATTACGACCTATGCCGCCTCGGTCAGGGGAGACAACACCTCGTCGCTCAGGCCCATGGCC
>DLIT01000029.1:0-196 GCA_002483865.1 Brevundimonas sp. UBA7635
AGCGTGCCGTCATCGAATTGGCGCAGGCCGGACTGCTGGCTTTCGACCTGAGCGGCGGCCCGGAACGGCTGGCGGCGGCCGAGGCCCTGGTGGCCGCCCTGCCAATGCCGCGTCGCCAGACGTCCGCATTGGCACGTGACGCCGTGCGCGGCCGCCTTTTGGCGCGCCAGGCGATCCTGGAGGGCACGCCCAAGGC
>DLIT01000029.1:219-3826 GCA_002483865.1 Brevundimonas sp. UBA7635
CAAGGCCCTGATCGAAGCCTGCGAGGACCTGGAGCGCATGGTTCAGTCTCTGCACGGTCATCAGGGTCTGGCCGAGACTGAACTGCGTCTGGAACAGGCCAGTCTGAGCCTGGAAACGGGGCTGAGTACGCGCGATCTGGCTCGACTGGACCAGGCGGGTCGCAATCTGCGCAGCCTGGTCGAGGACGCCCCCGCTGATCAACGTCCGGTGACCCGTGCCCGGGCCCTGGCCCTGTGCGGGCTTGGCATGATCGCCCTGTCCAGCATTGCTCATGATGATGCTGCCCGCCATCAGGGCCAGACCCTGTTCGATGCGGCGGCAGAACAATTCACCCTCGATCACAGTCCGCTCGACTGGGCTGCGATCCAGCTGATGCGGGCCGAGGGCGAAAACCTGCCTCTGGTCACCCTGGTCCAGGTTGAGGCCCTAACCGAGGACGGCGGCCTGATCCTGGGTGCCGAGGCCCACGAACGTCGTCTGGCCCATGAAATACATCAGGCCGACATGACGGGCGACCTGTCGACACTCAGCGCCATCGAAAGCCGCGTCAAACGACGGCTGCGCCATCCGTCGATTACGGCCACACCGCTGGATTGGGTGGCTGACCAGATCGGTCTGGCTTCTATCGCCCTGGCCCGTGCCCGCTGGACCGGAGAGGCCGTCAAGGACGTCGGCCTGATGTTGATCGAGGCCGCAGCTACCGCGCGCGAACTGGGCGCGATCAGTCTGGCCGAGCGCGCGCGGGGTCTAATGCCCCATCCCCAGACCGTCTAGTCCCTTCGCGAACCTCAATCGGGTGACGTGGCCTTGACCCCGCCCCATTGGGTGCCTAGCTGACGGGCTTCTCGGAAAGGCTTTATTGTGACCGATCAAACGACTGCTGACCCCGTCCACGCCTTTATCGCCCAGGCTGTCCAGGACCATGATGTGGTGCTGTTCATGAAGGGTACGCCGGATTCTCCGCGCTGTGGCTTCTCGTCCCTGGCCGTTCAGATCCTGGACCATGTCGGCGCCGCCTTTGTCGGCGTTGATGTTCTGCAGGACGAAGCCCTGCGCGAAGGCATCAAGAGCTTCACCGACTGGCCGACCATTCCCCAGCTCTATGTGAAGGGCGAGTTCGTCGGTGGTTCGGACATTGTGCGTGAAATGTTCCAGTCAGGCGAACTTCAGGCCCTGATGGTCGAGAAGGGCATCACCCTGGGCGAGGCCTGATCCGTGGCTCGGGCCCAGCTTCAGCCGCGCGCTGACCGCGAAGTCTTTGTCGTGCCCCTGGAGGTGCGGCCCGAACACATTGACGAGAACAACCACGTCAACAACGTCGTCTATGTGGGCTGGCTGCAGGATGTCGGCACGGCCCACTGGAATGCCCGCTTTGACGAGGCGACCCGCGCCAGGTGGTCCTGGGTCGCCCTGCGTCACGAGATCGACTACCTGCGCGGCATCACCCCCTGGGCGACCGGCATCATCGCCCGCACCTGGGTCGGCGATCCGCAGGGCCCGCGCTTCAACCGCTATGTGCGAATCGAGGACGCCGAGGGCCGCCTGTGTGCCCAGGGCGTCTCCGAGTGGTGCCTGGTCGAGACGGGATCACTCAGGCCCAGCCGCATCCCGGCGGACATGCTGATCCCCTTCTCGGCCTGACCGATCCCTAGAGCGTCAGCGGGTTGAGGACCTGCGCGACCTGGCCCGGCTTCAGGCCCAGTTCCTCATAGGTCCAGCTCAGGCTCACGCCCTCGGCCACGATGGCACGGCACAGGTCCGGTTCGCGCCGGACCAGGCTGATCTGCGCCGGATCGCCGTCGACGATCTGGACCTCGAAGCTCGACACCTGGGTGCAGCCGTTGGAGCCGACGCGCACGGTCAGCTGCCGGCCGTCCATCGTGACCTGGCTCAGGGGCTCAAGCTTGGTCGAGGCTGCCGACAGGCTCTCGCCCCCGGTCACCGTAATCCGCTCGCCGCCCTCGTTCGAATAGATGACACAGCCGCCCAGCAGGGGCAGCAACGCCAGGCTCGCCAGAGCCGCCATCGGGCGCATCAGTTGGCCTCGGCCGGGGTCGTGTGGACGACGCGCGTCGTCGGACGGTCGGTCGAGATGATGATGCAGCCGGCCAGCAGCGGCGCAGCAACGGCAGTAATGGCAAGGGCGGTCAGAAGGCGACGCATGGCAGGGGACCTTTCGGGCTGTTAGATGCCCGTCTGATGCCAGCCCCGCTGGCGGCAATCACGTTAATAAACGGAAAGCCTTGCCGGGTGCCTCGCCGGGCGGTGCCTCAGCTGGCCGCCTGCGGCAGGATGTAGGGATTGTTGACCTCGACCTCGGCCCCCGGCTCCAGGCCCAGCTCGTCAAAACTCCACTTCAGCAGCACGCCGTCGGCGCGGGTGTTGTGGCAGGAATCTTCTTCCAGCCGACGCAGGGTGATGACCGCCCGGCTGCGCAGCTTGGTGATGAAGGGCTTTACATCGTCCTTGTCGGTGCAGCCGTTCGAGCTGACACGAAAGACGGCGGTGTCGCGGGTAAAGGCGGCCGCGTGGATGGCTTCCAGCTGGCCGGGCATATGGGCAGTGGCCACCGGTTCGGGCCGCGTGGCACAGGCACCCAGCACCAGAGCTGCGCCCGCCGTCCCTGACAGGACCAAGTGCTTCAACATCTTAGCCTCCCTCGACGCCCCGACGGCAAACCCGCCTCAGACGAGTGTGACGTGGTTCGCCAAAACGTCAAATGACGTAAGCTTAAGAAAAAAGCCCCGGTATGAACCGGGGCTCTTCCTTGGGTCGAAAAACGACCGCCCTGAGATTAGGACGAGTAGTATTCGACAACCAGGTTCGGTTCCATCTTGACCGGGAACGGAACGTCCGACAGTTCCGGCACTCGCACGTAACGAACCGAGAAGCCGCGGTCACCCAGTTCCAGGTAATCGGGAACGTCACGTTCACCCGACTGCTGGGCCTCCAGGACCAGAGCCATGTTACGGCTCTTTTCCTTGACCTCGATAACCTGGCCCGGCTTGACGCGGTAAGAGCCGATGTCGACCTTCTTGCCGTCCACAGTGACGTGGCCGTGCGAGACGAACTGACGGGCGGCCCAGACGGTCGGAACGAACTTGGCGCGGTAGACGATGGCGTCCAGACGCGATTCCAGCAGGCCGATCAGGTTTTCAGAGCTGTTACCCTTACGACGGGTTGCTTCGGCGTAGATCGCTGCGAACTGCTTCTCAGTGATGTTGCCGTAGTAGCCCTTCAGCTTCTGCTTGGCCTTCAGTTGCAGGCCGAAGTCCGAAACCTTGGACTTACGACGCTGGCCGTGTTGGCCCGGGCCGTACGAACGCTTGTTGACCGGCGACTTGGCGCGGCCCCACAGGTTTTCACCCATGGCGCGGTCGATTTTGTACTTGGCGCTGTGGCGCTTCGACATACTAGTCTCTTTTTATATGATGCGGCCCGGCCCCTCCCCGATTGGAGCGGCTGTTGCAACGGCGGTCCACGCATCGTCCGTCATAAAACCCACCTCGGGCGCGAACCCTCGGTGTGAAGGGCGCGCTTATGGCCATGATACCCGCCGGAGTCAATCCTGGTCGGCATTTGATGGCCACCAGCCTGCCCGTCCTA
>DLIT01000029.1:3898-11953 GCA_002483865.1 Brevundimonas sp. UBA7635
CCTTGGTCGCGGCGGCGTAGAGCTCGTTGACCTTGTTCCAGTTCACCACGGTCCAGAAGGACTTGAGGTAGTCGGCGCGACGATTCTGGTACTTCAGGTAATAGGCGTGCTCCCAGACGTCGGCAGCCAGAAGAACAGTGCCCTTTTCGTCGGCAACATCCATCAGAGGATTGTCCTGGTTCGGAGTCGAAGTGACCTTCAGCTTGCCGTCCTGCAGGATCAGCCAAGCCCAACCTGAACCGAATTGGCCAGCGCCAGCGGCGTCGAAATCAGCCTTGAACTTGTCCAGACCGCCCAGATCCCGGTCGATGGCGGCAGCCAGTTCGGCCGACGGTTCGCCCGCCTGGTCGGCTGGGGCCAGCAGTTCCCAGAACAGGCTGTGGTTCCAGTGACCACCGCCATTGTTGCGAACAGCCTTGGGCAGTTTGGAGATGCTGGCAAACAGCTCTTCCAGCGACTTGCCCTGCAGGCTTTCGTCAGCATCCACGGCCTTGTTCAGGTTGTCGACATAGGTCTGATGATGCTTGTCGTGGTGGAAGGTCATCGTCTCCTTGTCGATGGCCGGTTCCAGGGCGTCATAGGCGTAAGGGAGGGGCGGAAGGGTGAAGGCCATTGGGGGCTCCTTGGCTGGCGGGTCTGATTCTTAAACCCTTATCTAGGGCGAAGGGCCACGAACCCAAGCCGCAAACTGCCAAATCGTGTCATTTTTCGCCACAAACCGGTCCGGGAACGCCTTGGCCTGGCTGCACGTTGACCAGCGGTCGTCGTCACAAGGCTTCCGAGTTGTATGTCCCATGGCTATTCCCGCAGGTGATGGAACCCTGAGCAAAACACAGGTCGAGCTGGTCAAGCGCCAACCGGTGCCGGTGCTCGAACGCATGAGCCGCGACCAGCTGCTGGAGCTGGGCGATTACATCTATGACGAGTCGCGTCGCCGGGCTTCTGGCCCCCTGAGGCACTGGTGCTACGAAATCCGCATCTGATCACTCAGGACGCGTGAAGCTCCTGCTTCACCCGTTCAGCCAGGGTCTTGATGTCCAGAGGCTTGGGCAGGAACGAGACATTGGCTTCGTCCTGCAGAAGATCCGAAAAGTCGCTTTCCGCATAGCCCGAAATGAACATGACGGGCGCATCGCCCAGATAGGGTCGGGCCTTGCGCAGCAGGGACGGCCCATCCAGTCCAGGCATGATGACGTCTGAGATCAACATGTCGATCTGACCGGCCCATTCCTCGGCTAGAACCAGCGCCTCTTCGCCATCGGCAGCCTCAATCACCTCATAGCCACGCTGGCGCAGCAGACGGGCGGCAATGCCGCGCACCGCTGCCTCGTCCTCGACGAACAGGATACGGCCGGCCCCGGACAGATCGCGCGGCGCAGACTTGACCGGCTTTTCGATAGCGGGCGTCGCCACCAGTTCTTCCTCGGATGCGGCAGGCAGGAAGATTCGGAAGGCAGCCCCCGCCCCCTCAAGATTGGTCACCGTGATGTGGCCACCCGCCTGCTGGACGATGCCATAGACCGTGGCCAGGCCCATACCCGTGCCCTCATTAACCGCCTTGGTCGTGAAGAAGGGCTCGAAGATCTTGTCCAGAAGGTCGGGGGGAACGCCGGGGCCAGTATCCGACACCTCGATCAGAGCCGCTTCGCCAGAAGCCTCGACCCAGCCCAGGGCACGCGCCTGATGCATTTCCAGACGGCGGGTGCGAATAGTCACAACCCCGGCCCCCGGCTCCACCACGCCGCGCATGGCGTCGCGAGCATTGACCGCCAGGTTCATGACCGCGGTTTCCAGCTGGCTCTTGTCCGCCAGGACCAGCGGCAGGTCGCGACCATAGTCGGTTTCAAGCCGCACATCCTCGCGCAGCAGACGGCGCAGCAGGACAACGAACTCGCCCACCAGCTCGCCCAGATCCAGGCGCTCGCGCCGCACCGTCGACTTGCGCGAGAAGGCCAGCAGCTTGCGCACCAGGTCGGCGGCGCGGATGGCCGTCTGGCGAATCTCGTTCAGGCCGTCATACGAGGGATCCCCCACCGGATGGCGCTCCAGCAGGCCCGACAGCTGCAGCTGGATGGCGGTCAGCAGGTTGTTGAAGTCGTGGGCCACTCCCCCGGCCAACTGCCCCACGGCCTGCATCTTCTGGGCCTGGGAAAGTTGCAGCTCCATCGACTTCTGGCCGGTCACGTCAAACAGCCAGATGCGGCGCTGGTCGCCTTCGGGCGCAACATAAAGATGCAGACTGCGATCCGGGAAGGCGCGGGCGACCAGTTCGACCGGACCGGACGACCCCGCCGCCAGCTTGGTCCGCGCCTCAGCCACGCCGGTCGGATCAAACAGGTGGCCAAAGGCAGCGTCCCCGGAAGCTGCTGGACCGGTCAGAAGCGCCAAGGCCGAATTGGCCTGTTCGGCGCGTCCAACGAACAGATCTTCGCTGCCGATCACGGCGGAACCGAACGGCGCACCAGCCGCCATGGCCCGCCCCTCGCCCTGTCGCGCAATTGGCAGGGCCTGGCTGACCTGCGGCACCGGCAAGACAGCCTCAGGTGCCGCTCGGACCAGGAATCGACCCTGCCCCGCCTGACCGATCAGCACCTCGATCTCACGGGCCCCGATCTGGACGATGGCACGGCCCTGATGACCTTCGCGTGCTTGGGCAAACGCCATGTAGAGCGCCTGGCTCGAGCGTCCCCCCTTGCCCTGCGGCAAGGCCGTTACCGCGCCGTTCTCCTCGGCCCAGGCGGCATTATAGGCCAAAATCTGGCCAGACGGCCAAACCAGGGCCGCAGGCTCAGCCATGGCGTCGAGCATATCGACGGCCGTATCGCCATGGGCCCGGCGCGCCTCGGTGCGGGCAAAGGCAAACAGCCAGATCAGCGCGGTCGCCCCCGCCGCCACGATCAGCAGCAGGCCCGGTGCCGACAGGGCATTGGTGCGGAACACGGGATAGATCATCCCTGCCATGGCCAGGGCAAAGCCCGCCGCCATGACCACCAGGAACGGGTCAAGGGTCAGGCGACGGATCAAACCTGATCGTGGCTGAGTCATCCGGTCCCCCTCTGCCCCGCTATCTTGCGGGCGAATCAGTCTTGCACAGTCTAGTGCCGTTTGCCGTCACAACCCATGCCCGGTGGCGGTTCCGTCGATCGGAGACCGCCTGGCCTAACGCCGGTTTCGTTTCTGCATCACAAAGCCGATCACCCGAGCTGCGGCCTCGAAATGCTCGCGCGGGATGACGTCGTCCACCTCGATCGCCGCATAGAGGGCGCGGGCCAAGGGCACGTTCTCGACGATCGGCACGTCATGTTCGCGCGCGACCTCGCGGATACGAAGGGCCAGGGCGTCCACACCCTTGGCGACACAGACCGGGGCCCCGTCGCCCTGGTCCGGCTCATACCTGAGCGCCACCGAATAGTGGGTCGGGTTGGTGATGATCACGGTGGCATCCGGCACGGCCTGCATCATTCGCTGGCGACCGCGCTGCATACGGATCTGACGCAGCTTGGCCTTGACGTGAGGGTCGCCTTCCGACTGCTTGAAGTCGTCCTTCGTCTCTTCCTTGGTCATCCGCATCCGGCGGGCAAACCGGACCCGCTGCCACAGGAAGTCGGCCCCGGCGGTCAGGGCCAGAAAGACAAGGGCTGAAATGAGCAGGGCCACCGCCAGCCTGTGCACGAACGGCAGGATCATGGCTGGGCTCATCGCCGCCATGGCTTCCAGCTCGCGCGCATGGGGTTTGAGCACCCACCAACAGACGAAGACAATGACGACAAGCTTGGTCAGGGTCTTCAGGAACTGAACCAGGCCATCGGGACCAAATATCCGCTTGAAGCCGGACAGGGGGCTGAGATGCGACAGCTTGGGCTTGAGCTTTTCGGTGGTGAAGATCAGACCGGATTGCATCAGGTTGCCACCCACGCCGCCAATGATGACCGCCAGCATCAGCGAGGCCAGAAAGGGGGTGACAGCCCAGACAGCCCTCATGCCGATCTCGACGCCAGCCCCTGCCGCCAGACCGCCCATCATGGCATGAGGCTCGGCCAGAAACGGCACCAGACTCTCGGCAATCTCAGTAGAGAAATAGCCGCCGCCAGCCAGCAGCACCAGGGCGGCCCCCGCCAGGGACAGGGCCGCCGCGACGTCCGGCGACTTGGCGACATCACCCTTCTTGCGCGCGTCCTCAAGCTTGCGCGGGGTGGCCTCTTCTGTTTTCGACTCCTGCTCGGGCGCGTCAGCCAAGGCTGCCCCCCGCCAGTGCGCGCGCCACGGTGGCGATGCGGTCGATGAAGATGTTGCCGATGACGCCCAGGCTCAGGGCAAAGACGGACAGGCCCAGTAGCACGTTCAGCGGTGCGGCGGCGAAATAGACCTGGAAGCTCGGCATCACCCGCGCCACGAGCCCGGACGCCAGATTGAAGATCAGGGCAAAGACCATCACCGGCGCGGCGAGCTGGATGCCCAACAGGAAGCTCTGCCCCACGGTGCGCACGGCTACCGTGGCGAAATCGCCGGGGATCATGGGGCGCAGCGGGGCAATGGCCTCATAGGTCCCCAGTATCCCCGCCACGAACAGGTGGTGGGTATTGGTGGCGAAGATCAGGGTTACGGCCAGAAGGCTCAAAAAACTGGCCAGGGTCGAGGACGGAACCGTTTGCAGCGGGTTGGTCGACTGGGCAAAGCCCAAGGTGGTCTGCAGCGAGATGACTTCGCCGGCCGCCGCCACCGCTGTCATGAACATCCGCAGGATCATGCCTATAGCCAGGCCCGTCAGCACCTCGCGGATAATCCAGCCCACCATGCTGCCCAGGCTCTCGGGCAAGGCTGGCAGCCCTCCCGCCACCAGGGGCCACATGACCAGGGTCAGCATCAGGGCCAGGGTTAGACGGATGCGCGCGGGCACATAGGCCTCGCCCAGGCCGGGCAGGACCATGACCATGGCCCCGACACGGGCAAAGATCAGCCCGCCCGTCCAGATCTGCGCCACCGTGGCATAGGGCTCCATGGCGAAGCCTAAATCCCGGCGATGCGCGCGGCGATCTCTCGCATGAAGCCGCCCAGCAGGGCCCCCATCAGCGGCAGGAACAGCAGCAGCGCCACGAAGATGGCGATGATCTTGGGCGCATAGATCAGGGTCTGTTCCTGGATCTGGGTCAGGGCCTGAAACAGGCCGATGCTGACACCCACCACCAGGCCGACGATCAGCACCGGCGCGCACAGCTGGATCGTCAGCCAGATGGCATCACGGCCAATATCCAGAACTTCTGCGCCGTTCATCGACAACCCCCAGGGACCGGGCAGAAAATGCCTATGTGATGGTTAACAGGGCGTTTAGACCTGATGCAAAGCGCCCCCTTGCGGTTCATGAGGCTGGCAAGTTTGGCCCGCGCGGCTATATGGGACCGCATGACCGATAAAGCTTCCGATACCCCCGTCAGTCAGGCTGAGGCAGAGGCCGCCGTCCGCACCCTGATCAAGTGGGCAGGCGATGACCCAACGCGTGAGGGCCTGCTGGACACGCCCAAGCGGGTGGCCAAGTCCTATCGGGAGCTGTTCCAGGGCTACGACGCCGATCCGCGCGACTATCTGGAGCGCACCTTTGAGGAGGTCGGCGGCTATGACGAACTGGTCGTCCTGAAGAACATCCGCTTCGTCTCGCATTGCGAGCATCACATGCTGCCGGTCACGGGCGTGGCCCATGTCGCCTATCTGCCGACCGACCGCGTGGTGGGCATCTCCAAGCTGGCGCGCGTGGTCCAGGGCTTTGCCCGCCGTCTGCAGATCCAGGAAAAGATGACCTCGGAAATCGCCCACGCCATCATGGATGTGCTGAAACCCCACGGCGTCGGCGTGGTCATCGAGGCCGAGCATTCGTGCATGACCATGCGCGGGGTCAACCTGCCCCACTCCAGCCTGACGACCAGCTGCCTGCTGGGCACTGTCCGCGAGGACTCGCGCACGCGCGAGGAATTCCTGCGCCTGGTCCGCAGCTAGGCCCTCGCATAACCGCGTTAAACCTTTAGGCCCCGTTCTTGCGTCAGCCCCCGTGGAACCACGAGGGCAAGGCGATGAAGAGGCTGATTTCGTCCCGGATTGAACCACCCGCGATCGAACGGGGCGGCTGGCTGGACGCCCTGCGTTTCATCGTGGCCGGGCTGATCATCCTGCACCACTTCCAGATGTCGGCGCCGGTTCACCTGTCCGAGGCGATCCACCCCGTATTCGAGCGGGGCGGTTTCCTACTGACCAACTTCTTCCTGATCGACAGCGGCTATGTGCTGATGCGGGTCTATGCCCGGTCCGTGGCCTCAGGCCGGATGTCCAGGACCGACTTCTTCCTGAAGCGCGCCCTGCGGGTCTTTCCGGCCCACCTGATCGTGCTGGGGCTGCTGGTGGCCCTGGTTCTGGCGGCCACGGCCCTTGGCGTACCGCCCAGCAATCCGGAATGGTTCGCCTGGGACCAGTTACCGGCCCAGGTTGCCCTGGTCCAGTCCTTCGGCGTTCACGGCGGCTTGGGCTGGAACGCCCCCACCTGGTCGATCTCGGCCCTGCTGGGCTGCTATCTGGCCTTCCCGTTTGTCCTGCGCGGCCTGTCGCAGGTCGGCCCGTGGATGGCCCTGGCCCTGGTCGTGGTCGGCTACCTGGCGGCCAATGAGCTGAGCTATGCCCTGCTTGGCTATCCGGTCTATCAGATGCCGCTGAACCTTGGCATCTGGCGCGCCCTGCCCCTGTTCATCCTGGGGATGGGCCTGGCCTGGTTTGCCCAGGGCGTGTGGATCCATCCGCGCCTGGCCAACTGGGTCCTGCCCCTGGCCACGCTCAGCCTGGGCATCGCCCAGTATTTCGACAAGAACGCCCTGATTTCCCTGGCCTTTATCTCGCTGATCATCCTGGCAGCCGGGGCCATCCCGACCACGCGTCCGTCGCGCCTGGTCGAGCAGGCCGCCATGGTGTCCTTCTCAATGTTTATTTCCAACGAGGTAGTGCGCATCGCCTGGTTCGGCCTGGCCGACGCTGTTGCCGACCGCCTGGCCCTGGGCGAGCTGGCCCGTTGGGGCCTGTGGGGGATGGGTGTTCTGGCAGCGGTGGTCTTTGCCTTTGGCCTGCACTATCTGATCGACCAGCCGATCCAGAACCGCATCAAGGCCTGGCTCAGGACGCGCGGCATGGTCAAGGTCAGCCAACCGGTGGTCTCACTGGAAGGCTGAGATCAGCCAGCCTTAGATCGGCATGCTCAGGATTTCCTTGTAGGCCGAGATCACCTGATCGCGCACCGACAGAACCGTTTCCAACGAGGCCTCGGCCGACGAAATGGCCGTGACCACGTCGATCAGGTTGCCCTGGCCCTGAACCATCTGGCTCATCTGGACCTCGGCACCGCGCGTCTGGTCGGCGGCCTGGGTCATGACGTTCTGCAGCAGCTCGGAGAAGCCCGGGCCCTGCGCCGCCTCGGCGCTGCTGGTCGTGGCGGCAGGCAGGCTGGTCGGCAGGCTCGTCCCCTGGACCGAGGCATAGGCGCGCACAGCGGAAAGCGGGTTCATGGCCTAGATCTTACCTCTTGAGGATGTCCAGGGTGCGGCTGTCCATGTTCCGCGCCGTTTCGATGACGTTCAGGTTGGCTTCGTAGGCCCGCTGCGCCTCGCGCATGTCCATGGCCTCGACCAGGGTGTCGACATTGGGCCGCTGGACATAGCCCTCGGCGTTGGCCGCGGGGTGCTGGGGGTCGTATTCCAGGCGGAAATCCCCTTGGTCGGGCTTGACCTGGGCCATGACCACGCCGGTCGCGCCGTCGATGTTGCGCGCCTCGAACACAGGGACCTGGCGGCGATAGGGCTCNNACCGTCATGGCCGTGTTGCGCGGGGTCGCCGGGCGGTTGTTGATCGGGTCAGCCATGGCTCAGCTCCTCAGCTTCCGGGCTTCTTGGCGGCAAGGCGGATCATCTGCAACGACTTGCTGTAGAAGCTGATGGCGGCGTCATAGGCCATGCGGCTCTCGGCCATCTTCAGCATCTGCTCCTCGACCACGACCGAGTTGCCGTCCAGGGTGGTTTCGGAATCGGG
>DLIT01000029.1:12158-14546 GCA_002483865.1 Brevundimonas sp. UBA7635
CCCAGCCAGTTCAACCGGCCCTTGATCTGGTTCAGCAGTGAGATATCGGTGACGGACACGGGCGACCTTCAGAAGCGCTGATGGGCAGAAACTGCCGCCTGGATGGTTAACACCAGGTATCCTAAACGCCGCGTTAACCATGAGCCTTCAAACCTTGGCCAAGGGGGCGGCCAAAGCGGCATCGCCTCGTCTTCGTGTCCGGGCCGAACAGCAGATGAATTTCCTCGATCTTCTCAGGGCCGTCTTCGGGCTGGCCTTTACCCTGGGCCTCATTGGCCTTGTGGCCTGGGGGGTGCGCCGCTACGCGCCCCAAATTCTGGCCCGGCTCCAGGCCGACCGGGGTGCACGGCGCATGCAGGTGGTCGAGACCCTGGTGCTGGACCCGGCCCGTCGCCTGGTTCTGGTGCGCGTCGATAATGAGGACCGCTTGATCCTCCTGGGCGAAGGCCGCGAGCTGATCGAACCGCGCGGCACCACGCAAGAGGCCCAGTCGTGAGGCGCCCGCGCCCTGCCCGCCCGGCAATCCTTGCCGTTCCGACCCGCCAGGAACTGAAGCGCGCGGCCCTGCTGTCGCTGATCACCACCGCCTTCTGTCTGGTCTGGCCCTTGTCGGCCCTGGCCCAGGCGGCGGCCCAGGGCGGCTCGGCCATCAATATCGATCTGGGCACCGGCTCTGGCCTGACGACGCGGGTGGTCCAACTGGTCGGCCTGATGACGGTGCTGTCCCTGGCACCGTCCATCGTCATCATGACCACCAGCTTCGTGCGGATCGTGGTGGTCCTGTCCCTGCTGCGCACGGCCCTGGGCATGCAGCAGTCGCCGCCCAACGCCGTCCTGATCTCCCTGGCCCTGTTCCTGAGCGCCATCGTCATGGCTCCGACCTGGCAAGACGCCTATGATTCGGGCATCCGGCCCCTGATGGACCAGCAGATGGAGCTGCCCCAGGCCTTTGATGCGGCCTCCGAACCGGTAAAAACCTTCATGCTGTCCCAGGTCTCGCGCGAGGACCTGGCCCTGTTCACCCGGCTGTCCAGACTGGACGCTCCGGCAGACGTCCAAGACCTGCCCCTTCGGGTGGTCACACCGGCCTTCATGATCAGTGAGCTGAAGACTGCCTTCACGATAGGATTTCTCCTTTTCGTTCCGTTTCTTGTGATCGATCTGGTGGTAGCCAGCGTCCTGATGTCCATGGGTATGATGATGTTGCCGCCGACGGTAATTTCCCTGCCGTTCAAGTTGATCTTCTTCGTGCTCGTTGATGGCTGGCGACTGGTCGCCGGAAGCCTGGTCGAGAGCTTCCAAAGAGCGGCTGGCGGGGGATAAATGCCCGCTATCAGGCGGTTTGCGCCGTTGCGGGCTTGCCAACTCGCGCCAAACGCGTGTTGATCCACAGGTCTTCGCTCGGGAATCGAGCGACCACCATTGGGAAAACCCTCATGACCACTCAAGCCGAACTGATCGCTTCCGTCGCCAAGGACGCAGGTGTCTCGCAGGCCGACGCCGGCCGCGTCCTCGACGCGATCGTCAAGAACATCCACAAGAGCCTGGTTTCGGGTTCGGACGTCCGCATCTCGAACCTGGGCGTCTTCGACACCGCCGAGCGCGCCGAGCGCGAAGGCCGCAACCCGGCCACCGGCGCGACCATCAAGATCCCGGCTTCCAAGGCTGTGCGCTTCCGCGTTTCCAAGCCGCTGAAGGACGCCGTCAACGGCTAAGTCACTCTGGGGCTGGTCCTCGCCCCAGGGGCGGGGATCAGTCTTCTGAAATGACGAACATCAGCCCGCTGTGACGGGCTGGGCACGGGCGGGGGTCGCGGCGCGATCTCCGCCCGTTTGCTGTCCGGCTGCCACTGCAGGGCGGGCCGCGGGGGCCGCAGAGGCGGTGCGTGAGCGGAAGTCGGCCTTGGTCTGGGCAATCCAGCCCGCATAGGTGTCCGCCGCCGTGCTCAGGCTGGCCAGATCCCTGGTGCTGCCCAGGCCATCCACGCCATCCAACCCCGCCAGCGCCAGCCGCACCGCACCGGGCGAGCGGGCCTTGTCGGCAAAGCCCTGATAGTTGCGCGCCAGTCGATTAAGCGCCGTCGCGTCCTCGGCCAGAGAATAGCCGACGCCCGCCCGGATCAGACGATTCTCCTCGTCTGCGGTCAGCGGGATCACCGGCTCCTTGTAGCGATCGCCCAGTTGAGCCTCATAGATTGCCGCAGCTAGCCCCCAGCTCTGCTGCTTCCACAGAATTTCAGCCCGCACGTCACGGGCGGCCGCGCTGTTGTCCTTGCCCAGGATTTCCAGGGCATGGTCATAGCGGCCCAGCTCGGTCAAAGCTCGCGCCTCCAGGGCCCGACGCTCGGCATTGATCGCCGTCGGCAGAAGGGTCGTGCGCGACGACCAC
>DLIT01000074.1:0-629 GCA_002483865.1 Brevundimonas sp. UBA7635
CCCAGTCCTCGCCAAAGCCTGCGGGCCGTGGCCGCGACCTGCTTTTCCATGGCGCGCCACCGCCTTTGCCAGCGGGTCCGCCGCGGCGGCTGCTGTGGCACGACCGGCAGCATGGCATGAAGCACATCATCCCGATCGATCAGGTGATGCTTCAACGCCGCCCCCGCGTGGATCGGGATCATCAGTAGCAGGGTGATCACCAGGCCCCAGTGCATCCACTCCGCCACGGCCTCTATGGTCCAGAGCTGCCGGTTGGAGAGGCCCTGCATCGGCAGCAGGGGCCAGGGGATAAAGCCCGCCGCGGCCAGCTCGGTATCGCGCGCCGTGGCCGAGATCATGGCCCAGCCGCTGAGCGGCAGTCCGAACAGGCAGATATAGAAAACATAGTGCGTCACGTGGGCCGCGATGCTCTCCCAGCCCGGCTTGTCGGCGTCATTGATCAGGTCCGGGGCCATCAGCCGCCATGACAGGCGGCCAATGACCAGCAACAGCATCAGCACTCCTACGGCAAAGTGGACCTCATAGGCCGCGACCTTGCCGCCGCCGACCGCCAGCCGCCCCATCCACCAACCCCAGCCCAGCTGAAAGACCACCAGGCCGGCCATGGCCCAGTGAAACCAGATGGCGAC
>DLIT01000074.1:699-6662 GCA_002483865.1 Brevundimonas sp. UBA7635
GCCCACATGATCAGGCCCGCCGCCTGCTGGTCCTCCAGCGGGGTCAGGTTCCAGGCCAGGGTGCTGGCGAAATGCGGGGCATACAGGGGCTGGCCGGCAAAGACGATCAGGGCTCCCAGCAGGCCCATCAGCAGCATGGCTGCCAAAAGCGCCGCGATGGCCACATGGCTGCGGGCGCTGCGGATCACCACCCAGAACCAGGTGGCGCTGGCCAGGATGCTGACCTGCATCAGCCAGTAGATGCCATCGTGGGACAGGGCCTGGGCATAAAGGCCCGGCGAGTGCCACAGCCAGAAGATCAGGGCCTGGACCGCCGTGGCGGCAACCACGTACGGGCGGCCAAGGCGCGGCAGGCACAGCGCCAGCAAGGGAGCCGCCGCCAGCACCAGCAGCAGGTGGTGCAGGGTCCGCGCCGTAAACAGGGCCGAGCTCAGCGCGCACAGCGGAGAGACGAAACCGATCGCCAGCACCGCCATGGCGGCGGCGAACTGCCCTCTCTGGTGAACCCGCACCAGTATTATCCCGGCTGCGGTCAGGGACGCCAGGAGGATCAGCAGGATCGGATCGCCGTTCCAGCGCCACAGGGCCTCGCTCGGATCGGGGGCGGGCCCGCAATAAGGTATCCAGGCGGCGTCGATCATCCCTTGCCAACGCCCGCGAACGGCGACGGTTCAATGTCACAGCTACCGCATAAGCAAGCGGAACCGCTCGTGCTTACGCTCCGTTTCCCTGCCCTGTTCAGGAAGCTTCACCCATGTCAGATACGATCGCCAATCCCGCCTTCGAGCCCCCACCGGAAGCCCAGGCCTTCTATGAGGAAAGCCTGCGCCTGCTCAGGGAATCCGGGGTGCCGTTCCTGCTATCCGGCACCTATGCCGTGACGGCCTACACAGGCATTCGTCGCCCGACCAAGGATTTGGATGTCTTTTGCAAGCCCGGCGATTATCCACGCATTCTCGCCTTCTTTCAGAGCCATGGTTACCGCACCGATGTCGAGGACGAACGCTGGATCGCCAAGGTCTGGAAAGACGATCGGCACTTCTTCGACGTCATCTTCGCCATGTCAAACGGCACAATTGCCGTCTCCGACAGTTGGTTCGGCCCGGATCGGATCACTGTCTATGGTCACGAGGTCACCATCACGCCGCCGACGGCCCTGATCCTGTCCAAGGTCTTCATCCAAGACCGCTATCGCTACGACGGAGCGGACGTGAACCACGTCATCCTGAAACAGAGCGATGCGATCGACTGGAAATCCCTGCTGAACCAGATGGATCTGTATTGGGAGGTGCTGATGGCCCACCTGCTCAACTTTCGTTTTGCCTATCCGACCGAGCGCGGCCGCGTGCCGGCCTGGTTGATGACCGAACTGATCGGCCGCCTCAGGGCCCAGGTCGATCTGCCGGCACCGCGCGTCAAGGTCTGCCGCGGTCGCCTATTCAGCCCACGAGACTATATCGCCGACATCTCTGAGTGGGGCTTCGGCGATGTGGTGGGCAAGGGCCTGGAGGAACGTCATGACCCCGTCGATTGATCCGGCAACCTCAGTCCCACAGCGCCAGACACCCCAGCCTGGCATGGAAGCTGGCCCGAAGAAAAAGCTCCGCGTCGCCGCTGTGGGCGACCTGCATATTGGCGAGGCCTCCCATCGCGCCTTTCGAGAGCTGTTCGAGCGAGTCCATGAGGATGCCGACGTCCTCTGCCTTTGCGGCGACCTAGTGAATTTTGGCAAGACGGTCGAGGTGGAGAACCTGCTGGAAGACCTGCGGGCATGCCGCATCCCCATGGTCGGCGTGCTGGGCAACCATGAGCATGAGTGCGGTCAACCGGAGGTCGTCACGCGGTTGCTGTCCGAGGCGGGCGTGAAGATGCTGACCGGCGAGGCCTTCGAGATCGACAATGTTGGCTTTGCCGGAGGAAAAGGGTTCGTCGGGGGTTTTGGCCGCTACATGCTGAGCTCGTTCGGCGAGGCATCGGTCAAATCCTTCGTCAATGAAGCCGTCGAAGACGCCAACCTGATCGAGAATTCGATCCGTACCCTGCGCACCGAGCGAAGCGTCGTCCTGCTTCACTATTCGCCTGTCGTGGACACCGTGATCGGCGAGCCGCCCGAAATCCACGCCTTCCTGGGCTCGTCGCGGCTGGCAGAAGTCGTGGACCGCTACGAGAACGTCAAGCTGGTCGTCCACGGCCACGCCCACCGCGGCGCACCGGAAGGCCGCACGGCGCGGGGTGTGCCCGTCTACAACGTTGCGCTGCCGGTGCTGCGGACCCTGGGCGACAAGCCCTATCGCGTCTTCGAGGTCTAGGCGGCGGCCTCGGGGTTCATACCTCGATCGTGGGGGGAACACTATGCGGGCCAGCCGCTTACCCTTCAGGTCATACAAGAGGAGAACGGGTCATGCGTTTCTATGAAGTCACCGTCGGCAGCGACAAGGACGGGGAACGGCGGCTTAAGGTGGCCTCACCCACCGACGTCCAGGCAGGCGATGCAGCGGTCGGCCTGATGCGGACGGGCGAGTCCATCCTGTCCATCCGCGAGGTGATCGACGACGGGTTCCAGAATACTGATGCGGGACCGCCAAGGACCCAGGCCGAGGAAATGGCCCCGGCGACGCCCGGCATGGCATCTACGGAACGTAAGGACAGGCGGCCCTGAGGACCGCCGCCTTGCTTCGTGTATTCAGTTGCTGACAGGCACCGTCGTCGGAGCCACGTGCCAGATCGTGTTGGACAGATCATCAGCGACCAGCAGGATGCGTCGTTGTGGGTCAAACCAGACGCCAACCGGCCGGCCCCGCGCCTCGCCCTCGTCCGTCAGGAAGCCGGTCAGGAAGTCGACGGCTCGACCGGCTGGGCGTCCCTGTGAAAAGGGGACCCAGGCTACCTTGTAGCCGGACAGATCCTGGCGGTTCCAACTGCCGTGCTGTCCCACAAAGGCTCCCTCGCTATAGGACCCGCCAAAGCCGCCTTCGCGGGCAAAGGACAGGCCCAGTGCCGCGACGTGCGCTCCCAGGGCATAGTCCGGGGCAATCGCGGTCGCGACCAGCTCGGGCTTTGCAGACCGCGGACGCGGATCAATGTTGCTACCCCAGTAGCTGTAGGGCCAGCCATAGAAGGCCCCTTCCCGCACGGACGTCAGATAGTCCGGCACCAGTTGGGGACCGATCTCGTCTCTTTCGTTAACGACGGCCCATAGAGCTGAGGTAGTGGGCTCAATCGCCAGGGCGGTGGGATTACGAATCCCTCGAGCCAAAGTACGGCGGGCCCCGGTCTCACGGTCAATAGCCCACACGACCGCGCGTTCTTCCTCTACCGCCATCCCCCGCTCCCCAGCATTGCTGTTGGAACCGATGCCGACATAAAGGGTCGTGCCATCGGCGCTGGCGGCCAGAGCCTTGGTCCAGTGATGATTGATGGCTGAAGGAAGCTGGGTCACTTCCTCTGGCTCTACGGCTATGCGGGTCTGACCTTCCACATAGGGCACCCGAACGAGCGCATCCTGTTCAGCCACGTAGATATAGCCGTCGACATAGGCCAGGCCATAGGGGGCGTTCAGGTCATTGAGGAAAACCTCCCGGATCTCTGCAACGCCATCATTATCGGCGTCGCGCAGCAAGGTGATCTGATCGCCGCCCTGTATCTTGGTATTGCCCTGCTTCTTGATGACACCGGCAATGACGTCCTTGGGACGCAACGGCGGCGCATTGCCGCCCCGGCCCTCAGCAACCAGAATGTCGCCGTTGGGCAGCACCAGCATCTGGCGCGGAATGCGTAGATTGGTGGCCATGGCCGTCACAGTGAAGCCATCAGGAGCCATGGGTTTGTCATCGCCCCAGCCAACTGGTTTAGCGATCCGCATGGACGGCAGCAGGCTTTGACGGATTGCCGGCAGGTCCGGCTGGGGGCCCACTTCGCGAATCCCCTCTTCGCTGGCCCCGCAGGCAGACAGCGCCAGAACCGAGCACATGATCAGGTAACGGCGGATCATCGAGCGTCTCCCTCGTCCAGGGCCCCTGAATAGCGGACCAAGCCCGCGACCAGCGCCAGCAGGCAGCACAACGCAGACAGAGTGACGCCCAAGGTTCCTACCGAGCTCCAACCGTCCTGACTGTGTTTGAAAGCATTGACCAACCCCAGCACACAGGCGGTCAAAAGCAGCAGGCTGTAGACCAAATGCCAACGGCCCCCGACCCGTATCAGGTCAATCAGGCTCCACAGAACAACAACAGCTCCAAACACCAGTGCCCCCACAATCGCCCAGGACGAGAAGTTGCTCCACTGCAGTTCTTCTGTCCTCAGATAGGTGATGTCCGTGGCTAGGCCCAGGCTGAACAACGCCACCGGAAAGCCCAGCAGCAACCCATGCGCCCCTCTGGCAAGACTAATCGATCGCGTCAGCATGACTGCCCTCCGGTTAGCTTGAGCATGTCACCATGTACGGCGCGCTTGGTGGCTGATGTCTGATCCATGTTCCCTCCATGAGGGCTAATGGCGTTCAACCTTCACGGTTCCACGACCAGCGGATATTGTCGCGATCAGTGAGCGCCGATCGCCTTTTCTGCGGATCAAACCAGCACAACTGTCCGGTAGCCGACACGCGGGGCCTGCCTGACCAGATCTTCGTTCCTGAGACGGGGCTTCAGGAGGAACTCATGGCGAACAATGACGACATCTGGCGCGAGGTTTTCGTAAGCGGGCTGAAGAATGCCCACGCGGTCGAGCATCAGGCCCTGGCCCTAATGGATCGACAGATCGACCGGGCCAAAAACTTCACCGAGGTCGCGGAAAAGTTGAAGGCTCACCGGATCGAGACCGAGCAGCAGATTGCACGGCTTGAAACCCTGTTGGACGGACTGGGCGAAAGCGCGTCGGGCCTGAAGGATGCCGCCTTGTCGCTCAGCGGCAATATGGCCGCCCTGGGCCATATGTTTGCGGATGATGAGATTATGAAGAACGCCTTTGCAAACTTCGCCTTCGAGAACTTCGAGGTCGCCTCCTATCGCGGTCTTCTGATCCTGGCCGAGCACGGCGGTTATTCCGTCGCCTACGATCCGCTGAAAACCACACTCGACGAGGAAATGCGAATGGCTTCCTGGGTGGACCAGAGCCTGCCCCTCATCACCGAAAAATTCCTTACTCTCAAGCGGAGCGACGCCAATCACAGCCGCTAGGATTCAGCAAGATTATCATGGTGACGTCGGAAGCTGCGGCTCACGCTCCGCTGGACTGTTTCGACAAGGTCGAGGCTGTCAGCCTCAGGGCCCCGTCTTCGTAGGACACAATGCGTAGAGAGGTCAGACTTATTCCGGCCTGATCAAGAGCCTCCAGCCAGATCATGGCGTGGTGCGGATCGATCCGATTCGCTTCGATCGTCACGCTGCCGTGGGGGCCAGCGTCGATCTGCGGGTAGATGTCGGCCTTTCGTCCGGCGGGCTCCAGCGCCGCGCGCAGATCAGCGGGCATCCGGGCCTGATCTTGCTGTGCCACTTCAAGCCTGTGCGTCAGTAAGGCCAACTGCTGCTCAGCTGTATGGCGCCGTACAGACGCCTGATCACGCGCCGCCCGCAGGGGCTGGACTACACAATACCACATGCCAACTGCGAGGATGAGGGCCGTCATGGCTCCCAGCATGACCTGCTCACGCCGCGAGCGCCCGGACCACCAAAGCATCAGTTGAGATATGGCCTTCATCACAGCGCCTCGACGGTAAAGGCGCACAGGGTCCTGCCCGCCTCCTGGCTGACATCACATTGGCTCAGCGACAGGCCCCGCTGGGCCAGGGCCTCGCGCAGGCTCTCGACGCTTTCGGCCGAGGGCAGATAGACAATGCCACGCGCCTGGCGGCCGCTGGCGTCAAACTCGGCCAGCTTTGCGCCCGAAACGGCTGGCAGGGCCTGGGCCATGGCCGCCAGCACCCTGCCCTGTCCGCCCGCTGGCGGTGCCAGAGCCAGGTCGCGCTC
>DLIT01000123.1:0-1427 GCA_002483865.1 Brevundimonas sp. UBA7635
GGCTGCCCGCCGCTGATCCCGCTGACCGAAGCCGACATCCAGCCTTTCCTCGATCAACGCAAACCGGGCGGCAGCCGCTTTGTCACCCAGCGCCAAGAGGCCGACGCGGTGAAAATCCTGTCCGGCGTGTTCGACGACGGTAACGGCCTCGTCACTACCGGCACGCCGATCAGCCTGATGATTGAGAATACGGACCAGCGGTCCAAGGACTATGGCGAGATCGCCCACGCCTTCCGCCCCGGTCATGCCGACTTCACCTATCAGGCCAAATATGGCGTGCGCGACTATCGCGGCGGCGGGCGTTCATCGGCCCGCGAAACCGCCAGCCGCGTGGCGGCGGGTGCCGTGGCGCGCAAGGTTTTGGGTGACAGCATCCAAATCCGCGCGGGCGTAGTGCAACTGGGTCCGCACTGCATCCCTGACGACCGGATCGACTTTAGCGCCGTCTATGACAACGCCCTGTTCGCCGCCTCGAACGAGGTAGTGCCGGAATGGGAAGCCTACCTCGATACCGTCCGCAAGGCGGGCTCCAGCATCGGCGCGGTCGTGGCGCTGGAAGTCACCGGCGTGCCTGCCGGATGGGGCGCACCGCTCTATGCGAAACTCGATAGCGAACTGGCATCGGGCCTGATGACCATCAACGCCGTCAAGGGCGTGGAAATTGGTGCCGGATTCGAGGCCGCCATGCTGTCAGGCGAGGAAAACGCCGACGAGATACGCATCGGCCCCGATGGTCAACCAGTCTTCCTGTCCAATCATGCAGGCGGCATCCTCGGCGGCATCTCGACGGGCCAGCCCGTCACCGCCCGCGTCGCCTTCAAACCCACCTCCTCCATTCTCACCCACCGCCAGACTATCAACCGCGATGGTGCCGAAGTGGACCTGCGCACCAAAGGCCGCCACGACCCCTGCGTCGCCCTGCGCGGCGTGCCAGTAGTGGAAGCCATGGCCGCGATTGTGCTGGCGGATGCCAAGCTGCGGCATCGGGCGCAGGTGAGTTAACCTCCTTCATCCTCCCCTGCTTGCGGGGGAGAGGGGCCATGCGCAGCATGGTGGTGGGGGCACCGCGTCACCGCCCCCTCCGTCAGGCCGCTACCGCGCCCTGCCACCTCCCCCGCTTCGCATGGGAGAATGAAAGACCTCATCGCTCGATCCGCCCCGCTCATCCCGGCGAAGGCCGGGATCCAGATCGCAGGGCGGCGGTGTCTGCCCTTGGCCCTGGGTCCCGGCCTTCGCCGGGACGAGCGAAATTATTAAAGGCTTTGTCACCCGGCATGGCCGGACGCCCCGACCGTAACAATCCGTGATCGCACCACCCCTATTCGTAACAGAGACTGTTCCTTATATTTCTCGTCAACAACGCAGCCCTGCTGCCAACCAGAACAGAGCAGGAGATTCCCACATGATCGATGCCCGTCCTTTCAATA
>DLIT01000123.1:1495-8355 GCA_002483865.1 Brevundimonas sp. UBA7635
TGGAACGATGACGAGATCGGGGCCAAGTCGGGCTTCCCGCCCCACCCGCACGCCGACATGGAAATCATCACCTATGTCCGCACGGGGGCCATCACCCACCAGGACTCCATGGGCAATCAGGGCCGCACCGCCGCTGGCGATGTGCAGGTCATGAGCGCCGGTACCGGTGTACGTCACGCCGAGTACAATATGGAAAACGAGCTGACGACCCTGTTCCAGATCTGGATCGAGACGGATCGTCCGGGGGCCGAGCCTTCGTGGGGCCAGCGCGAGTTTCCGAAGTCGGACCGCTCGGGCAAGTTCACCGTGGTGGCTTCGGGCAATCCCGAAGACGGCGCGCTGAACATCAACGCCGACGCGCAGATTCTGGCCGCCACCCTGAAGGCGGGCGAGAGCCTGACCTATGACCTGAAATCCGGTCGCCGCGCCTATCTGGTTCCGGCTGTCGGTCAGGTGGACGTCAACGGCACCACCCTGAACGCCCGCGACGGCGCAGGCATCATCGACGAGCCGACCCTGACGATCACGGCCAGCGAAGATGCCGAACTGGTCATGGTCGACAGCCTTTAGCCGGCTCCCCGTCAGGAAAGGGCACCCCTCGGGGTGCCCTTTTTTGCGCGCGGTGTGTTGCGGCCTCGCCTGACAAGCCGCTTCGATCAGGGCATAAGGACCGGATGAAAAAGATCGTCCCTGCCCTGGCCCTTCTGGGCACCGCCCTCATGCTTCAAGGCTGCGTGGTCGGCGCGGCCGTGGGCGCGGGCGCAGCCGTGGTCGGCACCACCGCCAAGGTGACCGGTGCCGTCGTCGGCGCGGGTTTTGACGCCGTTACCACCTCGGACGAGGAAACCAAGGCCAGGCGCGAGCGTGAACAGCGCGAATGGGAACGCGAACAACGCCGCTGCGAGGAACGCCAGCGCCAGGGCAAGTCCTGCTGATTATCCAGCCCGTCTGACGTTCCAGACGACCAGCGCCGCCAGAGCCCCCGCTCCAATGCCGGCCAGCAGCCCCCACAGGGCCTGCCCCTGCCCTGCGTCCAGCGTGAGCATGGCCCCGGCCAGAACGCCTGCCACCACGACAATCAGCATCGACAGATGGACAAAGCGCGACACCGCACGACGACGCGCAACGCGCTCCATCACCACCAGATCGAACGACAGGTCCGGCTGTCTCGGCTGCTGGGCGGCAAACAGGGCTTGCAGCTTCTGTTCCGGCGTCATGACGGGTCTCCAAACACTTTCAGCACGCGCTCGCGCCCCCGCGTAATGTGGGACTTTACCGTACCCGGCGGCATGGACAAAGCCTCGGCGATCTCTGCATGGGTCCAGCCCTCGCCCAGCGACAGGGCCACACAGGCGCGGCAGTCCGGGGCAAGGGATGCCATCGCCTGCTCCAGCGCCAGCCGCTCGTCCGGCGTCACCCCCTCCGGCAAGGACAGGGATTGCAGCCAGTCATGGTCGCGGCGCGCACGGCGCTGGTTCGCACGGATATGGTCCTGCGCCCGCCGCCACGCCATGCCCATCAGCCACGACCGGAAACGGGCCGGATCGCGCACAGCGTAAAGGCTCTGCCACGCGTGGACGAATACCTCCTGCGCGACGTCGTCAGCGTCGGCCCAGCCACCACCCAGCATGCGGCGCAGGAAACCCCGCACCATCGCCTGATGGCTGGCCATCAGCCGCCCATAGGCAAGGTCCGAGCCGTTTTGCGCCTCGGACAGCCAGCGGATGTCTTGCGGTGTCATCGCCCGGGCTCCGTACCGGACGCGCCTACTTCTTGAACGTCAGGGCGACGGCCATGATCAGCGACCACACCGCGACCGCCCCCATAGTGAAGGCGACAATGGCGAAAGGATATCCAGCCGAGCCGGACGACCATGAGGCATAGGCAAAGCCCGCAGAGAAAACCGTGAACAGCCCTACCAGCGACCAGTAATGCAACGGTCCCTGTACCTTGGCAGGGCCGGACGGCAAGGGATTGGGAGCCGTGACACCGGCTTCCGCCAGCGAATATGTCTTGGTCAGAGCCGCCAGTACCTCCGGCGGCGGGGCCTCACCTTTTTCGGCATAGACCTTGAGCACATCCAGCATGGAACGATGCTGACGATACTTCAGGAACGAGGTGAAGGCAGCATAGATGAGCCCGAAGATCGGGATCAGCATAGCGATATAGAGAAAGTTCATGACAGCACCCTCCGGTGGTGACAATAACGTTGTTCTATCCGTTAGTCGTCACCGTGGGTGCTGTTGGATGCAGGGGCCTGAAAAAAATGAAACGAACGCGCAACTTTTGGGCATCGCCCAAAGTGATGATCGTCTCCGCCGTCGCTATGGCCGTCCTTGCAGTTCCGGCTTTGTGGTGGCTGAACCGCGAGGCCAACTGCCGTGAGCTTCTGGAGCGTCCCCAATTAGCCGATGAGCGGATCGTCCGCGACAGAGCGGGCCGTTGCTATGCCTGCCGCGATGAGGGCTGGTTGTACGACATCGCCTTCGAAACCTGCCCTCTACCGCCTGCCCCCTAGCGGACGCCGATATATTTGTGCGTCTGGATGCTGAGCCGCCATTGCGGGTGCTTCAGGCAATAGTCCATGGCCGCTTGGGTGTTGGCGACCTGATCGGGGCCGTCCATGGGCTGCAGCCAGAAACGCTCGAAATCCATGTGTTCGAAACGCTCGGGCATGGCCTTTG
Organism: Brevundimonas sp. UBA7635; assembly: GCA_002483865.1. Classification (GTDB taxonomy): domain Bacteria; phylum Pseudomonadota; class Alphaproteobacteria; order Caulobacterales; family Caulobacteraceae; genus Brevundimonas. The sequence continues at coordinate 4,180 of DLIT01000123.1, forward strand.
CCTGCGGATAGACCAGTTTCAGCTCCTGCCCCGAGGTCTGGACGACTTCGGCGTCGGCCTTGGGGCTGATGCAGATCCAGTCGATGCCTTCGGGGGCTTTAAGGGTGCCGTTGCTCTCGATGGCAATCTCGAAGCCGCGCGCATGCAGGGCCTCGATCAGCGGCGCATCCAGTTGCAGCAGAGGCTCGCCGCCCGTGCAGACGACCAGTTTGGGATCGCCCTCGCGGCCCGTCCAGAAGCTGTTCACATGGTCGGCCAGCAGGTCGGCGGTCTTGAACTTGCCGCCGCCGTCGCCGTTGGTGCCGACGAAATCGGTGTCGCAGAAGGTGCAGACGGCGGTGTCGCGATCCCGCTCCAGCCCGCTCCACAGGTTGCAGCCGGCAAAGCGCAGGAACACCGAGACACGACCCACCTGCCCTGCCTCGCCCTGGACCGTCAGGAAGGTCTCCTTGACCGCATAGGTCATCAGCCTTCCTTCCACTGGCGGTATCCCGCCTCGCGCAGCTCGCATGCGGCGCAGGTGCCGCAGCCATAGCCCCAGTCGTGGCGATGCTCGCGGTCCCCCGCATAGCAGGTGTGCGACGTCTCGATGATGGCATCAACCAGCGGCTGGCCGCCGATCTTGTGGGCCAACTCCCAGGTCTGGGCCTTGGTCAGATACATCAGCGGCGTCTCGATCGGCACGGGACGGTCCAGGCCCAGCGTCAGGGCCTGCGACATGGCGTCGATCGTGGCCTGGCGGCAGTCGGGATAGCCTGAATAGTCCGTCTCGCACACGCCGGTGACCAGCACTTCCAGCCCGCGCCGGTCCGACAGGGCCGCCGCCGCCGTCAGGAAGATCAGGTTGCGTCCCGGCACAAAGGTGGCCGGCAGGCCGCGCGCGTCCATTTCGATGGCGCGTTCGCTGGTCAGGCTGCTCTCGGCGATGCGGCCATAGCCGGTCAGGTCCACCACATGGTCATCGCCCAGACGGTCGGCATATTGCGGCAGAACCTGCTTCATCGCCTCGCGCACGGCCAGACGCGCCTGCATCTCGACCACGTGCCGCTGGCCATAGTCGAACCCGATGGTCTCAACCCGCGCGAACTTCTGCAGGGCCCAGGCCAGGCAGGTGGCGCTGTCCTGACCACCGGAAAACAGGACGAGGGCAGAGGTGGCGGAGCCTTGCAAGATGGTGCTCATGACAAACCTGCGGTCGGCCGGTGGCCGTGCGCATGGAAAAAGAAGGACAAGGGGTCTGTAGTTAACCCGCCTATACGCCAGTCGCGCCCCCGGCGCAAAAGCGGCTGAAATCAGGCCTGGACCGCAGCAGGCCCATTTGTGGCTTAGCTTAACACTTTCGCAAATCGTCAACGGCAAATGTAAACGAGAAACCTGGAGTGCCGGCCTGATGCCGACGATCGAAGTGCTGACCGAGCGCGTTGAGCCGGTGACCGCCAACACCATGGTGAGCGCGATCTTCGCGCGCTTCCAGCGAGAGCCGGATACACTGGTGCTGCCGGTCGTTGACGGCAACCGTCCGCTGGGTCTGGTCGATCGCAGCGATTTCCTGATGAAACTGGCTGGCCCCCTTGGCCACAGCCTTTACGGCTCTCGTGAAGTGATCCACATCATGGACCCCGAGCCAGCGGTCGTGGAATACAATGTCCGTATCGAGGCCTTTTCGGACATCATTCTGAAAAGCGGGGCGGGCGCGCTGATGCGCGGCTTCATCGTTACCCGCAACGGTGACTATCGCGGGATAGGCACAGCCGTGTCCTTGCTGCGCGCCGTCAACGACGTCCAGCGCGAAGAGGTCCAGTCTCTGACGCGGCAGGTCATCAGCCTCGGGGACGGTCGTCGCCAGGTCGAGGCTGCGGCCCGTGCCAACAGCCAGTATCTGAGCCTGCTGAACGGCGAACTGCGTACGCCGATGAACGGCATTCTGGCCGTGGCCGACCTGCTGCTGCGCCAGCCCCTGAACGAGGCGGCCCATGCCTATGTCCAGACCATCATCGATTCCTCGGAAAGTCTTCTGACCACCTTGCAGGACAGCCTGGACCTGGCTCGCGCCGAAGCTGGCGAACTGGTCCTGGCCAATGAGGCAGTCTCGCTGCAACAGATGATGGACGAGGTCCAGGGTCAGTGGGCCCCACGCGCCCTTGAGGACGGCGTGTCGTTGATCGTCAGCTATGACGGCAGCTCGCAACTGGCCGCTTCGCTTGACGCGCCAAGGCTCAAACAGGTGTTCAACAGCCTGATCGGCCAGTCGCTGAAATACGCCCGCAGTGGCATGGTCGAGGTCAGCCTGAAGGCCCGCGACATCAAGGGAGAGTTGATGTTGCAGGCGCGCATCCGCGATGACGGTCCGGGCATCCCGGCGGATCAGCTGGGCGGCCTGTTCAACGAAACCTCGACGACTCAGCCCGGCACCCTGGGACTGGCCATCAGCCGTCACATCATCACCCGGATGGACGGACGGATCTGGGCCGAGAACAACCCCGGCAGCGGGTCCACGCTGGCCTTTGACCTCTCGGCCCCGCGCGCCGAGCTGGAGCCGGGCGAGGCGACCAATGTCTCTAATCTGAACGACCTTGAGCTGCCGACCCGGCCTCACGTCTTGATCGCCGACGACAATGCCACCAATCGCGTGGTGGCCCAGGCTTTGTGCGAAATGTTCGGCTGCACCTCTGAGACCGTCGAAGACGGCCAGGATGCGTTGGAAGCCGTCCAGAACCGCCCGTTCGACCTGATCCTGATGGACATAAAGATGCCGCGCCTGGATGGTGTCCAGGCCACCCACGCCATCCGCGCCCTCGCCGGACCGGCCGGTCTCATTCCCATCATCGCCCTGACCGCCAACGCCGATCCGGACGATGCCCAGCATTATATCGATGTCGGCATGGCCTCGGTGGTCGAAAAGCCGATCAAGCCTGAGCGCCTGCGCATGGCCATCAACGCTGCGCTCAGCGCGGGTGCCAGGGCCGATCTCCCGCAGGACAACCCCGTTCGCCTTCACGGATAGGCACCCTTCGCGGGGCGAACCCCGGTGCCGGGGGTATGGACAGACCGTGGCCTGCCCGCCACCAAGTGTGCGTCGGGTCCAGGCGATTCCGACCCCGACTTTTCCGGCGAGGTAGCCATGTCCGAGAACTTCCTGTCCGAAATTTTGCCGCAACTGGCGTCAGGGGCGGCCCATACCCTGGCCCTGGGCTTCAGCTTTGATGGCCATGATAACAAGGGCCTGCGCCTGCGGCTGCCCTATCGCGATGATCTGATCGGCGATCCCGGGACCGGAGTACTGGCAGGTGGCCTGGTGACGACCCTGCTTGATCATGTCGGAGGCCTTGCGGTCTGGAAGGCTCTGGGCACCTATCAGCCTATCGCTACCCTGGATCTGCGGGTGGACTATATGCGGGCGGCACAGCCCGGCCGTGATCTGCTGGCCCAGGCCTATTGCTACAAACTGACCAGCAACATCGCCTTCGTGCGCGCCTTTGCCTTCGAGGACGACGCCGCCGATCCGGTCGCCGCATCCCAGGCCACCTATATCATCACTGCGGATGCCGGACGCCGTGTGCCGGGCAGCAGCCGCAGCCCCCGCGCCAGCGCCTCGCCCCAATACGCGCCCCAGACCTATGGCACGGGCGACGGCCCGCTACAGGCCATCCCCTATGCCAACTTCCTGGGCCTGAAGACCCAGAGCAATGGCGACGAGCTGACCGTCATCATGCCCTATTCGGATCATCTGATCGGCAATCCCATGCTGCCGGCCCTGCATGGCGGCACCACTGCGGCCCTGCTGGAGATGACGGCCGTGGCCCAGCTGGCGACCAGCTATCCGCGCCCCCGCCTGCCCCGCGTCATCAATGTCACGGCGGCCTATCTGCGCACGGGAAGGCCTGAAACCGTCTTCGCCCGCGCCCGCATCAACAAGGCCGGTCGAAGGGTCGCCCAGGTGCTGGTCGAGGCCTGGCAGACGAACCGCGATCATCCAATTGCAACCCTGACCGCGCATTTCCTGCTGGACGAAGCAACCGACACAACTTGACCGGGTTTCGTTAACCATAAAAAGTGCGAAATAAGGTAAAAAATCTACTACCAAAAAGCCTTAACCCGTATTAAGACTTCCCTGCATTTTATTAATGAGGGGTTAACCAATGGAACGTGCTGACGTCATCGCCAGTGTCGCTGCTG
>DLIT01000123.1:8368-15048 GCA_002483865.1 Brevundimonas sp. UBA7635
GGCCATCGTCCGCGCCGCCGCCCTGGTGCAGTCCATGATCGGTGGTCGCGCTGCTCTCGAGATCTCGCCGGTGGCCGCCAGCGGCTCACAGACCAAGGCTATGGAAACCATCGCCGCTCTGGCGAATGCCCGCGAAGCTATCATCGCTGCCCACGCCGAAATGCAGAAAGATCACCGCCGCATGGGCTGGGGTGTCTATGCAGCTGGCCCGATCGGCAAGCCGGCCGAGTGGGATGATCGGCCGATGGTCCGCCAGAACGACCATCTGCGCGTGGCATGAAAAAGCCGTAACAACCGGCATTTCAACTTCGCATTTACGTAGTTGAGCCTATGTTCACCTTCAATCCGAGTCGGATTGGGGGTGAGCGTGTTCCAGACTGTTACTGGATATATTGGCGCCGCAAGCATGATCGCGCTCGGCATTTTCGCTTTCACATTAGGTGGACGGCCAGAGCGTATCGGGGCCGGGGCCTATATCCTTGGATGGATAATAACCGTAGCGCTAGGATACGCAGCCGACGTCGTGGGCGTTCAATGGGGAACGTTCGGGGTCGACGTTATTGTTCTGGCGGCTTTTGGTGCCCTCGTCTGGAAGGCACCCCGTTCCTGGCCGGTGTGGGCCTGCGCCTTGCAACTTGTCGCTGTGGCTAGCCATATCATGTTGGTGGTGAAGTTGCCGACCCCTGTCTCAGCCTTTTATACCGTTTTGAACCTCACCAGCTATGGCATCCTGATCGCCATTGCACTGGGGACCTTCTTCGCCTGGCAGACCCGCAAGGCGGTGGGCGACGCCTATGTCGAATAGGTAGATATTCCTATCGTAGTGAGGTAGCCTCACGGTCGCCACACGGATATCCACCTTGCCCCTGTCCCATGACCATCTTTGGAAAGCGCTTGATGCGCTGGCGGCGCGAGAGGGGCTATCGCCTTCGGGGCTGGCGCGACTGGCGGGGCTTGATCCGACCAGCTTCAACCCCTCCAAGCGATTTGGACCCGGCACGCCGCCGCGACCCCGCTGGCCTTCTACCGAAAGCCTGAATCGTGTGCTGTCGGCGACCGGCCTTTCGCTTCAGGCCTTTGCCAATCTGGCCGAAGGTCGCCCGACGGCGGATACCGACACCATTCCCTTGCTGGGCCTGGCCCAGGCGGGCACGGACGGCTTCTTCGATGAAGCTGGCCTGCCGGTGGCCGAGGGCTGGGACCAGACCACCCTGCCCCGCCCCTCTGAAACCTTGCTGAGCCTCCAGATCACCGGCGATTCGATGACGCCCCTTTATCGCGAAGGCGACCGCATTATTGTCGATCTGGGTGCCACCGATGTGCGCAAGGGCGACCGCGTGGTTGTGCGCACTACGGAGGGCGAGACCCTGGCCAAGGAAATCGCTTCCCTTTCGACCAAGGAGGTGACGCTGGTCTCGATCAATCCCGACTATCCACCACGGGTCCTGCCCAAGACCGAAGTTCAGTGGATGGCCCGCATCCTATGGGTCAGCCAGTAAAAAAGGCCGCCGTTCTGGCGACCTTCTTTATTCCTGGACGACAACGCTGCCTCAGTTCGGGGCCACATAGTGGGCGCTGACCCAGCCGCCCCCGGCGATCTGGACCCACTCACCCTGCGAGCCGATGGCCGTAAAGGGCTGGCCTGCCGACAGGCTGCCGGTCTGGCGATAGCTGGTGCCCGGACCCGTGCGGATGCGCAGGTTCGACGTGGCGCGGTAGTCACCGGCGGGCGCGTTGGCGATGGCGCGCGTCCGCTGCTGATTACAACCGATATAGGAACCGGCTGCGGCACCGGCACCGGCACCCACGACGGCCCCAAGGGCGCGCTCGTTCTTGGAAATCTGGCTACCGGCCAGACCACCGAGCACAGCACCGATTGCGGCACCAGCCTGCTGGCGACCACCGGGCGCGTCACAGTTGGTAATACCATTGGCCTGGGGCATGGCGACGGCGCTCATCGGCACGGCGGATGCGCCCATGCTGGTCACCAGGGCGGCGGCAGCCAGACCGGCCATATAGATCTTGGACATTGCTCTCTCCTGTCATCGAGATGTCGGATCAGACAATGCGCGGCCCAGCCTGAAGGCTCCCCAAGCCTGATTGTCAGGATTGGTTCATCTTGACTGCCGCCACGAAAAAGCCGCCCGGTTTCCCGGACGGCTTAATCCCTGACGATCGCGGGCCGGGTCAGGCCCTGGCCATCACGCCACCCGCGCCTGCCTCCAGCAGGGCAATCGTTTGCTCCAGACCATAGATGGCCGCGAACGACCCGAAACGCGGGCCCTGCGAAGACCCCAGCAGGATCTCATACAGGGCTTGGAACCAGGCGCGCAGCGGCTCGAACTCGTGCGCCTTGCCCACGGCATAGACCTCGTTCTGGATCAGCTCGCCGTCCGTGGTGTCGGCCGGCAGGGCCTTCAGCCGCTCAGCCAGGTCCAGCAGCGCAGCCTTTTCCGAGTCGCTCGGCAGGCGATAGATCTTCGAGGGCTTCACGAAGTCCTCGTAGTAGTTCAACGCATAGCCCATCAGGCGATCCAGCATGGGCTCGCTCTCGGGCGTGGCGTCCGGCAGGTATTTGGCGAAATAGGCCCACAGCTGGTCCTTGGACGAGGCATTGGCCACGCCCACCAGGTTCAGCAGCAGGGCAAACGACACCGGGCTGGACACCTGCGGCGGGTTGCCCCCATGGATGTGCCAGACGGCATTGTCCATCTGCTTGAGCGGTTCCTGGGTCTTGAACTGCTCGATGAAGGACAGATAGTCGTCCGTCGCGCGCGGAATGACGTTGAAGTGCAGGCTCTTGGCCGACTTGGGCGACTGGAACATGTACCAGGACAGGCTCTCGGGCGTGCCATAGCGCAGCCATTCGTCCATGGTCAGGCCATTGCCCTTGGACTTCGAGATCTTCTTGCCCTCAATGTCCAGGAACAGCTCGTAGTTGAAGCCTTCGGGCGGGGTGCCGCCCAGGGCACGACAGATCTTGCCGCTCTCGCGCACGCTCTCAATCAGGTCCTTGCCCGACATCTCATAATCGACGTCCAGCGCTGTCCAGCGCATGGCCCAGTCCGGCTTCCACTGCAGCTTGACATGGCCGCCCGTGACCGGGACCTCGGTGCGACCACCGGCCGGGTCGTCAAAGACGATGGTGCCCTTCTCGACATTGCGTTCCAGCGTCGGCACCTGCAGCACATGGCCGGTGATCGGGCTGACCGGCAGGAAGGGCGAATAGGTGGCGCGGCGCTCTTCGCCCAGGGTCGGCAGCATGATGCCCATGACCTTGTCGAACCGCTCCAGCAGGGTCAGCAGCGTCTCGTCAAAACGACCGGACCTGTAGGTCTCGGTCGAGGACATGAACTCATAGTCAAAACCGAAGCTGTCCAGGAAGGCGCGCAGGCGGGCATTGTTGTGCGCGCCAAAGCTGTCATGGGTGCCGAACGGGTCGCGCACCTTGGTCAGCGGCAGGTTCAGGTCCTCGCGCAGCATTTCCGGGTTGGGAATGCCCTCGGGCACTTTGCGCAGCCCGTCCATGTCGTCGCTGAAGGCCACCAGGCGCGTCTGCCAGTGGTCGCCGGTCAGGGCGCGAAAGGCGTTGCGCACCATGGTAGTCCGGGCCACCTCGCCAAAGGTCCCCATGTGCGGCAGGCCCGACGGGCCATAACCGGTTTCCAGGATCACCGGGCGAGCCAGGCCTTCAAACGTCGCCAGAGCCTCATCGGTCTTGCCCGCGTCGATCATCAGCTTGGCCGCATTGCGATCGGCATCCGACAACCGTTTTTTGAGCACGTGCGCCAAAAGGTTGCGCGCTTGCTCAAACGGCCACGAACGGGCCTCACGGGACAGGGATTCAAGGTTCTGTAGCATCCGGCGGGTTTGACGCCTTGTGCTGCAAGGGTCAACGGCCACCTGCGTCCGACCCGGCGGATTCTGCCCGTCCTATCGCGCTTTCAGCACGTTTCGGATCGCCAGGCTGGACTGGATGCGCGACACACCGGGCAGGCGCGACAGAACATCCTTGTGCAGTATCTCATAGGCCGCCATCGTGGGAGCCACCGCCCGCACGATATAGTCCGCCGCTCCCGCCATCAGGTAGCAGTCGCGGATTTCGGGATAGTGGCGCACTGCCTCCTCGAACTTCCTCATCTGTTCATCCGTCTGTTTTTCCAGCGTGATCTGGACGAAGGCGACGATCCCCTCCTCCTCATCGGCCCCCAGGATGGCGGTATAGCCCCTGATCACGCCGCGCGCCTCCAGCTGACGCACCCGCCGCAGGCAGGCCGAGGCCGAAAGCCCCACCTGTTCGGCCAGATCGGCGTTACTGATGCGCCCGTCAGCGCGCAGTTTCTGGACGATCCGGCGATCCACTTCATCCAGCAGCATCACACTATCCTGTCGCGCGGGTGGCAGATAATTGCGGAACATCTACCATCACCGCACATTCATTCGCAATAAGACAGGAATGGCCTCATTTTTGCGCGTAGCTTGCCGCTGAAGGGAGGCCCACATCGGGCCCCATAGCGCGAGCGTAAGAGATGCGTGTTCTGGTCCTTGGCGCAGGTGTCATCGGCACCACTACGGCCTGGTATCTGAACCAGGCGGGCCACCAGGTGACGGTCGTGGATCGTTTGTCCGGTCCGGGCCTGGAAACCAGCTATGCCAATGCGGGCCAGGTCTCGCCCGGCTATTCAGCCCCCTGGGCTGCCCCCAACATCCCGACCAAGGCGATCAAGTGGCTTCTGATGAACCACCCGCCGCTGATCCTGCACGCCCGGCCGGACATGGCCATGATCCGCTGGACGCTGCAGATGCTGCGCAACTGCACCCCGGCACGCTATGCGGTGAACAAGGGGCGCATGGTGCGCCTGGCCGAATATGCCCGCGACGAGCTGGATCTGCTGCGCCAGAAGACCGGCATCCAGTATGACGGCCGCCAGCAGGGCACGCTCCAGCTCTTCCGCACTGAAAAGCAGCTTAAGGACGCCCACAAGGACGTCGAGGTGCTGAAATCCGAGGGCGTGGCCTTTGAGCTGCTGGACCCCGGGGGCTGCCGCCGGGTTGAGCCCGGCCTGGCCCATTCGGACGTGCCCTATGTCGGGGCCCTGCGCCTGCCCGGCGACGAGACCGGCGACTGCAAGATCTTCACCCAGGCCCTGGCCCGGATGGCCGAGGATGCCGGCGTCACCTTCCGCTGGAACGAGACGGTCCTGTCGGTCCAGAAGGACGCCAGCCAGGTCCAGGGCGTGGTCACCGACCGGGAAACCCTGACGGCAGACGCCTATGTCATGGCCCTCGGCTCCTGGTCGCCAGACATGGCCCGGGCGCTGGACCTGAAGCTGCCTATCTATCCGGTCAAGGGCTACTCCATCACGGCCAGCATCATCGACGAGGCCCGCGCCCCGGTCTCGACCGTCATGGATGAAAGCTACAAGGTCGCCATCACCCGCCTGGGCACCCGCATCCGGGTCGGCGGCATGGCCGAGCTGAACGGCTTCAACAAGGATCTGTCGCCGCGCCGCCGCGCCACCCTCAACTATTCGGTGGGCAGCCTGTTTCCGGGCGCGGGCGACCTGGAGACCGCCGAGTTCTGGTGCGGCCTGCGCCCCAATACGCCCGACGGCACCCCGATCGTCGGCGGCACCCGCTATTCCAACCTGTGGCTCAACACCGGCCATGGCACCCTGGGCTGGACCATGTCGTGCGGTTCCGCCGCCGTCATCACCGACCTGGTCAGCGGCAAGAAGCCGGCCATCGAGGTCCACGACCTGGGCCTGTCGCGCTACGCCTGATCGAAGGCCCCGACCTTCCGCTGCGTCATTCTCGCTCCCGTAGCGAGGATGACGCCTGGGGAGACGACCAAGCCCTCTTGACCCCGTCTCCCGTCAGGTGTTCACCCGCCACGTGAAAACCTCCGACTTCGATTTCGACCTGCCCGAGGACTGCATTGCCCTGCGTCCCGCCGATCCGCGTGACAGCGCCCGCTTCCTGATCGTCAGGGACGGCGCGCTGGAGGACCGCGTGGTGCGCGACCTGCCGGACTTCCTGCGTCCCGGCGATGCCCTGGTCTTCAACGACACCCGCGTCATTCCCGCCCGCATGAGCGGCATCCGCCAGCGCGTCGGCCCCGAGGGCGAAATACTGACGGTCGAGGTCGAGGCCACCCTGCACCACCGCGACGCGCCCGATGTCTGGTCCGCCTTCATGAAGCCCGGCAAGCGGCTGAAGGTCGGGGACCGCGTGCGCTTTGGCACCCATGACGACCGGGCCTGCGACCTGGCCACCGTCGATGCCACCATCGAGGCCAAGGGCGACGACGGCCTGGTGACGCTGAAGTTCGCCCTGACCGGCCCGATGCTGGATGATGCCATCCGCAATGTCGGGGTCATGCCCCTGCCGCCCTATATCGCGGCCAAGCGGCCCGAGGACGACCAGGACCTGACCGACTACCAGACCGTCTATGCCCTGCACGATGGCTCGGTCGCCGCCCCCACGGCGGGCCTGCATTTCACGCCGGAACTGCTGGAAGCCATCCGCGCCAGGGGCGTCTCGACCCACGCGGTCACCCTTCACGTCGGGGCGGGCACCTTCCTGCCGGTCAAGGCGGACGACACCGCCGACCACAGGATGCACTCCGAATGGGGCACGGTGTCAGAGGAAACCGCCCAGGCCCTGAACGCCGTCCACGC
>DLIT01000123.1:15316-16629 GCA_002483865.1 Brevundimonas sp. UBA7635
CACCCGCCACCAGACGCGCCCGCGTCGTGGTCAGCTTCCACACGGCCAGTTCAAACAAAAGTCCTGCGCCAATCAACAAAATGGCCGCAAAGGCAAAGTCCTCTGCGCCCCAGTTCACTTCGGCGGTAAATCGCATGGCGATGGCAGGCAGAAGCAGCAAACCCGCAATCACGCCCCACATGACGGGGCGACGAAAACGGGTGGCGGCTGACAGCTGAGTTACGGACATGGTCCGGCATCCTCGGTTAGGGCCCAGTGACGATCACGGCCCCTTTATCGCTCAATCCTTTCGATAACATCAGGTTCAAGCATCGCCAGATAAAATCTATCACAGCGTTTTCTTCCGCGCCCGGACAGGCCTATAAAGTCACCATGCCTGCTCATTACGATGACCTGCCAGAGGATTTCTCGGCCTCGCTCGACATACTGGCTTCGGCAGCCAGCGAGCTACAGGATCCGTGGTGGATCTTTGGGGGGGCTGCCATCACGCTGATGGGCGTGCACGACTGGCGGGCCCCGGACATCGATATCCTGACCAGTCCGCGCGACGCGCGCCGCCTGATCCAGGCCCTGCACGGCCACGAGATGGAGGATCCCGGCGAAGGCCTGTTCCGCTCCCAGGTCTTTGGCCAGATCCTGACCACCCCCGTCCCCATCGACGTCATGGCGGGGATGGACGTCCGCGCTGGCGGCGACTGGGTTCCGGTGATCTTTGAGACGCGGATGCCGGTCCCCTTGGAAGACTACGCCGTCTTCACCCCCTCCCTGAACGAACAGATCGCCACCTGCCGCCTGTTCGGCCGCCCCAAGGACCTGCAACGCGCCGAACTCCTGGAAGCCCTTCGGTAGCTCCCTTCTCCCTTGATGGGAGAAGGGTCGGGGATGAGGGTGACACCGTGAGCCAGTCGAACCTCACCAATCGATAAGCCCTCCCCCTCACGCCCCATGATCCAAGGCTGTCGCCCCCACCCAGCCCTCCCCCATCAAGGGGGAGGGCTCATGATCGCGCGCCTTCCCCGCACCCGCCTTCCAATTGCCCCCTAGCTGTGGTTCACCCACCGCGCCCCGGACTGTCTTTCCGGCCCAGCGGAGTAAACCCAGATGACCTTCCCCTTTGATATCAAGGCCACTGACGGCCGCGCCCGTACCGGCGTCCTGAAAACCGCGCGGGGCGATATCCGCACGCCTGCCTTCATGCCCGTCGGCACCGCCGCCACGGTGAAGGCCATGACGGTCGATCAGGTCAAGCAGACGGGTGCCGACATCATTCTGGGCAACACCTACCACCTGATGCTGCGCCCGGGACCGGAGCG
>DLIT01000123.1:16896-26810 GCA_002483865.1 Brevundimonas sp. UBA7635
GGCATCCAGCAGGGTTCGACCTATCAGAACCTGCGCAAGGAAAGCTCGGAACGCCTGCAGGAAATCGGCTTTGACGGCTATGCCATCGGTGGCCTCGCGGTCGGTGAGGGCCATGAGGCCATGTGCGAAGTCCTTGATTATGCGCCCGAGTTCCTGCCCAAGGATCGCCCCCGCTACCTGATGGGTGTGGGCAAGCCGATCGATCTGGTCGAGGCCGTCTATCGCGGTGTGGATATGTTCGACTGCGTGCTGCCGACCCGCGCCGGTCGCCACGGCCAGGCCTGGACCTGGGATGGCCCGATCAACATCAAGAACGCCAGGTTCGCCGAGGACGAGAGCCCGCTGGACCCGATGGTCCCCTGCCCCGCCTCACAGGACTATAGCCGCGCCTATCTGCACCACCTGATCCGCGCCGATGAAATTCTCGGCAAGATCCTGCTGAGTTGGCACAACATCGCCTTTTTCCAGGCCCTGACCGCCGCCATGCGCGAGGCCATCGAGAAGGGCGAGTTCGAACAGTTCCGCAGGGACTTCCGCACCCGCCACATCAAGGCCTGAACCGTCAGCGCCTCTCGCTACTGATTATGGGCCGGGGCTGCGGGCGGGGCACATTTCTTCTGCTGTCCCAGCCCCTTCAGGAAGGCGCGCCGCTGGAGCCCCGCCTGCACCGCCTGCTGAACGGCCTGACTATGTTGATGGGCCCCGGTCAGTCGCCGGATCCAGGATCGTGCGGGAATAAAGTCCGTCACCGTGTCGCGCACGGCATCCAGGGTGACATCGGCAGCTATCTCGGCCGTCTGGTCACCGGTGCTGAGAGCTTCTGGCGGCATATCCAGATCAGGACCCAGCGCCTCGTCCAGCCGGGCGATCTCGGCGCTGATCGCCGCGCACCGGCCCATGCCCGTCGAGGCATAGGGAGCAATAACCGCCTGCTGCAGCACTTCGGGGATATCCTCCCGCACCAGGTTCAAATCTTCCAGCGGGGCCTGCAGCGCGTCACCCAGACCAGAGTTGACCTGCTTCACCCCCCGCTCGGCGCTGGCACTGGCACTGGCCCCCGCGTTGCACCCCGCCAGCATCAGGCCCGATGTCGCGACGAAAATAATTAGCTGTGTTTTCATACCCAGCTTAACCGTGGGCGGGCCACGCCGTTCCATCATGACCGATCAGGACGCGACCGACGACAGGTATCAGGCCGATGGGGGTGCTGGGCTCACCATGAAACCCGCCAGAATATCCAGGGCCTCGGCCAGCTCACGGCGGCGCTCGACCGGGAGTTGGCGAAAGGCGGTGATGAAGCTGTCCCCCAGCAGATCGGGCGAGTCGGCCAGCGCGGCCTGACCGGCGGGCGTCGTGCGCGTGTGGACCACGCGTCGGTCACGCGTCGAGCGATAGCGCTCAATCAGCCCCTTGGCCTCCAGCTTGTCCAGCACCCCGACCACCGTGGGGGCCGACATGGCCGCGTCTCGCGATATGGCCTGGGTCGTCACCTCCCCCAGGGCCCGCACCGATTGGAGCACGATCAGCTGCGGCAGGGTCAGGCCTGACTGGCGGGCGATTTCGCGCGAGCGGACGTCGATAGCCTGGGCGATGCGTCGCATTGAGCGCACCAGCGAGGCGGTGGGATCCGCAGGCCGCTCTGGCCGTTGTTCGGGGGCTGGGCTGAGGGACGGGTCCATCAGGGTTGCAATCCTTAGTGTGCTAACTATTTGTACGCGCTGCATTCACAATACAAGGACAGCCTATGTGCGGCTTGAGCGGCGAGATCAATCACGACGGACGTCCGGTGGACGCCAGCGCCTTGCAGCGCATGACCGATGCCCTGGCTCCCCGGGGGCCTGACGGGTCCGGTGTCGTCCTTCGCGGCTCTATCGGCCTGGGTCATCGTCGTCTCAAGATCATCGACCTGTCTGACAAGGCCCAGCAGCCCATGGTGGATCCCGAACTGGGCATCACCCTGGCCTTCAACGGCTGCATCTACAACTATCCCGAACTGCGCCAGGAGCTCCAAAGCCTGGGCTTCCGCTTCTTCTCTGACGGTGACACCGAAGTCATCATCAAGGCCTGGAAGGCCTGGGGCGAGGCCTGCGTGGACCGCTTCAAGGGCATGTTTGCCTTTGTCCTGCACGAGCGTGACACCGGCCGTACAGTGATCGCCCGCGACCGGTTCGGCATCAAGCCGCTGTATCTGGCCGAGAAGGGCCAGCGCCTGCGGTTCGCCTCGACCCTGCCGGCCCTGCTGGCGGGCGGCGACGTCGACACCTCGATCGATCCGGTGGGCCTGCACCATTACATGACCTTCCACGCCGTGGTGCCGCCGCCGCACACCCTGCTGAAAGGCGTGAAGAAGTTTCCGCCCGCGACCATTCGCGTGATCGAGCCCGGCGGTGCCTTCCGTGACCGCGTCTATTGGCAGCCGGACATGACCCGCCGCCCCGAGGACGCCCATCTGACGTTCGAGGACTGGCGCGACCAGGTGCTGGCGTCCCTGCGAGAGGCGGTGAGGCGGCGGATGGTGGCCGACGTGCCTGTCGGCGTGCTGCTGTCGGGCGGCGTCGACTCCAGCCTGATCGTCGGCCTGCTGGCGGAACTGGGCCAGAAGGACCTGATGACCTTCTCGGTCGGGTTCGAGGGAGCCAATGGCGAACAGGGCGATGAATTCCAGTGGTCTGACCTGATCGCCAGACACTACGGCACCAACCATCACCAGATATTCGTGCCCCACACGCGCCTGATGGACGCCCTGCCCGGCACCATCGCGGCCATGTCAGAGCCGATGGTCTCCTATGATAATGTCGGCTTCTACCTGCTGAGCCAGGAAGTCTCGAAGCACATCAAGGTCGTCCAATCGGGCCAGGGTGCCGACGAGATCTTCGCCGGTTACCACTGGTACCCGCCCATGCTGCAGACCAGTGATCCGGTCGAAACCTATGCCAAGGCCTTCTTCGACCGCAGCCATGAGACGCTGAAGACCCAGCTGAACGGCCAGTATATGGCCGACACCGACGTCAGCCGCGCCCTGGTCGAGGCCCATTTCGCCCAGCCCGGTGCCGCCACGGCGGTGGACAAGGCCCTGCGCCTCGATAGCCAGATCATGCTGGCCGACGACCCGGTCAAGCGGGTCGACAACATGACCATGGCCTGGGGCCTTGAGGCCCGCGTACCCTTCCTGGACCACGAACTGGTCGAGCTGGCGGGCCGCATCCCTCCCGAGCACAAGCTGGCCCAGGGCGGCAAGGGTGTCCTGAAGGAGGCCGCGCGCCTGGTCATCCCGTCCGAGGTCATCGACCGCAAGAAGGGCTACTTCCCCGTCCCGGCCCTGAAATACATCCAGGGCCCCTATCTGGAGATGGTCCGCGAGGCCCTGAGCAACCAGGCCGCCCGCGAGCGAGGCCTGTTCGATCGCGGCTATCTGGACACCCTGTTCGACGCCCCGACCGAGCACATCACGCCCCTGCGCGGCTCAGAGCTGTGGCAGGTGGCCGTCCTGGAAATGTGGATGCAGCAACATGGCCTCTGATTCCCGTCCTGCCCGCTCCCAGGCCCACCGGCTGAAGCGCTTGCGCCATGAGAGCCTCAAGCCCCGCGTCCAGAATGATGGCGAGGCACCGATCGTCCAGAATGCCGTCCTCGACTGCGGCTGGGGCCGCCTGCTGTTTGCCCAGACCTTTGAGACCGCCGAGCCCCTGATCGACGCCCTGCGCGCCGAGGGGCCGGAACGGCGCGACATCGCCTTCTACGTCCGCAATCCCCACGTCCTGCTGGCCCAGGCCCCGCAGGAGGTCTTCCTGGATCCGTCGCACTCCTATCGGCTGGATCTGGCTGTCTATCGGCCCAGCCGTCGCCAGCCGCGTGGCTTTACCATCCGCCGTCTGGCCTCGGAACAGGACGCAGACGCGATCAACCGTATCTATGCCTCGCAGCGGATGGTGCAGACGCCGCCCGGCTTTCTGTGGTCGCGCCGCGATGACCGCTGCCTGACCTATTTCGTAGCAGAGGATGCTGCCACAGGCGAAGTGATCGGCACCGTCACGGGGGTCAATCACGTCCGTGCCATCAACGATCCCGAAGGCGGCTCCTCCCTGTGGTGCCTGGCCGTCGCGCCTCAGGCCAGCCAGCCCGGCATCGGCGAGGCTCTCGTTCGCCGTCTGGCCGAGCATTTCCGCACCCAGGGCCTGGCCTACATGGATCTGTCGGTCATGCATGACAACCTGGCTGCCATCGCCCTTTATGAGAAGCTGGGTTTCCGCCGCGTCTCCTTCTTTGGCATCAAGCGCAAGAACCCGATCAACGAAGCCCTCTTCACAGGCCCCGCCAGCAGCGATGACGGCCTTAATCCCTATGCGCGGCTGATTGTTGATGAGGCCCGCCGACGCGGAGTGGCCACCGATATCATCGATGCCGAAGGCGGCCTGTTCCGACTGACCTGGGGTGGCCGGACGGTGCGGTGTCGTGAAAGCCTGTCCGATCTGACCTCGGCCGTGGCGCTCAGCATCTGTGACGACAAGCGCCTGACGCGCCGCATTGTCGCGGCCGCCGGGGTGCGTGCCCCTGTCGCCATCCAGCCAGACAGCCCCTCAGCCATCGACGCCGCCCTGGCCCGCTATGGCCAGCTGGTCGTCAAACCCGCGCGCGGTGAACAGGGCCAGGGCGTGGCGGTCGGACTCAAGACCATGAGTGAGGTCCAGACGGCCTTGGGCGCAGCGCGCGAGATCTGCCCGGACGTCCTGATCGAAGAACAGGTCCAGGGCGAGGACCTGCGCCTGGTCATCATCGACTACCAACTGGCCGCTGCCGCCGTGCGTCGCCCGCCGCGCGTCACCGGCGATGGCGTGACCCCCATTCGCCGCCTGATCGAGTTGCAGAGCCGTCGCCGCAGCGCCGCCACCAGCGGCGAGTCCCGCATCCCGATTGATGCCGAAACCGAGCGCACCCTGGCCGAGGCCGGATTTGCCCTGGACGACATCGCCCCCGAGGGCTTCGAGATCGTGGTGCGCAAGGCCGCCAACCTGCACCTGGGTGGCACCATCCATGACGTGACCGACATCGTTCATCCGGTCCTGGTCGAGGCGGCCATCCGCGCGGCCAAGGCCATCGACATCCCCGTCACCGGCATCGACCTTATGGTCACGGCACCGGACCAGCCGGACTATGCCTTCATCGAGGCCAATGAGCGTCCGGGCCTGGCCAACCACGAACCCCAGCCGACAGCCGAGCGTTTCATCGACCTGCTGTTCCCGGCCACCGCCGTCGGCTCGGCCCGCAGCCATGCCCTGACCCCCGGCCACAAGGAGTTGTCTTGACCGGCCCCGTCATAGATCTCGATTACCTCAAGGCCCGCCTGGCCGACCTGCTGGGGACGCCCAGCCCGACCGGCTATACCGACGAGGCCGTCCGGCTTGTCTGCCGCGAGCTAGAGCGCCTGGGCCTGGATTACGAAATGACCCGGCGCGGGGCCATTCGCGCCCGCCTGCCGGGCCAGCAGAAGGTCCCGGCCCGGGCGGTCGTCGCCCACGTCGACACCCTGGGGGCCCAGGTCAAGCAGGTGAAGGACAACGGCCGGCTGGAGGTGGTTCCCATCGGCCACTGGTCGTCCCGCTTTGCCGAGGGGGCTCGCTGCACCATCTTTTCCGAAGGCGGAGCCTGGCGCGGCACCATCCTGCCGCTGAAGGCCTCGGGCCATACCTTCAACACCGAAATCGATACCCAACCCGTCAGCTGGCGCGAGGTTGAGCTTCGCATTGATGCCGTGACCCACGACCGCCAGACGACGGTGGACCTGGGCATCGACATCGGCGACATCATTGCCATCGACCCCCAGCCCGAGTTCCTCGACACCGGCTTCATCGTCTCGCGGCAACTGGACGACAAGGCGGGGGTGGCGGTCCTGCTGGCGACGCTGGAGTGCCTGGTCCGCGAAGAGCGCACGCCTACGGTCGACACCTGGTGGCTCTTTACCATCGCCGAGGAGGTCGGGGTTGGTGCCTCGTCCGTCCTGGTGCCGGATGTCGCTGCCATGGTCACGGTCGATAATGGCACCACCGCCCCCGGTCAGAACTCGTCTGAGTTCGGCGTGACCATTGCCATGGCAGACCAGACCGGTCCTTTCGACTGGCACCTGTCACGCAAGCTGGCCCAGCTGGCCCGCGATAACGACATTCCGCATCAGAAGGATGTCTTCCGCTATTACCGCTCCGATTCTGCCTCGGCGCTGGAATCCGGGGCCGACATCCGCACGGCCCTGTTGGCTTTCGGCATTGACGCCAGCCATGGCTATGAACGCATCCATGAAACCGCCCTGTCGGACCTGGCACGGCTATTGGTCGCCTATGTCGAGAGCGAAGTGGAGATCAGCCGCGATGCCCGGCCCATGAGTGATGTCAGGGGCTTTACCCACCAGCCCCTGTCCTGATTTTGCCTACCAAGACTTCAGGACCGCCACTCGCTCAGCGTCTGCCCTGTGGCGGTCTCGAACGCCACGCGCTCCAACCGGACGGCCGCGACGCAAACCGGCCGCTCGTCAGGACCTGACGCCCGACAGCGAATGGCCCGGCCATCGCCAAAGGTGGCCAACCGTCCCTCCATCACTACACGATAGCCGCCGGGATCGGGCACTGCCGCCGCCTGTCCCTCGCCGCGCAGGATAAACTCATAGGCCCGTCCCTTGCGGCGATCCAGGCGTGAGCTGTTGGTCTCGAAAACGGCGGCCAGCCCGACGCTCGGGGGCGTAGCGCGCATCGGTGCCGGTGCCGTCTCATAATCCGAAGTCAACTCGACCGGAGGCCGGGGACAGGTTTCGGCCCGCAGCCACGGCCATGACAGCCAGAATCCCTCGGCTGCTTCCCAGGCATCGGTCCCCTTGGCCGTGGCGAGCGCGGGGGTCCAGTCAATCGGCGTCAGCGTCAGCTTCAGGTCCTGCTCTCCCTCAGCCCGGGTCAAGCTGCCCGTGCCGTCTGTGACCGGGGTCTGTGCTGGATCCACCGGAACCTGGCAGCCAAAGGCCTGGCGGATCAGAAACCGGCGTCCTCCAAGGCTGTTCTCGGCAGCCACATCAGTGCCGCTACGTCCCTCTGCATAGTCAGAGGCCGCCTGGGCCACCGCTTCCAGCAGGGCGGCCCGGTTCATCACCGGGGGCGGCGCAACAATGACGACAGGCGGGTCAGGGGTCACGGCTTCGGGCGCAGGGGCCGCGGGTGCCTGCTGCCTCTGGCAGGCTGCGGTCATCAGACAGGCTGCCGCCGCCAGGGCGACCACTGATGGACGGATCAGGACGGTCGGTTCAGACATGAGGTCACCCTAACATACCGAACGCCGTGTGGCCGCGCTTGGCGAAAAAAGGTTGACGGGGACGCTTCGGGGCGGTCTGCACACAGTTATGACCTTTGATCAGATGGCCGCTCTGGGGGTGCTCGTCGGCGTCGTGGGCGTATTGATCCACGGCAAGCTGCGCGCCGATGTCGTCGCGCTGACGGGGGCTGCCGTCCTGTTGATACTGGGCGTGGTCCGCCCGGTCGAGGTCCAGGGGGCCTTTGCCAGCCCCGCCATCATCTCCCTGGCTGGTCTTTTTGTGATCGCCTACGCCATCGAACTGTCGGGCCTGCTGGGCTTGATGATCCGCAAGGCGACGGAATTGGCCACCCGCGTGGGCGCGGCGGGCATATGGGCCGTCATCGGCCTGTGTGGCTCGGTCGGTGGCTTTCTCAACAATACCCCGGTCGTGGTGCTGGCCGCGCCGGTGATTCGCGACGTGGCCCAGTCGCTCAAACTGTCGCCCAAGCGTTTCCTGATGCCGCTCAGCCACGTCACCGTGATGGGGGGTCTGCTGACCCTG
Source organism: Brevundimonas sp. UBA7635 (assembly GCA_002483865.1). Lineage (GTDB taxonomy): Bacteria > Pseudomonadota > Alphaproteobacteria > Caulobacterales > Caulobacteraceae > Brevundimonas. Next base: position 24,728 of record DLIT01000123.1, read on the forward strand.
ATCGGCACCTCGACCAACCTGCTGGTCAACGACATGGCCCGCAATGCCGGACAGCCGGTGTTCAGCCTGTTCGAGATCACCCCGGTCGGTTTGTGCATCGCCCTTGCCGGGGGACTATGGCTCTATTTCGTCGGTGCACGTCAGCTCGGCCGCTCTGTCCAGAAGGATGAGGCCGAAGCCGCCCGCCTGGCCGAGGAGGAAGAAGCACGACGCCAGGCCGAAGCCGCCAGGGGGCGTCGCGGTTTCTTCTTCCTGCGCCTGCCTCGCCTGGGGGAATCTCGCAACCAGTCTGACGGTTCGGGCGATGCCCACCTGGGGGACGTCGCCCTGTATGGTGCCGGTGACCGCCCCTTTCGACTCAAGCCCGCCCTGGTATCGCTGGGCGTCTTTGTCCTGGTGATCCTGTCGGCGGCTTTGGGATGGGCCCCGATCGCCGCCTCGGCCTTTGCGGGGGCCGTAGCCCTGATCCTGCTACGCGTTATCACGCCTGAAGAGGCCTATGCCGGCCTGCGGCCCGAAATCCTCTTGCTCATCGCGGGTATGGTGGTGGTCGGTACCGCCATCGAGGTAACCGGTCTGGCCCAGGCCGGGGCCAGCCGTTTGATCGATGTCATCCGCCCCATGGGCCCGTTGGGGGCCCTGATTGTCCTTTATGGCGTGACCCTGTTTGCGACCGAGCTTTTGTCCAATGCAACGGTTGCGGTCCTGATCACGCCGGTCGCCGTAGCCCTGGCCAATAGCCTGGGCGTGGATCCCCGCCCCTTCCTGGTCTGCGTCATGATGGCCGCCTCGGCCGCCTTCGCAACGCCTTTCGGCTACCAGACCAATGTTCTGGTCTATAACATGGCGGGCTACAGCTACATGGATTTCGTCCGCGTCGGCGTGCCCCTGAACCTGATCACCTGGGCGGCCGCCATGATCGCCATTCCCATCTTCTTCCCCTTCTGACGGTTCGCAAAGGTCAGCCGCCGGCCCCTGTATCCACTGGCGCCGGCGTCATGACCTCGGCAGCGCGCAGCAGATCGCGCCCGGCCATATAGACCCCCGCCGAGGTCATAACGGCTGCCGACAACCCCGCAACGGCCCACAGCCATCGCCGCTGTCGCCGCCGGGGCCTTGGTCGTTCCGGGAATGCGATAATGACGCCCATGCCTTCACTCTCGTTCGAGAGCGGAACGCCGATCTGACAAAGCGGGCGGATAAAGTCGGCTTCTCGACAAAGCTCCCTGCACCAGCCCCGTCCGGGCGCGGAATGCCAACGACCGGGCTATCGCTCCTGCTGCGGAACCTGACCGCCCCCGACCTGTTCGTTTTTCTCATCCCCCAGCCAGGAAGGAAGCGACATGAGGGTCCACCAAAAGCCGCTTGAACAGCAAACCATCGTTATCACCGGTGCAACATCCGGCATCGGCCTCGCCACAGTCAGGGCAGCCGCCGAAGCGGGGGCTGCCCTTGTCCTTGCCGCCCGAACCGCCGAAACCCTTGAATTGGTGGGAGACGAGATCAGGGCCAAGGGCGGGCGAGTCGCCACCGTGGTGGCCGATGTCGGTGACGAAGCCCAGGTCCAGCAGATTGTCGATCAGGCCATCGAGTCCTTCGGTGGGTTTGATACCTGGATCAATGATGCAGGCGTCGGCATCTATGGCGACATAATGGAGCTGCCATCAGACGAGCATCAGCGGCTGTTCCAGACCAACTACTGGGGCGTGGTCTATGGCTCCACGGCGGCTGTGCGGCACCTGGAAGGCCGTGAGGGTGGCGGCACCCTGATCAACGTCGGCTCGATCAACTCGGACTTTGCCATCCCCCTGCTCGGGGCCTATTCCGCCAGCAAGCATGCGGTCAAAGGCTTCACCGATGCGCTACGCATCGAGCTGCGCCATGCACGCAAGCCTGTCCAGATCACCTTGATCAAGCCTTCGGGTATTGGCACGCCATTTTCGGAGAACGCCCGGAATCACACCGAGAACGAGCCTCAGGTGGCCCCGCCCGTCTATGCGCCCGAGCTGGTGGCCGAGGCCATTCTCCATGCGGCAACTCATAAGGTTCGCAGCATAACCATCGGCGGCGGCGGGCGAATGAT
>DLIT01000174.1:0-929 GCA_002483865.1 Brevundimonas sp. UBA7635
GGCGTGCAGCGGCGGGATGTCCGCCGCCGCCGCCGGGCGCAGGTCCATCGCCGTCATTCGACGCCCAGTTCCTCCACCAGATGGGTCAGGCCATAGACGTCGCGGATGGCCGTGGTCACAGCCTGGGTGGTGACGATGACGCTGCGGTTGACGTTGCGGTCATAGCCATAGGCATTGCGCTGGGTCAGGACAGTGGAGTCAAAGTTCGCCCCGATGATCTCGCCCCTGGCGTTCAGCACCGGCGAGCCCGACGAGCCGCCGATGGTGTCGGTCGAAACGGTCATGTTGATGACTGCGTTCGGGTCGATCCGCTCGCGGGCCGCCTGCAGGCCCGGCGTGGTGACAAAGGGCTCGGCCCCCGTGGCGCGGTCCCACAGCCCGGCAAAGGTGGTGAAGGCCCCGAAACGCTGGCCGGGGACATCCGAGCCTTCGACCTTGCCATAGGTCAGGCGAAGCGTGCCGGTGGCGTCCGGATAGACGGCGTCGCCATAGACGTCGAAGCGGGCCGCCGCCAGCTGTTCGGACGCCTTGTCGGTCGGGGCCTGGACCCGGCTTTCCCAGTCGGAGCGGATGGTGCGGGCGTCCTCGTCGATGCGCAGGGCATACTGGATCAGCGGATCATCCGAAGCCTGGATGGCCTCAAGGCCACCCTCCCACAGGGCGCGGCGCACGGCCGGGTCGGCCAGGCGGGTGCCCTCGACCAGACGGGCCGACAGGCCTTCGGGGCTTTCCTGGCCCAGCAGGTCGGCCATGTAGGGGCTGTCGACAGTCAGCCATTCGCGGGTCTTGGACAGCCACCACTCCAGGCGGATCTGCTCCAGTTCCGGATAGGTGGGTCGGCTGGCAAACAGGCGCGCTTCCACGGCGGGAAGGCGGCTGTCGGAATATTCAGGCAGGCGCTCGCCCGACGGCTTGGCCCGCTCCTGGGC
>DLIT01000174.1:1050-1704 GCA_002483865.1 Brevundimonas sp. UBA7635
TTCCAGCAGGGCCATCGGGGCATAGAGCTCGCGGGCGATCGGCTGGACCGCTTCCAGGGCAAGCCAGGGATCCTGCGACGCGGCCTGGCGGCGGAAATCAGCCTCGGCCTCGGCCTTGGTCTGCATGAAGGCCGGGTCGATCAGGGCCGCCATACGGCCCCGACCACGCTTGTAGGTGTTCTCGACGCCGACGATCGGGTCCATGGCGATGAAGGCCTGTTCCTCGCCTTCTTCGGAATAGCGGATCAGGCGGCCCCGCAGCTCCGAGGCGATCAGTTGGTCCATCGGCAGGACGACATCGCGGATGGTCATCAGCTGGGCCTGGGTCAGCAGGCGCTGGGTCGAGCCGGGGTTGCCCGACAGGAAGACCGGCTCGCCCTCGGTCGGCTTGCCAGGGTTCCACGTGAAGTGGACGGGGGTGCTGACCGGCTTGCCGTCCTCGTAGAGGCGCACGAAGGCGGCATCGATGGCAAAGCGCGGGAAGGAGAAGTTGTCGAGGTCGCCGCCAAAGGTGGCCGCGCGATCCTCGGGCGCCCAGGCCAGGCGCACGTCATCATACTTGCGGAACCTGTAGAGCTTGAACTGGCCCCCGCGATACAGGCTGACCACCTGGCAGCGCACCTTGGGATCATTGCCGCAGGCCTCGGATTCGAT
>DLIT01000174.1:1786-2715 GCA_002483865.1 Brevundimonas sp. UBA7635
CTGGGGCGTGGACAGGTTGGCCACGCAGGTCGCCACGCAGTGGTTGTTGGTCATCACCAGGCCCTCGGCCGAGATCACCCCCGCCGAACAGCCGCCGAACTTGACCGAGGACAGGCGCAGGCGGTCCAGGAAGGCCTGGTCGATGCTGGTGCCCAGCTGCTGGTTCGCCCGCGCGATGGGGAAGTTGTCATAGGTCCACATCCCCTCCTCTGCCGAGGCCGAGGAGGCGGCAAGGACCAGGGCGGCCGATGAAACAAAGAGGGAAAGGGCGTGGACTGGGCGCATGGGGCTCCTCGACGGCAAGAACGGCCTGAGAAAAAAACAGGGTCTAGAGAGTCTAAAGAGTCTCATCCGTCCAGAAGAATTGAGTTTCGAGCCTCTCAAAACGCCTGATGTTGCCCCAGCCTGATCTCTTCATGTCGATTGGAACGCTTGCCCCCATTGAAGCTTGATGGGCGAGATAGGCCCGGGCTTGCCGATGACAAGGGCCAGAGCGTAATTTAATTGAACGGTGTTTTTTGCGGAGACCAGCATGGCCGACCCCTTTCCTGAAGGCGTAGTCCACACGGCGGCGGATGACGTGCGCAGGGCGATTGGGACCAGGGCGGGTGGACTGAAGGCCTGGGCTGCCCTGACCCCTTTGGGCCGCAATGAGTTCCTGTGCTGGATCGAGGACGCCAAACAGGCCAAGACCCGCGCCAAGCGAATCGGCCGGATGCTTGAGGATCTTGAGGCCGGAAAGAAGCGCCCCTGCTGCTGGGCCGGCTGCATCCACCGCACCGACAAGGCACCGGGCCCCTGGCAACAGGCGGTGCTGGTGGAAGGGAAGAAGGGGTGAGGTTTTCCTCTCTGTGCCAGGAGTGGCGCCCCGCCCCCCCCCCCCCCCCCCCCCCCCCCCTCGCCCCCCGACGACTACTCTTCTCGACCCC
>DLIT01000001.1:0-10714 GCA_002483865.1 Brevundimonas sp. UBA7635
GTCGATCTGGACCGGGTGGATCGCCTGATCAATGCCGTCGGCGAACTGGTCATCCAGCAGGCCATGCTGGCCCAGCGCGTAATGGAATCCGGCCTGGCCCGTTCGTCCGATATCGGCCTGGGTCTTGAGGACCTGGAGTTGCTGACGCGCGAGATTCAGGACAGCGTCATGGCCATCCGCGCCCAACCGGTGAAGTCGGTCTTTCAGCGCATGCCGCGCCTGGTCCGCGAAGTCGCCGACATGACGGGCAAGAAGGTCCGGCTGATCACCTCGGGCGAGGATACCGAGGTCGACAAGACCGTAGTCGAACGCCTGGCCGAGCCGATCACCCACATGCTGCGCAACGCCATCGACCACGGGCTGGAAAGCCCCGACGAGCGCGAGGCGGCGGGCAAGCCCGCCGAAGGCACGGTGCGCATGGCCGCGCTTCACCGCTCTGGCCGGATCGTCATCGAGATCGCCGATGACGGCAAGGGCATCAACCGGCCGAAGGTGCGCGGCATTGCCGAGCAGCGCGGTCTGATCACACCGGACCAGGTGCTGAGCGATGAGGAGATCGACAACCTGATCTTCCTGCCCGGCTTCTCGACGGCGTCCGAGGTGTCGGACATCTCGGGCCGTGGCGTGGGCATGGATGTGGTGCGCCGCTCGATCCAGGCCCTGGGTGGCCGCATCTCCATCAGCTCGATGCCCGGCAAGGGCTCGACCTTTACCCTCAGCCTGCCGCTGACCCTGGCTGTTCTGGACGGCATGGTGGTCGGGGCTGCGGGCCAGACCCTGGTTTCACCCCTGTCGGCGATCGTCGAGAGCCTGACCCCGCGCGAGGCGGACATCCATCATGTCGGCGGCCATGACGCCGTCATCCGTTTCCGCGAAGAGTTCGTGCCCCTGGTAGATGTCGCCCGCGTCATGGGCTTCCGCGAGGAGCCCACCTCCCTGACCGATGGTGTGGTCATGATCGTCGAGACTGAAAGCGGCAACCGCGCCGCCCTGGCCGTGGACACGATCAACGGTCAGCGTCAGGTCGTGATCAAGTCGCTTGAGACCAACTACCGTCATGTCGATGGTGTTTCGGCCGCGACCATCCTGGGTGACGGCAGCGTGGCCCTTATTCTCGATATCGATTCCCTGGTCACGGCCGGGCGTCGCAAGCCTTCCCGCCCTGAAATGAAAATGGCGAGCTGATCCCATGACTGAACCTACCCCAAACGTCGCCGGCACCGAGCGTGAGCTGATCGCCTTCCGCATCGGCGAGCAGGAATTCTGCGTCGATATCATGAATGTCCGCGAGATCCGTGGCTGGACCCCCGCCACCCCGCTGCCGCGCTCGCCCTCCTATATGAAGGGGGTGATCAACCTGCGCGGCACCGTCCTGCCGATCATCGATCTGGGCGACCGCTTTGGCCTGACGACCGCCGAGCCGACGGCCCGCCACGTCATCATGGTCGCTCACATCGGCACCCGCATGGTAGGTCTGCTGGTCGATGCCGTTTCCGACATTGTCCAACTGACCGATGCCGCCATCCAACCGACGCCGGACGTTGCCAGCGAGCAGGTGAAGACCTTCGTCAAGGGCATCTTTGCCGTCGAGGGTGGCCGCATGATCAGCCTGATTGACATCCAGCACGTCCTGCCAGCCGAGATCGAGGCCGAAGCCGCATGACGACCGCCCCGGGGCGGGAGCCCCTGGTCGAGGGAGAGTTCATCTTCACGGCCGAGGACTTCCGCCACATCGCCCAGACCCTCCATGCCCACGCCGGCATTGCCCTGACCGAGAGCAAGGCCGCCCTGGTCTATTCGCGGCTGGCCAAACGCCTGCGCGCCCTGGGACTGCGCAGCTTCCGTGACTATTGCGCCCTGATCGAGGACGCCAAGGGGGTCGATGAGCGCCAGGCCATGACGGCCGCGCTGACGACCAATGTGACCCGCTTCTATCGTGAGCCGCACCATTTTGATCACCTGCGCTCCCAGGTCATGCCGGAACTGGCCGCGCGCGCCCGTGCCGGGGGACGGGTGCGCCTGTGGTCGGCCGCCTGCTCCAATGGTCAGGAGCCCTATTCCATGGCGCTCACGGTTCTGGATGTCCTGCCCGAGGCGGCGGAACTGGATGTGCGCATCCTGGCGACAGACATCGATCCCAATATGGTGGCCGAGGGTCACGCAGGGGTCTATTCCGAGGAACTGCTGGCGCCGGTCCCGTCCTCGGGCCGCAAGCACTTCGTGCCGATCGCGGATAAGCCGGGCTATTTCAGTGCTGATGATACCCTGCGCCGCCTGGTCAGCTTTCGCGAGCTGAACCTGATCGGCGATTGGCCAATGCGCGGCAGATTTGACGTCATCTTCTGCCGTAACGTCGTGATTTATTTCGATGATGCCACCCAGGAGAAGATCTGGAACCGCTTTGTGCCGATCATGACCCCCGGGGGCATGCTCTATATCGGTCACTCCGAGCGCGTCAGCGGCGCGGCGACGAACCAGCTGCAGACCTGTGGCCTGACCGCCTACTGCCTGGGGGGCACGCGATGACCGATCGCATCAGTGTCCTGATTGTCGACGACAGCGCCACCATGCGCAGCCTGATCAGCGCGGTGCTGCGTCGCGATCCCCAGATCAATGTAGTGGGCACGGCGGCCGACCCGCTGGAGGCGCGGGCCAAGATCAAGGAACTGAACCCCGACGTCCTCACCCTGGACGTCGAGATGCCCAATATGAACGGGCTGGAGTTCCTTGAGAAGATCATGCGGCTGCGGCCGATGCCGGTGGTCATGGTCTCGACCCTGACCCAGGCGGGCACGGACGTGACCCTGGCGGCCCTGGAGATCGGGGCGGTCGATGCCGTGGCCAAGCCGGCTCCCGGCGTCCCGGCCCAGGAAGCCTTTAATGACCTGGCTGAAAAGGTGAAGATCGCGGCGCGTTCGCGGGTCCGGCCGCTGGAAACCCGCGTGGCAGGACAGGTGACATCGGGATACCGGGTGGATAGCCAGCATATCCTGGCTATCGGCTCGTCGACGGGCGGGGTCGAAGCCTTGCTGACCATCCTCAGCCAGTTTCCGGCCAACTGTCCTGCGACGGTCGTGACCCAGCATATGCCCGCCAGCTTCACCGCCAGTTTCGCCGCGCGTTTAGACCGGGCCTCGGCGGCCACGGTGGTCGAGGCCAGGGACGGCGCGCCTCTCGCCCCGGGGCATGTCTATATTGCGCCGGGTGGCTCACATCACCTGGAAGTCCACAACGGCCGATGCCGTCTGACCCCGTCGGACCTGGTCAATGGCCACCGTCCCTCGGTCGATGTCCTGTTTCATTCGGTGGTCCGCCAGGGCCGCCCGATGACCGGGGTCATCCTGACCGGCATGGGGCGTGACGGGGCACAGGGGCTTCTGGCCATGCGTCAGGCCGGTGCCCGCACCCTGGGCCAGGACGAAGCCTCGTGCGTCGTCTATGGGATGCCGCGTGCGGCCTTTGAAATCGGTGCGGTCGAGCGGCAGTTGCCGCTGTCCCGGCTTGCCCCGGCCATTCTTGACCTGTGCGCTGCTGGCGCGCCGGTTCCAAAACCTGTTGCGTAAGGATACCTCCGTCAATGCCTGCCGCTTCCGCCATCCGTGTTCTGGTCGTCGACGACCAAATGACCATGCGATCGCTGATCCGTAACAGCCTCCAGCAGATCGGGATTCGCGAAATTATCGAGGCCGCTGATGGCGAAGCGGGCCTGCGGGCTGCCATCAGCACGCCGGTCCACCTGATCATTTCTGACTTCAACATGCCGAACCTGGACGGCCTGGGTCTTCTGCGTGGCATCCGCGCTCATCCGCCTACGTCCAAGACGGCCTTCATCATGCTGACCGGCCGGGCCGATCGTGAACTGGTCCAGCGCGCGGTCCAGTATGGCGTGAACAACTATGTCGTGAAGCCCTTCACGACGGCCCAGCTGAAAGAGAAGCTGGAAGCTGTGTTCGGCCCGCTGACGTGACGGCGGCACTTCAGGCTTCGGAGCGTCGGGTCCATGTCGGTCAGGGCGAACACTATGTGACGTCCGATCCCCAGGTGGTACTGTCGACCGTCCTGGGCAGCTGTGTGGCGTTATGCCTGCGCGATCCCCTCGCCGGTGTGGGCGGCATGAACCACTTCCTGCTGCCCGACGGTGCAGGTCGCGGAAACGACGCGGGGCGTCGTTATGGGGCCTATCTGATGGAAGTGCTGATCAATGATGTGCTGAAGGCTGGCGGTCGCCGCGAGCGACTGGAGGCCAAGCTGTTCGGCGGTGGCCGGATGTTCGATAGCCTGACGGATGTCGGCATGGCCAATGCCACTTTCGCCGAGCGTTTCCTAACAGATGAAGGGATTCCCGTCGTGGGGTCCAGCCTGCGCGGCATCGGCGGACGTCGTCTGCACTACTGGCCTGTGTCCGGGCGGGCCTTGCAAAGAGGCGTTGAGGATGCTGTGGCACCGGTCCCTGTCGTCCTCAGGCCGCCTGTCGAGGCGGGGGCTCTGGAGCTGTTCTGATGTCCAATCCTGACACGAAAAGCCTGCTGACTGCCGTCTCGGCTGAGCTGTCTGATATCCGCGTAGGCGTCGATGCGACGGCGGACCTGGTGTCCGAACTGCTGGGTCATGCTCCGGCTGATCAGAGACTGGCCTATCTGACCCGGATCCAGGCCTTTGACGTCCTGAGCCAGAGGATCGATGCCCTGTCCGGCCTGGCAGCGGCCCTGGCGGGCGATCAGCCCCTGGACAGCGCCCTGGCCGCCCTGCCTTTGGCCGAGATGGCTGAGCGCCTGCGCGAAACCTCGCTGCGTGGCTCAGGGTCAGTAACTTCTTCTTCGGCCGATGCCGGAGACCTTGTCCTTTTCGACTGATGGCACCAGGCGACCGGATCAATCTTGAGCAATCGTCGGTCCTGCTGATCGACGACAACCAGCAGGCGCTGGATATGCTCAGCTCAGTCTTCCACGGCTTTGGCGTGAAGGAGCAGATCAAGTGCGCCTCGGCCATCGGGGCGATGAAGATTCTGCAGGACCGCCACATCGACCTGATCGTAATCGACTGTGCGGATCCCGAAATGGATTCCTACGCCTTTGCGCGCTGGTTGCGACGCGAGCCCCCGGCTCCCCTGCGCCATACGCCGATTATCCTGCTGACCGGTCATGCGTCCCAGAACAAGGTCAAGGAAGGACGCGATTGCGGCGTCAGCTTCGTGGTGACCAAGCCACTGACGCCAGCGGTCCTGCTGAAGCGCATCCAGTGGCTGGCCATGGACGAGCGCCAGTTCGTCGAGTGCCAGACCTATGTCGGGCCGGACCGGCGGGTGCGCAACTTTGGTCCGCCCATTGGCATGGCTGGCCGTCGCAAGGATGACCTGTCGGCCCACGTCGGGATCGCCAAGGAAGCCAATATGGATCAGTCGGACATTGACCTGCTGATGAAGCCCCAGAGGGTCAGCCTGTGACCGATGTCCGTCTGACCAAGATCAGGACCAGCCTGGCCCGCAAGATGGCCCAGCCGGGCGGCCGCACCGTGGCCGAGGCGGAACGCCGTGCCAATGAAGGTCTGGCGCTGCATCGCGATGACGTCATGGTCACGATCCAGAGCGGTATCGCGCAGTTGGAGAAAATGGTGGCCGAGGCTTCGCCGGAGCGTCAGGGCCAGGTCTATCCGCTGGCTGCCGGGCTTTTGGACACGGGCGGGTTCTTCGACACCGGGCCACTTTTCGATGCTGGCTACAGCCTGTGCGAGGTGGCTGAACTGATGGGCGCGAGCGGTCATTGGCACTGGCCCTCCGTCGAGGTTCACGTGCGCGCTTTGCGGCTGATCCTAACCAATGGCTGCAGGGCTGATGCGACCTCGGACGCCCTGCTGATTGGCCTGCGATCCGTCGTGGCCAAGGCGCGCGGCGACGGCTGAGGTCAAAGAAAAAGGCCCGGAACCTGGGGTTCCGGGCCATGGGCCTTACTGGCTGAAGCGGGCCTTGACCGGGGTGTAGCTGTCCCAGATCATCTGGTCCGACAAGGAGCGCAGCAGCTTCAGGTATTCGGCGTGGGTCCAGGCCAGGGGCGTGGCCGAGTTGGTGCCTTCGCCCATCTCTTCCTTGTGCCAGCTGTCGGTGCCGACGCCGTCCCAGACCTGTTCGGGCAGCAGAAGGCCCGCATTGGCAAAGCGCTCCATGCCCCGCACATAGGTCTGGCGCAGGGCCGTCAGGTTGGCCTCGTCGGCCGTGCCTGCCTGCAGGTGGCGGGCCAGCTCATAGTGACCGCGCTCGCCGGTGAAGAAGGGCCAGACCCGGCCGCGCTGGCCAGCAGCCATGATGCCGCCCACGCCATAGCCCTTGCCGTCGGTGACGTCCTCGCCATAGCCGTCCACGCCATAGCGGCGCCATCCGGGCGTCTGGTCGCCCTCGGGACCGAAGTCGTAGCGCACGCGATACAGGGGCTCGATCGAGGTGTCGTCGTATTCGGGCAGGCTGGCCAGGATGTGGGCATCGTCCGCTGCCCGCACACCATAGCGCACCAGCTCCAGGAAGCCGCCGTCGATCACCCGGTCTTCGGGCGGCGCGATCTGGCCATTGGCGGTACCGATCGGGGCCTTGTCATTGGGGTTGGTGTTCTGGGTGATGCGGATGAAGTAGCGGCCATCGCCGTATTCGCCACTGGTGGTGAACATCGTCTTCTCGATGTCCGCCGCATAACGGTCGGCGGTGGCCGCATAGAGGGTGGCCGCGGCCTCGTCACCGGCAGCGCGGGCCATCTCGGCCGCGACGGTCAGGCCTGCCACCACGGCGGCGGTGCTCGATGGCGAATAGCCCATCTGCTCCTCCCAGCGCTCCTGTTGGGTGAAGAGAGGGCGGATCTCGTTCTGGTTCCAGTCGATGTCGACCTTGCCCCCGTGGACCAGGAAATCAGCGGCGGGCTTCAGCATGCGGCCATACATGGCGGCCATGTCGGCGTCGCTCATCCAGCCCAGGGTCCACAGGCGATAGCCCAGCAGGATCGGCATGGCCGTCTGGTCCAGTTGAACCGCCATCCACTCCAGGGTGCCATCGACATGGGTCTTCTGCAGGAACCAGCCGCCGTCACCCTTGTTGCCGGGAGTGTCTGGGCCGACCTGGACCTGGGGCAGGTAGTGGAAGGCGGCCATCGGCGTCTCGCGGTCGCCCAGGGCGGCAAAGGCCATGGCCACCTGATAGAAGTCACGCGGCCAGACCGCCTTGTAGCCGGTCGAGGGCTTGGAGGCGTCCACCGTGTCGCCCCACGGGTTGGACAGCGAGGCGATCAGGGCGCCGGCATGGGTGTGGTCTTCCAGCGCCTTGATCATCAGGGCCGAGGAATAGGCCAGCTTGCCGCCATCGGTCGCCTGGGCCGCGACGCGCGGCAGTTCGCTGAGCGAGGCGATGTAGTCCTCCCAGCCGACATGGGCCCCTTCCCCGTTGAAGCGCTTCAGCACCTCGTCCAGGCCCGTGGCCAACGGGGCGTCGGCTGCGGCATTGGCGGCGGCACGGCTGTCACCAAAGCCGATGACGAAGTCGCGGCTCAGGCTCTCGCCCTCGTTGAGGCGGGGCAGGGTGCCCGACAGCATGATGTTGCCGCCCTGGTCCCCGGTGGTCGAATAGGCGGGCAGGGTGCCATTGGCCTTGAGCGCGGTCAGGCCGTCGGACACGCCGACGAAGCCAGCGCTGACCGCCTCGAACGGTGCGCTGGGGCGCAGGGTCAGGTGGACGTTGCCCTCATGGGCATGAAGCCCGCCCTTCATTACCTCGCCATGGTCGGCCACGCCCGTATTGGCCATGTGCGGCTCCAGCAGGACATGGGGCGTCACGGCACCCTTGAGCGCCCGCACCGTGACCCGCAGCACCAGGGCCTGGCCGTCCGGGTCGGTGAAGACCTGCTTGTCGATGGCATAGTGGCCGGAGCGGTCGGTCGTGGTCACGCGATAGGCTGGCGACAGCGGACGGCCCTCGGCATCCTTGTGGAGGTAGTCGATGGCAAAGTCGGTGTCGGTGCCCTCGACCGACAGGCCGGCCTCGGTGGTGACGGCCAGGCGCAGTTGCTTGATCTGGGCCTCATGGATCAGGCCGTACATGGTTTCGGTCAGGACGCCGTCGGCGAGCGAGAACCAGACCTTGGATACGGTGCCGGTCGTGCCGCCATCGCGATACTGGCCATCGACATAGGCCTCATAGGCCGTGCCCGCGCCGACCTTGGCGGCATAGGCCCAGGTCGGGACCTCGCCCGGGGCACCGGGGGCGACCTGGGCCGAGGCGGCCCCGGCCAGGACAGACGTGGCCGCACCAGCCAGGATCAGGGTTTTCAGGATACGCATGGAGAACCTCTCAGGCGGGCGTCAGAAGGAATTTAAGGGGCACGTCGAGGCGGCCGTTCCACGACGCCTCATTGTGTTGATGACCAGGGAAGGCCAGGGTCTGGAAGTCACGTGGGCCATAGCCGCGCTCGACGAAGACAGCGTCCATCCGGTCCTGGAAGGTGGCGTAGAACTGGTCCAGGGTCTCGTCGCCCCGGTCAAAGTAGAAGCGGTGCTGGCCCGGTGCCGGCAGGTCCGGCAGCAGGACCTGGCGGAAGGCTCCGACCACCTTGCCGCGCCACGCCGTCAGGGCCTGGGGATCGTCCATCCCGTCCAGCCTGAGGGGCCAGTGGGTGGACAGGCAGGCCGCCGCGCCAAAGACCTGCGGATACTTCATCACCGCATAGAGCGAGATCAGCCCGCCCATGCTGGAGCCGCTGATCAGGGTGTCTGCCGGTCCCTTCAAGGTGGCATAGGTGGCGTCGATAAAGGGCTTAACCTCTTCGACGATGAACCGCAGATAGGCGTCCGACAGGGGCGTCCCGCCATAGATGCCCTGGACGTCATCGCGGATATCATCGGGCAGGGCCGCGATCAGGTCAGCCGGGACGTATTCGCGCAGGCGAAGCGGCGTGTTCCAGATGCCGACGACGATGGGCGCGCGGACCTGGCCCTTGGCGATCAGGCGATTCAGGTGCTCGTCGACGCCCCACTCGCCATAGGCCGTGCGCGAGGCGTCGAACAGGTTCTGGCCGTCATGCATGTAGAGGACAGGATAGGGACCGGCCTTGGCGTCATAACCGGGGGGCAGCCAGACCGTGATGTTGCGGGTCTCTACGTGGGCCGAGGCAAAATCGGGATGTTCGACCAGGCGACCGCGCGGTGCCACAGGCTCCTGGGCCCGGGCCACGCCCCCCACGGGCAGGGCGGCCAGCAGGCCCAGTGCCATCCGGCGCGACAGGCTCATGGACCGGCTCATGCCTTGTGCTCGCGGACCATGAGGGCGGTGGCGGCGGCCAGGAAGAAGCTGATCCCGCCGATGATCAGGGCATAGACCGCCTGGCCCCCGAACAGGTTGCGAAGGATCAGGCCCAGGATGGTCGCGGCCAGCAGCTGGGGCACGACGATGAAGATGTTGAAGATGCCCATATAGACGCCCATCTTCCGCCCCGGCAGGGCTCCGGCCAGGATGGCATAGGGCATGGACAGGATGGATGCCCAGGCAAAGCCGACGCCAATCATCGGCAGCCACAGCAAGGCCGGATCGCGGATCAGGGTCAGGCTGATCAGGCCGATCCCGCCCAGCACCAGGTTGATGGCATGGGCCCCCTTGCGCCCGGTGCGGCGGGCCAGGACCGGAATGGCAAAGGCCGCCAGGGCCGCGACCCCGTTATAGACGCCGAACAGGATACCGACCCAGTCGGCCCCGGCGTTATAGGCCGCCGTGGTCGGGTCCGACGAGCCATAGTGGACACTGGTCACCGTGGCGGTGGTGTAGATCCACATGGCGAATAGGGCGAACCAGCTGAAAAACTGGACCACGGCCAGACCCTTCATGGTGTCGGGCATGGCAAAGACGTCGTCGAGGATCTCGGTCAGGCCATTGCGGCGACCGGCGCGGCGCAGGGCCGCCACGACCAGTTGCAGGGCACCAAATACGGCCAGCGACCCTGCCAGGACATAGAGCTCCTTTTCCCAGCCAGCCGTGAAGACGACGGCGGCGACGGCCAGGCCCATGCCGACAAAGGTCAGGCCGCCCAGACCATAAAGGCCCGCCCCGCGCTCGGGCGAAGCCGGGGCCGGGTCGTGCGCCTGCACCCCGTCAAAGGCGGCGATTTCGGCAGGGCTGTATTCGCGGGTCGAAAAGACCGTCCACAGGACCGCTGCCAGCAGGCCCGCCGCCCCGACATAGAAGGCTACCTTGACCGACAGTGGCACGACCCCCGCCTCGGCCGTCGAGGCCAGGCCCAGGACATTGGACAAAAGCCACGGCAGGATCGAGGCAAAGACGGCCCCGGTGCCGATGAAGAAGCTCTGCATGGCAAAGCCGGTGGTGCGCTGCTCCTCAGCCAGGTTGTCCCCGACGAAGGCGCGGAACGGCTCCATGGTAATGTTGATCGAGGCATCCATGATCCACAGCATGGCGGCGGCGAACCACAGGGTCGGGCTGTTGGGCATCAGGACCAGGGCCGCTGACGTCAGCAGGGCTCCGACCAGGAAATAGGGGCGGCGACGGCCCAGCCGTCCCCAGGTCTTGTCACTGAAATAGCCCACCACCGGCTGGACCAGCAGGCCGGTGACCGGCGCGGCGATCCACAGGATGGCCAGGCTGTCGATCTCGGCACCCAGGGTCTGGAAGATGCGGCTGGTATTGGCGTTCTGCAGGCCAAAGCCGATCTGGATGCCGAAGAAGCCGACGCACATG
>DLIT01000001.1:10936-20109 GCA_002483865.1 Brevundimonas sp. UBA7635
TTGCGGTCCTTGCGGGCGATGGTGACAAAGTCGCCGATCTCGCCGTTCAGCACGCGGGTCTCGGCCCAGTCCACCGGCACGTCCTTGATGAACTGGAAGGGACCGGGGTTGTTTTCATAGTGGACCAGCAGGTCGGCGGCCATCTGCAGCGGGCTGTAGATGACGACATAGAGGGCCAGTTGCTTGGCCCAGGTGGTCTCGATGCCGCCGGGGCTGCGCGTGTCCATGCCGAAGATGCCGGGCGTATAGTCCATCGGCCCGGCCAGCAGGCGGGTGAAGACCAGATTGGCCTCATGCTCCGGCGGGTTGCCCGGCTGGCCCCAGGCGCTGAACTCCATGCCGCGCGCGCCCTCGCGCGTGATCATGTTCGGATAGGTGCGGCGCAGGCCCGTGTCCTTGAACGGCTCGTGGGCATTGACGGCCACCTTGTGACGGGCCGCCGTCTCGATGACCTTCATGTGGTGTTGGGCCAGCGGCTGGCTCTCATGGAAGGCAAAGACCATGTTGCCGTCCGGCCCGGCCACGCGCGCGCCGCCAGCATCGGCGACATAGCCCGTCTTGACCGCGTGCTGGCCCAGGCGCTCCATCTGCGACATGGCCGCTTCCAGCTGCTGCTCATAGCGATAGGCATTGCCGCCCGTTTCGTGGTGCGAGATCAGCTGGACGCCCTTGTCGCGGGCATAGGCGGCGATGCGTTCCAGGTCGAAGTCGGGATAGGGCCTGGTGAAGTCGAACTCTTCGCCGCTGGCGAACCAGTTGCCGTCCCAGCCCAGGTTCCAGCCTTCGATCAGCACCCCGCCAAAGCCGTGCTTGGCCGCAAAATCGATATGCTTGATAGCGTTCTCGGTCGTTGCGCCATGCTTGGATCCCGCGTTCCAGGACTTCAGCTCCAGGTGCATTTCCCACCAGATGCCGACGTACTTCATCGGCTTGACCCAGCTGACGTCGCCCAGGCGGTTCGGCTCGTTCAGGTTCAGGATCAGGCTGGATTCCGCCAGGCCTGCGGCGCTGTCGCTGATCTGCAGGGTGCGCCAGGGCGTGTGGAACGGAGCCTGTCGGACCACGGCGGCATTGGTCAGGCCGGGCGTCAGCTGGGCTCGGAAGCCGGTGCCTTCCGAGCGGCGCAGGTTCATCCCCGCATAGTCGATCAGGGCGGCTTCGTGGATCGAGACGTGGGTGCCGGACTTGCCGCGCACGGTGATCGGGGTCTGGGCGCTGCCGACCGCGCTGATCGGGGTGCGGTTGTAGAGGTATTCCTCGCGGTTCCATTCCCAGGCGGGGATCCACCACGCCTCGCCGTCCTCGGCCAGGTTAAACTGGGTCAGTTCAGAAGCGATACGGACGGTCTTCAGCGCGGGCTGGTCGGGGAACTCGTAGCGGAAGGCGACGCCGTCGTCATACAGGCGAACCAGGACATCGAGACGGCGCTGCAGGCCGGATTTCTCGACATAGGACACGCGCCACTCGTTGTAGTGGTTGCGCACGAAGCGGCGCTCGCCCCACGGCTGCTCCCAGGTATCATCCACCAGGACCGGCTGGCCGGCCGTCATGGCAAAGTTGCGCTCCAGCATCGGGACGTCGGTCAGCAGGAAGCCCATCCATGAGGTGTTGACCACCTTCTGGCCCAGGCGGGACACCGCATAGGTCGGTCGGCCATCATTGTCCGTGCCCATCTCCATGGTCAGGACGCCGTTGGGCGAAGACGCACGGGCCGTGTTCGCGCCGGTCTGGGCGACGGCGGGCGCGCCCAGGGCCAGGGCCGAGACGGAGCCAAGGGCCAGGAAGGATCGGCGTTGAAGGTTCATGGTTTCTTCCCCATTGGAATGGCCCGGCCCGGTTGTCCCTGGGTCTGGTATGCGTGGTTACAAAAGGAGGCTTGCCAGGCATGGTGTGGGCGAGGCAAGGATATGCAAGTTTTGCAGCAAAGTTTGCAGCAGCAGGATTCGGAGCCCGCGTCCCTTGAGCCGCAAGTCCACCCGACTGGAAGACCTTGCCAAGCTGGCGGGGGTGTCGATCTCCACGGCATCGCGTGCCCTGAACGATCATCCGGCGGTCAATGACCGGACCAAGCAGCTGATCTGGAAGCTGGCGCGCGAGCATGACTATCCGTTCCGCCGCTATATGCCAGCCGGGCCGATCGGGGCCGAGGCGACGATTGCCCTGGTGGTGCCGCGTCCGCAGGGGCGTGAAGGGCGCCTCAGCGATCCCTTCTTCCTGGAGCTTCTGGCCGGGGTGGGCGAGGCAGCGCGCGAGCGGGGCTGCGATCTGGTCATGAGCCATCTGTCTCCGGCCACCTATGAGGACGTGGCGGCGGCGATGAACACCAGCCGTGCAGACGGCATGATCTTCCTGGGGCAAAGCACCCTGCATTCGGCCTTCAATCGGCTGGTCGAGACGGACCGCCGCTTCGTGGTCTGGGGTGCCGAGTTGCCGGATCAGGACTACTGCTCGATCGGCTCTGACAACATCAACGGCGGGCGTCGGGCCACGCTTCACCTGGCGCGATTGGGGCGCAAGCGGATTGTCTTCCTGGGCGACCTGGACCCGCCTGAGGCCATGCAGCGGCATCGCGGCTATCTGGACGCCGTCAACAGCTTTGGCCTGGGCGTCGATCCCGACCTGATCGTCGATGCCCATTTCGAGGTTGAGTCGGCCGAGGCTTCGGTCGAGGGCCTGATCCGGCGCGGTGTCGCCTTTGACGGCGTGGTCTGCGCCAGTGACCAGATCGCCCTGGGGGCCGTTCGCGCTCTGGTCCATGCCGGCTGCAGTGTGCCCAGGGATGTCTCGGTCATCGGCTTCGACAACGTGCCCTTCAGCCGCTACTCCAGCCCCGCGCTCAGCACCATTGCCCAGGACACGATGAAGGCGGGGCGTCTGATGGTGTCCAAGCTGCTGGACCACACCGGCGACGCCGTCAGCCGGTCCGAGCGCGTGCCCACTGATCTTATCGTGCGCGAGAGCTGCGGCGGCTGAGGCCATGTCAGCCCGCCTGTCGGCGTAGTAGCAGGCCGCCCAGCGACGGCAGGTGCCCATCGACCGCGCCATTGACGGCCTCGATCACCTGATAGCCGGCTGGCGCGGACCAGGCCTGGACGGTGTGGCCCAGGTTGAAGGCCATCAGCATCTGCTCGGTTGAGGTTGAGCGACTGAAGCTCAGGACCGGATCGGTGGACAGGACCTGCATGTCGCCATGACGCAGGGCCTCATGGGAGCGGCGCAGGGCCAGAAGCCGGCGCGTGGCGTTCAGCATCGAGGCCGGATCGGCTTCCTGCAGATCGACAGCCAGGGCCTGGTGACATGGATCGACCGGCAGCCAGGGCTCGGCGTTCGAGAACCCGGCATAGGCGGCATGGGCCTTCCACGGCATGGGCGTGCGGGCACCGTCGCGGCCCAGGGTCTGGGGCCAGTTGGTGATGGCTTCGGGATCGACCAGTCGCTCGAACGGGACATAGCCCTGAGGCAGGCCCAGTTCCTCGCCGTAATAGACGAAGATATTGCCGCGCAGGCAGACCAGCAGCAGCATCAGCATCTCGGCCAGCTGGCGCTCGTCACGGTCGTCGGCCCAGCGCGAGATGGCGCGCGGCGCGTCGTGGTTCGAGAAGGTCCAGGAGGGCCAGCCCTCGCCCTCGGCCCCCGGCCACATCTCGGCCCCCTGGCGCACCAGGTCCGCCTTCATGGCGTCGGCATAGAGGTAGAGGAAGCCATAGGCCGAATGCAGGTGTCGCCCGTCTGCGGTATATTCCTTCATCTCGCGATCGGCGTGGTCCCCGCCAACCTCGGCCACGGTGAAGCGGTCGCCATCATAGCGCTCGGTCAGCTGGCGTACCCGCTCCAGGAAGAGCGGAATTTCCGCATGCGACTGATTGTAGAGCTTGTCCTGGAAGTCGAACGGGCGGGTGCGCTTGCCGCCGGGCGGGAAGGGTGGATTGTCCCGCAGCGACGGGTCATTGATCATGAAGTTCAACGCATCCAGCCGGAAGCCATCCACGCCGCGGTCCAGCCAGAAGGCACCGGCGGCCAGCAGGGCCTCCTGCACCGCCGGGTTGCGACCGTTCAGCTGCGGCTGCTCGGGCAGGAAGTTGTGCTGATAGTACTGGCCGCGACGCGCATCCCAGGTCCAGCCCGGCCCACCAAAGACCGATTGCCAGTTGTTGGGCGGCGAGCCGTCCGGCTTGGCATCGGCCCAGACATACCAGTCGGCATACTTGTTGGTGCGGTTCTGGCGACTTTCCTTGAACCAGTCGTGCTGGTCCGAGGTATGGGACCAGACCTGATCGACAATCACCTTCAGTCCCAGGCCATGGGCCTTCTCGACCAGGCGATCAAAGTCCTCAAGCGTGCCGAAGATTGGATCGACGCCGCAGTAGTCGGCAACGTCATAGCCAAAATCCTTCATCGGCGAGGTGTAGAAGGGCGAGATCCATACCCCGTCCACACCCAGGGACGCGACGTGATCCAGATGTTCGGTAATGCCGTTCAGGTCGCCGATGCCATCGCCATTACTGTCGGCGAAGCTGCGCGGATAGATCTGGTAGATGACCGCCCCGCGCCACCATTCCTGGTGAGCCTGATCCGGGGCGGGCAGGATTTCGGGTGCGGCATTGCTCACGCGGACGGGCCTTCGGACTTGCAGATCATGTACTCGAATGGAGCCAGGCTGACGCGCACGGTGCCCGGCGCGATAGACGTGGCAGGGCAGTCGCCGCGCGTGGTGCTCCAGTGCCCGGAATCGATATCAACCTGGATGTTGGCATTCAGCGGCTTGGCCCCGGTGTTGAATACCACCAGGGTTTCGCCTGGTTGTTCGGCGATGGCGCGGGTAAAGGCGAACAGACCCGGCTCCTCTGCTGCTGCCCGGACTGTCTGCAGGCCCCGGCGCAGGTTAGCATCGCCCGCGCGCAGTCGAGCCATCTCGGCGATGGCCTGATAGAGCGGAGCTTGTTGGTCATAGGCCGGGCGGTGGCCGCCCAGGCGCGGCTCATTGCGATAGGCCTCGACCTGGCTGTCCCACATGTCCTGGCGTCCGCCGCCATAACCGCCTTCGCCAGCAAAGCCCTGTTCGTCGCCATAATAGAGGGTCGGGACCCCGCGGCTGAACATCATCAGGGCGTGGGCCAGCTTCGAGCGCGCCAGAAGTTCGGCATCGTCAGCCTGGGGGTGGGCCTTGTGGATGAAGCCGCCGATGCGGCCCATGTCGTGGTTCCCCAGGAAGGTCGGCAGCTGCAGCGCCGCCTGGGCTCCACCTTCATAAAGGGCATCAGCAGCGAACATGAGGGCCAGGTCGTGCGGCGCCTTGGCACCGGTGGCGACATCGGTCGCCACCGACTGGAAGGCAAAGTCCAGAACGGCCGGCAGCTTGTCGATGCGCGTATGCCGCGCCAGACCGGCCGGATCGTGGTCATAGACCTCGCCAAAAATATGGAAGTTGGGAATGCCGCGTGCCTTGGCCCGTTCCAGGATAGCCGGGACAAAGGCCTGCCAGAACTCTGGATTGACGTGCTTGGCCGTGTCGATGCGGAAGCCATCGATGCCGTACTCGTCGATCCAGTCGCCAAAGATCTCGATCATGCCCTCCACGACGCGAGGATTCTCAGTGAACAGGTCATCCAGGCCAGCGAAGTCTCCGTGGGTCGAGCTTTCGTTGCGGAAGGTCGAGTCGCCGCGGTTGTGGTAATAGATCGGGTCGTTCAGCCAGGCCGGGACCTTCACCGTCTCCTCGCCGGCGGGGACGTACGGGGTATAGGCCCAGTTCGGGCTGGTCAGGCGGGCAAAATCGGCTGCTGAGCCATCGCCACGGAAGCCCTCATTGATCGGCGCGCCGTCGACACCGCCCTGTCGGGTATAGGGATAGTCTGCCACCGAGCGGTACGCACAGTCGTTCTTGGGGCATTCGCGATACTGTATCACGTCGGCCGTGTGGTTGGTGACGATGTCCAGATAGACCTTGATGCCCCGGGCATGGGCTGCCGCGACCAGGGCCTTCATGGTTTCCGGCTCGCCGAAATGCGGATCGGGGCGGGTGAAGTCGGTGATCCAGTAGCCGTGGAAACCGGCCATGGGGCGGCCCGCCGTCGGCTGAACCGGCTTGTTCTTGAAGATGGGGGCCATCCATACGGCGGTCGCGCCCAGCGACTGCAGATAGTCCAGCCTGTCGATAATCCCCGCCAGGTCCCCGCCATGATAGAATTCGGGGTTGGCGGCATCAAAACCGCTGACCAGCCGGTCGGGCGCATAGCCGCCATGATCGTTCGAGGTATCGCCATTGGCGAAACGGTCGGGCAGCAGGAAGTAGATGACCTCGTCCTGGGGCGGACGCTGGCGCATGGCCTCGACGATCCCGGCGGAGGTCTGGGCCTGGGTCTGGGGCTGGACCGAAGCCTGGACCGCTAGCGCGGGGGTCAGCAGGGCCGCCACACAAACCGCACCACCCATAAGGGCTTTGATTACCTGCCTCGAACGGGCCATTTGCGTCTCCCTGTCTTATCGGTCTGATGCAAGGCCAGGCCGATTTATTTGCAAGTTTTTGCAGGCCGCCTTTCCGCTGTCAACCGGGCCCATTGGCACCTTAAAGCGACTATTTTCGTTATTGCAGCGCAATATCGCCGCCAAATTGCCTATGTTTTGGGCAGGTTGCGCGATCCCTGACATTACCGACTTGCAAGGTTCTCAGGGATTTGCATAAGTTTGCGTCGAAATCGCTTCACGTAGAAGGCGACATTGGGAGGATGACGATGTCTAATGGCTTCACTCGGCGTGCGCGCCTGATGGCCGGCGGCGCCTTGGGCGTTGTCGCGACCGTCGTTTTTGCAGCGGCCGCTCAGGCCCAGACCGCCACTCCCGCGCAGGATGAGCAGGCCGCCCAGGTCGATGAGATCATCGTCACCGGCATCCGCCGTTCGATCGAAGCCTCGATCTCGGCCAAGGCTCGCAACACCTCGATCGTCGAGGTCATTTCGGCCGAGGATATCGGCAAGCTGCCGGACGTCTCGATCGCAGAATCCCTGGCCCGCCTGCCGGGCGTGACCTCGCAGCGACTTGATGGCCGCAGCCAGGCCATTTCAATCCGGGGTCTGGGTCCGGACTTCACCACCGCCCTGCTGAACGGTCGCGAGTTGGTCACCACGGGTGACAACCGCGGCGTCGAGTTCGACCAATTCCCCTCGGAACTGCTTGGCAGCGTCGTGGTCTACAAGACCCCCGATAGCGCTCTGGTCGGTCAGGGTCTGGCTGGCACCGTCGACATGCGGACGCTTCGTCCCCTTGATTACGGTCGTCAGGCCGTTGCGGTGAATGCCCGCTATGAGTGGAACGACATCGGGGCCCTGAACGCTGGCACGACCGATCATGGTAGCCGCTATACCCTCAGCTACATCGATCAGTTCGCGGACGATACCATCGGCATCGCGCTGGGCTATGCCCACATGTCGTCGCCCTATCAGTCGGAACGCTTCAACTCGTGGGGCTATCCGGACCACTCGGATGGCAACCTGGTGATTGGCGGGGTCAAGCCCTACGTCATGTCGTCCGAGCTGGAACGCGACGGTTACATGGGGGTGCTGGAATGGAAGCCGAACGACCGCTTCCACACCACGCTGGACGCCTTCTACTCGGAGTTCAAGAACACCCAGGTCCTGCGCGGCATCGAGTTCCCGTTCGCCTGGGGCGGTTCGGCCGGTGACTGTGAATCGGTTGGCAATGTCGCGACCCCGGACGTCTGCCGTCCCGGTCCGTCTTTGCGTCCCGGCTATACGGTCGAAGACGGCATGATCGTTGCCGGCACCTGGGACAACATCAAGGGCGTGGTCCGCAACGACCTGAACAAGCGCGACAGCAACATCACGGCCCTGGGCTGGAACACCAGGTTCATCGCCAATGACAACTGGTCGTTCGACCTGGACCTGAACTACTCCAAGGTCGAGCGGAATGACATCATCCTGGAAACCAACGCCGGGACGGGCCGCAACATCAACGGCGTGATGGATACCCTGGGCTTCGAGCTGACGGCCGATGGCGTGACCCGCTTCACCAGCCAGCTGGACTATGCCGACCCCAACCTGATCAAGCTGACCAGCCCGCAGGGATGGGGCGGTGACGTCATCCCGGAAGGCCAGGTTGGCTATATGAACACGCCCTCGATCGAGGATGAGATCAAGGCCATCCGCCTGTCGGCCCGTCGCGAACTGAGCCAGTCGCCATTCAGCTCCCTCGACTTCGGCGTCAATGTGTCTGAGCGTAACAAGACCTTTGTCAACGACCAGTATTACCTGGGCACGCCGGGCGGTGTTGATCTGGCCGTTCCGACCCAATTCCTGCTGCAGCCTACCGACCTGGGCTACCTGGGGATTTCGCAGGTCATCAGCTATGACGCCTTGGCCCTGGTTGAAAGCGGTGCCCTGAACCTCATTCGCAATCCCAATGCCGACGTGATGGCAGGCAACTGGGAAGTTTCGGAAAAGGTCACCACCGCCTATATCCGCGCCAATATCGATCACAACCTGGGCGGCCTGCCGCTGACGGGTAATGTCGGCATCCAGGCAGTCCATACGGACCAGCAATCCAGCGGCTTCTCGGCACGTCAGGTCGCACCCGGCGTCTCGGCAACCCTGCCGGTCTCGGGCGGCATCGACTACCTGGAGATCCTGCCCAGCGCCAACTTCATCCTGGAAACGGGCGAGGACGTCTTCGTCCGCCTGGGCCTGGCCCGCACCCTGGCGCGGCCGCGGATGGACGACATGCGCGCCTCGCGCAACTACTCCTATGATGCTTCGTTGGCAGATTCGGGCGACATCAACCGTTCGCCCTGGTCTGGCGGTGGCGGCAACCCGAACCTGATGCCCTTCATCGCTGACGTGGCTGACATCTCGATCGAGAAATACTTCGCCAACCGCCGCGGCTATGTCTCGCTGGCTGGCTATTACAAGCACCTGGAAAGCTACGTCTATCACCGCAACCAGATCTTCGACTTCACCGGCTATCCGATCGCTTCGGGCGATACGCCGGTCCTGTGGGAAGGTCTGGTCGGCGCGCCGGACAACGGCGAGGGCGGCTGGATCAAGGGTGCTGAGTTCGCGGTTTCGGCTCCGTTCGACATCTTCCACCCGATGCTGGAAGGTTTCGGTGGCCTGTTCAGCGCCTCGTGGACGGACAGCGAGGTTCAGCCTGATCCGACCCAG
>DLIT01000001.1:20203-21412 GCA_002483865.1 Brevundimonas sp. UBA7635
GCCCAGATCGGCTACGAGTTCCAGTCCGGTCCGGCCGAGGGCCTGTCCATCCTGGCCCAGGTCAACAACCTGACCGACGAGCCGTTGAAGACCTTCGAGAACGGCGACGAGCGTCGCACCATCGACTTCCAGAAGTATGGCCGCACCTTCCTGGTGGGCTTGAACTACCGCTTCTGATCCCCTCTCTTCTGAGCCGACTGGGGGCCGTGTCTTTCGAGGCCGGCCCCCTCTTTTTTGCTCCATTACCCAGCCGGAAGTGACCATGAGCCAATCTCCGACCCCCGCTGGCGGGACCATGCGCGGCACAGGCATGGCCTTTGCCTATGTGACCAGCCTCTTCTTCGCCTGGGGCTTTGCCACCTCCCTGATCGACCCGCTGATCGCCGCCGTGCGCCGCGTGTTCGACCTGACCCATACCGAGTCCTTCCTGACGACCTTTGCCTGGTTCATCGCCTATGGCGTGGCCTCGCTGCCTGCCGCGGCGGTGCTGTCGCGCCTGGGCTACAGCTGGGCCATCATCGCCGCCCTGGTAACCATGGTCCTGGGCTGCCTGATCGTGCCCCTGGCCACCCTGGTCGACTTCTATCCCGGCATCCTGCTGGCCCTGTTCGTCATCGCCTCGGGCGTGACCCTGCTGCAGGTGGCCGCCAATCCCCTGGTGGCCGAGCTGGGCACCAAGAAGTCATCGCACTTCCGCCTGGTCTTCTCCCAGGCCTTCAACTCGCTGGGCGCGACCCTGGGGCCGTGGCTGGGCGCGCACGTCCTGCTGACCGGCGGGGTGTTTGCCGCCGGGGCCGTGGTGACGGTGGCGACGCGCGGGGAGTCCCTGCGCAGCATCGACATGGCCTTCCTGGGCATGGGGGGCTTCTTTGCCCTGATCGCCGCCTTCATCTTCTCGGCGCGCAAGCAGATCAACGCCGCTGCCCCCGCCCATGACAGTGCCGAGCCGGTCGGCCTGGCCGCCATCGCCTCGGCGCTGAAGTCACGCTGGGCCGTCTTTGGCGCGGTTGCCATCTTTGTCTACGTCGGGGCCGAGGTGGCCATCGGCAACATGCTGACCAACTTCCTGCACGAGCCGCACATCCTGAACGCCCCCATCGAGACGGCGGGCAAGTTGGTGGCCCTCTACTGGGGCGGGGCCATGGTCGGGCGCTTCATCGGCTCGTGGCTGCTGACCCGCATTCCGGCAGGCGTCCTGCTGTCGGTCTT
>DLIT01000001.1:21477-23827 GCA_002483865.1 Brevundimonas sp. UBA7635
CCGGCGGCCTCGACCTCGGGCCTGCTGGTCTTTGGCATCATCGGCGGGGCCCTGCTGCCGCTGGTGGCCGCCCAGTTCGCGGACCGGACCGGTGACCTGCAGAATGGCTTCTTCGTGCCGCTGATCGGCTATGGCCTGCTGACAATCTTTGCCATCGCCTGCGCCCGCACGCGTGGGGCCGACACGGACAGCGCCGTGGTTTCCCCGCATTAGGGCAGCCTGCCTTGCACCATGGACGAGGGCCGCGCCGGGAAACTGGCGCGGCCCTTTTCTTTTTGAGCCGGGATCAGGACGCGCGGCTGGCGTCGGTCATCGGCTCGCCGAAGTGACGATCGGCGTGCAGGTTGGCGGCGAGCGGGGCCGTGGTGCGCTCGATCATGCGATGGACGACCGGCTTGTCCGGGCCCTGGTGCAGGGCACGGATGCGCTCGGTGATCTCGGCGTCGGCCTGGGTAATGCGCTGGTTGTGGCGCACATAGTCGAGCCAGGTCGGCGTCTGGTATTTCTCGACCCAGACATCCGGCTCGGCCAGGTCGCGCATCAGGTGCCACTGTCGGGCCCCGTCACGGCGGCGGATGCGGCGGCGATCGTCCATCGCGGCCAGGAAGGCGTCGATGTCCTCTTCGCGAATCCGATAGGCGATGGTGATGATGACCGGACCACTGCGCGGCTCGATCGGCAGGCTGGTCTCAGGCTCGGTCCAGCGTCGCAGCAGGTCCATGTTCAGGTTGGCGGTGGAGGGCAGGGGAACCCGCAGGCCAATCAGGATGCAGGCCAACAGGACAATTGACGAGGCTCCCAACGCCAGGTCGGTACCCTGATGCTGGGCCAGGGCTCCCCACAGTCCGCTGCCAGCCGCCATGCCACCAAAGGCCGTCATCTGATAAAGCGCCAGGGCCCGCGCCACGACCCAGCGCGGCACCGACATCTGCACGGTGACGTTGAAGGTCGACAGGGTCAGTACCCAGCCTGCGCCAGCCAGAAGGAGCGACGGCAGGGTCAACCACAGCCAGGGACTATAGCCCATGGTCACTGCTGCGACGGCAAAGCTCAAGGTCGCGCCACGCACGATGGTCTCGGTCGAGAAGCGAGCCCGCAACCGCCCGACAAAAAAGGCTCCGCCCACGGCTCCGATCCCGAAAGACCCAAGCAGGAGACCAAAGACCAGGGGACCGCCGCCCGCTTCGCGGGCGACCAGCGGCATCAGGGCCTGGACCGCGCTGGCTCCCACCCCGAAGATGGCGGCCCGCAAAAGCACGGCGGTGACCCGCGGAGACAGGAAGGCATAGCGCACGCCGCCCTTCATCGCGGCGACCAGCCCCTCACGCGGCATGGTCTGGCGCGGACGTTGGGGCTTCCATCGCAAAAGGACAACGAGCAGGCCCAGATAGCTGACAGCGTTGATTGCGAAGGCGGCCGCCGCACCGGCCAAGGCCACGATCACCCCGCCAAGGGCGGGGCCAACGCTTCTGGCCAGGTTGAAGCCCATCGAGTTCAGCGCCACGGCACCGGGCAGGTCCTCACGCGGGACCATGTCACCAACAGACGCCTGCCAGGCCGGACCGTTGAAGGCCACGCCGCAGCCGATCAGGAAGGTAAAGGCCAGGAGGACCCAGGGCGTCACCAGCCCCATCCAGGTCATGACGGCCAGGCCTGCCGACACCAGCAGCATGAAGGTCTGGGCCGTCACCATGATCTTGCGCCGGTCCATGGTGTCCGCCAGGGCTCCGGCGGTCAGCGACAGCAGCATTATGGGCAGGGTAACCGAGGCCTGGACCAGGGCGACCATCTGGGCCGAGGCGATCGAGGACATCATCCAGGCGGCCCCCACCGACTGAATCAACCCGCCGAAATTGGTCACCAGGCTGGTGATCCACACGGCCCGGAAGATCGGATGTCTGAGTGAGGCCATGGCCCCTGTGCGGGCCGGCGGAGCCGCTACAGGCGAGGTCATGACAGGGCCACTAGGCGAAGGAACATGAAAACAGCAGAACCGGGAGGAAACTCAAGGACGCATCGACAGTCCAGCCTTTTGCAACCAGCTTTGCAAGCCATGGTTCCGGCCGGGTCCGCCTGGATGCGGATTTGATGGCAGCCTGGCCTGACGCAGGACGCACAAGGGCCTATAGAGGCGGCCTGTTTCACACTGGACTTGCCGTGACTGCCGAGATGACCGCCCCCGTCTGTGTCGCTGCCCTGTATCGCTTTGCTCCGATTGCGGATCGCGAGGCGGTCCAGCAGCATCTGCTGGCCCTGTGCGGCGACGAGGTTCGCGGCACCCTGCTGGTCGCACATGAAGGGCTGAACGGGACGATCGCCGGGCCCGAGGCGGCCATCGCCCGCGTGGTGG
>DLIT01000001.1:24048-29250 GCA_002483865.1 Brevundimonas sp. UBA7635
GACTGGTTCCGCGCTGAGGGCAAGGCGCTTCTGGATCGGCCCAATCCGCCCAAGGTGGCCATGTTCTGCACCGGCGGCATCCGCTGCGAAAAGGCCACAGCTTTCTTGAAGGCCGAGGGTGTCCAGGACGTCTTCCATCTGGAAGGCGGGATCTTGAAATATCTGGAGACGGTGCCCGAGGCCGAGAGTCTGTGGCGCGGCGACTGCTTTGTCTTTGATGAGCGCGTGGCCGTTGGTCATGGCCTGAAGGAGGGGGACTACAGCCTGTGCCGCGCCTGTCGTATGCCGGTCAGTGCCCAGGGGCGTCAGTCACCCGGCTATGTCGAGGGTGTTTCCTGCGAGGCCTGCCACGACAATCGCACTGAAGAACAGCGGGCTGCCTATGCCGAGCGCCAGCGCCAGATGGAGATCGCCCGGAAGAAGGGCATTGCCCACGTTGGCACCGATGCCGCTGCCGAATTGACCCGGCATCACGACCGGACTGAACCCAAGATCGACTGAGCGATCACGCCGCATCCCCGGCGAATACGGGCAAGATAAGGCTGTGTTTACCTTAGGTATTGGCAGGGAAGCCGCCTCATCCCCACACCGTCATCCTCCGGCTTGACCGGAGGACTCAGCGGCGAAAGGGGCAGGCAGAACCTCGACGGCTCATCATCGTTTAAAGCGAACACCGCCAAATAAAAAAGGTCACCCGCACGGGGCGGGTGACCCTTTTCAGCACTGGCTGGTCCGAGGCCTAGTGCAGGACGACGATCGCCACCCGGCGATTCTGGGCGCGGCCTTCGCGCGTGTCGTTCGGTGCGATGGGCTTGGTTTCGCCATAGGAAATGGTGGCCATGCGGTTCAGCGGAATGCCTTGTTCGCTGAGGTATCGACGCACGGTCTCGGCCCGCTCCAGGCCCAGGCGCTCATTCAGTTGAGCGTCGCCAGCAGAGTCGGTGTGGCCCTGGATTTCCAGGTAAACGTTCTTGTTCTCGGCGCGCAGCTGCTGGACCAGGGCCGAGAGGCGCTGTTCAGCTTCCGGCGACAGGGTGTTGGCGTTTAGCGGGAACTTCACCGAGTCATCCGACAGGACGACTTCATAAAGCAGCTTGCCCTCGGCCAGCTTGTGGGCGGCGGTGGCGCGAGCCAAGGCCTCGTTGGCAGTGCCCTCAACCTGGTTTACGCGACCGTCAAGGGCGGTGACGCGGTTGTCGACCACAGCGACATTGTCGCGGACGAACCGGTGGCTGGCGCAACCGCTGACAGCAATACCGGCTACAGCAACGATGGCCGCAGCGGTGAGGGTTTTCGAGGACAGTCTCATAAGGGAATTAGCTCCATGTCGCATCAGCGTAGCGGTGTCTCGCCTTGCCGGTTGGCGTAGTTCAGGGAAAGACTGAGTAAAGACGCTGGAAGCTAGACTTGGTTGCAATGCCAAGAAGAAAAACTTGAGATTGCCAATAATGTTCCGATTTCGTCCATACTGTGGCAAGTTGCCATTGTGTTGACGCAAGTGAATGTTTGCCATGTCTAAGGAACATCGTTCCAGCTTGGCTGTATCGTGGCGTATCGTGGCAATCTGAACTTGTATCACTCATCATCTTCGCGCCGGGAAAGACCCCGCAGTGATCGGCAGACCCGCCGCTGGGGCCTGATCGTCAGTCTTTTGTTTCATATACTTGTGGGGCTGTGCGTCTTCCTGTCTCCGCTGGACATGCCCCAGTTTGTCGAGGCTCCGGTCACCTATGTCGAATTGATCGAGCCGCCTTCGGAACAGCCCGATGCGGGCCAGGCCAAGGAGGCGGGCGGTGGCGGCGGCAGCCAGAGCGCGGCTGAACCGGAACCCTCCCAGGAGGCGGCGGAGGCCGAATCTGCGCCCCCGACGGGACCTGAGGTCGAGATCGAGTTGCCGACCCAGCCTCAGCCCGCCACGCCGGTGGAGGTCGAGCCCGAGCCCACCCCGCCGCCCAGCCTGCCGACCCCGATCAAGCCGCGCCTGGCCATCCTGCCCGCACCGCCTGCTCTGGCCCTGATGGTCGAGGCCCCGCCGGTTGAGATCCCGGATCTGACGACGGGCTTCCTCACTCTTGCCGATATGGCGTTGGCCCAACGGGCGGGCGGGGGTGCCGGCGATGGGACTGTCCACGGGACGGCAGGCGGTTCTGGCAGCGGCATGGGTGAGGGCCAGGGCAGCGGTAGCGGCTCAGGCTTTGGCTCCGGGAGCGGATCAGGCAGAGGAACCGGTGCCAGCGAGGCCCAGGGTCCGGGTGCCTCGTGCGATATGCTGGCCCGGCTTGCTGAGGCGATCCGCAACGCGCCTCAGGTCCAGGCAGCGGTAGCCGAACTGTCACGCAATGCCGACGCGGTGGGGCGGGCTCTGGTCATCTGGGATGGAGCCTGGATCACTACGGCGGGCCAGGACGGCGAGGGTCTGGCGGGGGTGCGTCAGGCCGTGTCGGTTACGGTGGCTTTTGCCCCGGCTGAGTGCAAGGCCGAGCCGGTCAGGGGCTTTGTGGTCGTGGATCTTGCCGAGGGTGCCGATGCGCCCGGCGTCGCGCTGGGCAAGCCCCATTGGCGCTGGAATGATTTACTGGAGGTAGAGCGGGCGCGTTAACGTCGATGCACAATAGTCTTGACATTGATGTCAATTGATGTTGGGTGCTAGCCGCGCCAGTTGATACGAACTGTTCCGCTCTATTGCTTCGGCATTTCCTGCACCTCTTGCTCACGGCATCGGGGCCAGACTGCGGTCTGGCCTCTCTTTTTGAGCAGACTGATCCTGGTGTCAGGCGCGGCCGTTTGACTGGATGAAGCTGGGCAGCAGGTTGGCCACGACCTTGCGGGTCGCATCCTCGGGCTGGCCCAGCATGTTGCGGACGGGCTCGCCGATCAGAGCTTCGCCAAAGGCGCTCATGGCGATAAACAGGACCGCCGATCCGATGTGCTGGCGGGCCATTTCAGAGGTGTCGCCGAACTTCTCCTGAACGGCCGTGACCAGGGCTTGGACAGCGTCACGGACGGGCTCCAGATGCGACAAGTCACCTGACAGGGCGATCCACGCCGCCAAGCGTCCTGCTCCCCCGGTCGAGAAGGCGTCGAAGACGGCATTGACCAGTTCCAAGGGAGCTCCCTCGTCCGTGCGCAGACGAACAATGGCGGCATCCAGAGCTTCGTTCAAATCCGAGACCATCGAACCCATCAGAGCCGATTGCAGCCCTGCAGCCGAGCCGAAGTGATGGATCAGGTTGGCGTGGGTTACGCCGATGTCCGCGGCCACGGCCGACAGGGTCATGGCATCAGGCCCCCCCGTCAGCAGCAGCTTGCGGGCCGAGACGATGGCTTCGCGGCGGGCTTCCTCTGGCGTCCGACGGCGACGGCGGGGCTTTCCGGATTTATTAATTGACATATCTGTAAATGACATTCATGTAGATAATAGGCTGTATTTATGCTTACCTAGAGGAAACTGCAAGTGCAGGTAGCCACGATCCTGTCGCCGTTTCACGGCGAAGTGCAAGCTCTGAACCGCCCGATTTCCAGTGGAACGCCACCACGGATGCAGCCGGTTCGCGCCTGGCGCGCATTCAGACGACTGGTGCGCGACAAGGACGACACTCAACAGGTGTTCGAGATCATGAGCGCCCTGGCCGGGCGTTCGACGGACTGGGGTTACCGGCGGCTGCTGAACTCGCCCCAGGGCGGTTATGAGGCCTACCGCCGTCTGGAACTGGCAGACCGGCTACAGGATCGGGCCTGGCTGGAAGCCTGTCCGCAGGGGTCGGTCGGAGCGGCCTATCTTGCTTTTATCGATGCTCAGAACTTTTCGGCCTATGGCCTGGCCGAAGAAAGCCATCGTGTGGCGGACATCGAGATCGAGGCGGCCCATCCGCGCGCCTGGTATGCGCGCCGCCTGCGTGACGTCCACGACATCTGGCACGTGCTGTGCGGCTTTGACGCCGATGCCCTCGGCGAAGCCTGCCTGGTGGCCTTTTCCCACGCCCAGACGCGCAGTTCCGGTTTTGGCCTTATTGCCACCGGGGTCATGGTTCAGTTCATGCGGGCCCACACTGGCTATCCGTGCGCCCGCTCAATCCTCAGGGCCTGGAAAGATGGCAAGCGCGCTGCCTGGCTGCCTGGCGAGGACTATGAACGCCTGTTGGTTGAGCCCCTCGACTTGGCCCGGCAGCGACTGAGGATCGCGACGCCGCATCTCTATCAGGCTGTGCCATCCCATGTGCGCGACGCCTATCGCGGCGGCAAGGGCTGGGCGGTCTGAGGGGGCCATGGGGGGCGAAATGACGATGCTGATCTGGATCGCGGCGCTGGTGCCAGCGGTCTTTGTGCTTTGCCTGGTCCAGGCCCGTATGTGGGTTTGGTCGACCGCTGTCCTGATCTGGATTGCGACGGGATGGGGCCTGGGACTGCTGACCGCTCTGGCGCTGCTGGTATTGCTGGCGCTGGCCTCACCGATGCTGGCGGTCCTGACCCTGCGGCCGCTTCGTCGGGCGCTTCTGTCCAAGCCAGCCATGGGCCTGTTTCGCAAGATCATGCCGCGCATGAGCCCTACCGAAACGGCGGCCATCGAGGCCGGCGGCGTATGGTGGGACGCAGAGCTGTTCTCGGGTCGGCCGGACTGGTCGCGGCTGATGGAGATGCCGCGCGCTCGCCTGACCGCAGAGGAGCAGGCCTTCCTCGACAATGAGACCGAACGCCTGTGCGATCTGGCCAATGACTGGGAAACCACCTCGGTGTGGCAGGACCTGTCGCCCCAGGCTTGGGCCTATGCACGGGACAAGGGCTTCCTGGGCATGATTATCCCCAAGGCCTATGGCGGGCTGGGCTTTTCGGCCTATGCCCACAGTCAGGTGATCCAGAAGCTGTCGACCCGCTGCTCGGCCGCAGCGGTGTCGATCATGGTGCCCAACTCGCTGGGGCCAGCCGAGTTGCTGCTTCACTATGGCACCGAGGCGCAGAAGGACCACTATCTGCCACGTCTCGCGCGGGGAGAGGAAATCCCCTGTTTTGCCCTGACCAACCCCTATGCCGGGTCGGATGCCGCCTCGATTACCGACACCGGCGTGGTCTGCCGCCAGATGTGGCACGGTGAGCCGACCCTGGGTTTTCGTATCAGCTGGCACAAGCGCTACATCACCCTGGCCCCCATCGCGACCCTGATCGGCCTGGCGTTCCGGGCTGTCGATCCGGACGGGCTGCTGGGAG
>DLIT01000079.1:0-3916 GCA_002483865.1 Brevundimonas sp. UBA7635
CGATCCGGTCGAGAATGGCGTTCAGCTGGTCGTCACCAATCAGCCTGCCCGCCAGGCGAATCCGCTCGTTGAAGCGCACCAGGTGGGGAGAGGTATAGACATGGACCCTCAGCCCCGCCGCCTCGGCAATGGCGCGCAGCAAAGCCACGGTGGAACCCTTGCCATTGGTTCCGGCAACGTGAACCACCGGGGGCAGGCGATCCTGGGGATTGCCCAGCGCCGCGCACAGGGCCCGCATCCGATCCAGGGACAGATCGATCTTCTGCGGATGGCGGGCCAGGAGGCGCTGGGAAATCGGGTCCATGACGACCCTTAAGCCGCCTTGCGCTGGCCGCCCAACAGCATGGACAGGATCTGGCCCAGGACGGTGGGCAGGTCCGCACGGGCCACAACCTTGTCGACCATGCCCTTGTCCTTGAGATACTCGGCGCGCTGGAAGCCCGGCGGCAGTTTCTCGCGGATGGTTGTCTCGATGACGCGGGGGCCGGCAAAGCCGATCAGGGCACCGGGCTCGGCCAGGTGCACATCGCCCAGCATGGCATAGGAGGCGGTGACGCCCCCCGTGGTCGGGTCGGTCAGGACCACGACATAGGGCAGTTGCGCGGCCTTCAGCTCCTGGATCGCCAGGGTGGTGCGGGCCATCTGCATCAGGCTGAGCGCGCCTTCCTGCATGCGGGCACCACCAGCAGCGGTGAAGCAGACGAAGGGCACGCCGCGTCGGATGGCTTCGCGTGCGGCGGCGATGAAGGCCTCACCGGCCGCCATGCCCAGGGAGCCACCCATGAAGGTAAAGTCCTGGACGATGACCACCGCCGGGGTGCCGCTGATCTGGCCAAAGCCGATGGCCATGGTGTCCTTGCGGCCCGCCGCCTTGCGCGCAGCGTTCAGGCGCTCGCGATAGGGCTTGCCGTCCGAGAACTTCAGCGGGTCCTCGGGCACGTCCGGCGTGTCGATCGCCTGGTATTCGCCGTTGTCGAAGGTGGCCTTCAGGCGCGTCGGGGCATTGATCCGCATGTGGCGGCCCGACGGCGTGACCCACAGGGCCACCTCCAGGTCCGAACGGAACAGCATCTCGCCCGTATCGGGATCCTTGACCCACAGATTGTCAGGCGTATCGCGCCGGCTGACGATCTTGCGCACGCCCGGTGCAAAGCGGGAAAGCCAGCCGCCGCGCGGCTTGTTGTCAGGATGTTTCTCGACCATGTCTCGCCTTTAGACGGTTTCCGCCACGGAAGCACTAGGGGCGGGCGGATTTCACCGCATCGGCCAGGGCTTTCACCCGGGCCAGGACGCGCGGCACCGCCGGCTCACCGGCGTCCAGCGCCGTCGCGATCTCGTCGACGAAGACCGAGCCCGCCACCACCGCATCGGAAACCCTGGCGATCTCGGCTGCCCGCTCGGGCGTTCTAACGCCAAAGCCGACCGCGACCGGCAAACCGGCCGCCTTGCGAACGCGCTCGACGGCCGGAGCCACGTCGGCGGCGACGGCTTCCTTGACCCCCGTCACCCCGGCGACCGAGACATAATAGACAAAGCCCGAGGTGCCCTGGGCAATGACCTGCAGGCGGGCATCGTCCGAGGTCGGCGTGGCCAGGCGGATCAGCGAGACCTGGGCTGCGTCCAGGGCAGCTGCGAGGGGGTCAGCCTCTTCGGGCGGGCAGTCGACGACGATCAGGCCATCAACGCCAGCATCCGCCGCATCGCGGGCAAAGGCCTCATAGCCATAGGATTCGACCGGGTTCAGATAGCCCATCAGGATCAGGGGCGTGGTCTCGTCCGACTGGCGGAAATCGGCCACCAAGTCGAGCGTGCCGCGCAGGGTCATGCCCGCCTTCAGCCCGCGCAGGGCAGCGCGCTGGATCGGTGGCCCCTCCGCCATGGGATCGGAAAAGGCCAGACCCAGTTCGATCAAGTCCGCGCCCGCAGCCGGTAGGCCTTGCAGGATTTCAAGGGCTTCGTCGCGGCTCGGATCGCCGGTCATGACATAGGGAATAAAGCCGGCTCGGCCTTCAGCCTTCAGCTGGGCAAAGCGGGCGTCGATGCGGGCCGTGGTCACTGGGAAGCAGGGCCCTGTGCAGCAGGGTCCTGAGTGGCCGGAGCAGCGACACAGATGTCCCCAGGAATGGCGGCAAAGCCGAGGAAGCCCGTCGTGGTGGGGGTGACCGGGCGGGCCTCATCATAGAAGGCGATCATCTGCATCCCGTCGCAGCCCCCGCCCTCGCGGCGGCGCACGAAGATGACACGGTTGTCGTCACCATCAGCCGCCAGCCAGCCCAGTTGACCCAGGGTCTCGATATATTGGTCGGCCAGGGTGCCGATTTCCGTCAGTTGGGCCGTGACGCAATAGGCTGCCGTGCGCAGCAGGCCGCCACAATCCGCAGCCTCGGTTGCCGGGGCCAGGATCGGGAAGCTGGCCACGGGCGGCGGTGCCGGCTGGAAGGACTCGGCGGGAGCCGGCGTCTGGGTTGGTGCCGGACTCTGGGCCAGGGTCAGGGTCGGCGAAACGAGAGCGGTAACCGCCGCCAGGGTCGCAAGAGTGAGCATCAGAGTTTAACCCCCAGGTGATTGGCTACGGTGAAGATGTCCTTGTCGCCGCGTCCGGACAAGACCAGGACCACGTCCCCGCCCTTGCCGATATCCCTGGCGATTTCGCCCACGCGGGCAAGGGCATGGGAAGGCTCCAGGGCAGGAATGATGCCCTCAAGCTTCGACAGCAGTTGGAAGGCCTCCAGCGCCTCGTCGTCCGTGGTCGACAGATATTCGCCACGTCCCAGGTCATTAAGCCAGGCGTGCTCAGGCCCGATCCCCGGATAGTCCAGGCCCGCCGAGATCGAGTGCCCCTCCAGGATCTGGCCGTCGTCATCCTGGAGCAGATAGGTGCGGTTGCCGTGCAGGACGCCCGGGCGGCCGCCCTTCAGACTGGCCGCGTGTTCGGGCGTATCCAGCCCATGGCCCGCCGCCTCGACTCCGATCAGGCGCACCTCGGCGTCATTGATGAAGGGGTGCATGGCCCCAATGGCGTTCGATCCCCCGCCGATGCAGGCGACCACCGCGTTGGGCAAGCGGCCGATCTGGGCGAGGGACTGACGCTTGATCTCCTTGCCGATGACCGACTGGAAGTCGCGCACCATGGTCGGATAGGGAGCCGGGCCGGCCGCCGTGCCGATAATGTAATAGGTATCAGCCACATTGGTGACCCAGTCACGCATGGCCTCGTTCATGGCATCCTTCAAGGTCGCCGCCCCCGCCGTGACCGCATTCACCTCGGCCCCCAGCAGCTTCATGCGGAAGACATTGGGCTGCTGCCGCTCGACGTCAACGGCCCCCATATAGACGGTGCACGGCAGGCCGAAGCGGGCACAGACGGTGGCCGAGGCGACGCCATGCTGGCCGGCCCCGGTCTCGGCGATGATGCGGGTCTTGCCCATGCGGCGGGCCAGCAGAATCTGGCCCATGCAGTTATTGATCTTGTGCGCGCCGGTGTGGTTCAGGTCCTCGCGCTTCAGCCAGATATTGGCCCCGCCGAAATGCTCGGTCAGGCGCTCGGCCAGATACAGCGGGCTTTCACGGCCGACGTAATATTCCAGATAGCCGTCCAGTTCCTGCTGAAAGCTCGGGTCCGCACAGGCCGCTTCATAGGCCGCCTGCAGCTCATGGATGAGCGGCATCAGGGTTTCAGGCACGAAGCGTCCGCCGTAGGGACCAAAACGTCCTTGCGCGTCTGGCCAGGCGTAGGTGTTGGGAAGCATCTGGTTCACGAACAACAGTCTTTCGCGTGCGGACGACCCGAATGCAGGTGCCCGAGGAATTCACGGATCAGGGCCACGTCCTTAACACCGGGAGCGCTTTCCACGCCAGAGGAGACATCGACCATAGGCGCGCCGGAAACCTGCACAGCCTGGGCTATATTTTGCGG
>DLIT01000079.1:4202-9405 GCA_002483865.1 Brevundimonas sp. UBA7635
TCATCAGGATTGACCACCACCGCAACGATGCGGGCATGACGACGCGCGCGCTCGAACAGGTAGCCGGCCTCTTGCGGGGGGATATGGCGGGGGCTCTTCGGGAAAATCACCGCGCCGACATAGGCCGCACCGCCATGCAGCGACGCCTCAAGGGTTGCCGGTTCAGACAGTCCGCAGATCTTGGCCAGGGTCATGGCCATCGGGGTGCGCGAGACGAAGCCTCAGGTCAAGCCCGCCAGAGCCCGACCAGCGCCCAATCAGCGGCCAATCAGCGGCCCCGCGAGCGACCAAGCGCCGGGCGATGCCCCTCGGCATGGAAGGCACCTGATGGCGGAATCTGCTCATTGGGAATCTCGGCCGGGCCGGTATCGGCGGTGCGATAGCCGTCACCGGACTGGTGGGCCTCATCCTTGCGGTCCACAGCTTCGCGCAGATTCTGTGTGGCCTGCTTGGCCTGGAAATCAGGCGACTTGCGGCGCTTGATCTCGGCGTCGACGGTTTCGATGGCTTCAACCAGCTGGGCCTTTTTTTCGCGCGCGCCAGCATCGACCTGGGTTTCACCCTTCTTCTGGGCAGATCGTGAGCGCGTACGGATCATGCGCTGGACACGATCGCGCCGCGCCCGCAGCTTCTTGATCAGCTCAATCAGTTCGCGATCGGTATGGTCGCCCGCGCTTTTAGTCTGGGCCACCAGCTCAGCTTCGTTGCGATCCAGTGCGCGGTCAGGGTTGGCATTCATGTTTCTCTCCTTCCGGCTACAGGAAGGGAGTGCGCCGTCTCAAGAAGGGGTTCCCTGACCGGGACGGTCTGTCGCAACTGTGAAGATCGAATCGATCTGGTCCTGACTGAGCAGGATCCACTGTCCCGGCTCCAGATCATCGGGCAGGGCCAGCGCGCCCAGGCGCTCGCGATGCAGGGCCTCGACGTGGTTGCCGACGGCAGCAAACATCCGGCGCACCTGGTGATAGCGGCCTTCGGTCACCGTCAGCAGGGCTTCGGTCGGTGACTTTACTTCCAGATGGGCCGGGGCCAGAGGCTTGTCCTCGCCCTCAAGCATGAGTTGGCCCGACGCAAACAGTTCGCCTTCGGTGCCGGCAAGCGGCCTGGCCAGTTGGGCGCGATAGACCTTGGGCACATGACGCCTGGGGCTGATGACCCGGTGCAGCAGGTCACCGTCGTCGGTCAGCAGCAGCAGGCCCGAGGTCTGCTTGTCCAGCCGGCCGATGGTCGAGATGGCCGGATCGCGCCTGCGCCAGCGTTCGGGCAGGACGTCATAGACGAGCGCCCCGTCCTCCTTGTGCGAACAGGTCATGCCCAAGGGCTTGTTCAGCATCATCACCAGGCCCGGCACCGGATCCAGCGGCTCGCCGTCGATCTCCATTCGCGCAGGAAGGTCAGGCGTCACCGGGATGCGCCTGGTCACATCGGTCAGGTCCTCGCCGTCCAGCATGATGCCCCCGGCCCTGGCCATGCGCGCCATCTCGGCCCGCGAGCCATAGCCCATGGACGACAGCAGCTTATCCACGCGGGAAGTAGAAGCTTTCTTGCTCACGCCTCACACTCCTCCCATCACGGGCCTCAAGTAGCCTGAAGGGCGATAGGCCCATTTCATTTAATGGCCTCGAAGATTTTGTAACCGCCCTGGTCGGCGACCATGCGGACCCGCTTGAAGGCGGCGTTCAGCTCGGCCTCATAGGGCAGGTGGCGGTTGGCGACGATCCAGGCCACGCCGCCCGTCTTCAGCAGGGCTGCGGCCTGGCGGATGAAGTTCTGGCCCAGGCGGCGATCCTCGGCCCCACCATCGTGGAAGGGCGGGTTAGAGACGACGAAGTTCAGCTCGCCAGCCGTTGGCAGAGTGCGGACATCGGCCCATTCAAAGCGGGCGCGCGGATCATCGACATTCTTGCGGGCGGCCTCGATAGCACGGCGGTCCAGGTCGATCAGGCGAAGGCTGGTGATCTCTTTCGAGCGCAGGGCGACGATGGACAGGGCTCCGAACCCGCAGCCCAGATCAGCCCCGGCCCCCTTCAGCGGCGGCAGAATTT
The DNA here is from genome assembly GCA_002483865.1 of Brevundimonas sp. UBA7635. Taxonomy (GTDB): domain Bacteria; phylum Pseudomonadota; class Alphaproteobacteria; order Caulobacterales; family Caulobacteraceae; genus Brevundimonas. The sequence goes on from DLIT01000079.1 coordinate 6,248, forward strand.
GGGCCAGAAGCGCCGTGCCCGGATCAATGCGATCCCAGGCGAAAATGCCCGGCTGCGACCAGGCTTCCAGACCCGGCACGATCTGCGGACCACCGGCTTTGAGCGCGGCATCCAGCCCGTCGATCGCCGCGGGCCGTTCGACGATGCAGCGACGATGGTGCGCCTTGGCCGTCTCGCCGAACTCAAGGCCAAAGCCCTTCAGCTCCTTGGCCAGTCGCGAGCCTCCCTTGTCCTTGGGGGCCATGATGTCGAGACGGCCACCGACCTTGAGCGCACGCAGGGCAAGCGCGATGGTGTAGCGCCGCTCGATGGCCCCGGGCGGGGCATAGATCATGGCTTCGTCCACGGATCCGGGCTCCAGGGCTTCCAGCGAAGCCGCACCAGGGATCAGGGGCGAGGCCTGGGTCGCAGCCGTGGGAACATCAAACACTGCCGGCGGGCGGCCATAGAGGATGGTGGTCATTGCGGCTCCATAGCGGCTTTCACGTCCCAGGCGTAGACCTTGCGCCAAAACCGGCCTGAAACGGGTGACAGGCAGGCACGCATCCGTCTAAACCCGGCCCCATGTTTTCTGCCAACCGACGCGCCAAGGCCGACCTCTCGCCCCGCCTGCCAGAGGCCCGCAAACTGCTGAAGCGCGTCTGGGGCCATGGCGACTTCAGGGGCCTGCAGGCCGAGGTTGTTTCCGAGATTCTGGATGGCCGCGACGTGATGGCCGTCCTGCCCACGGGGGGCGGCAAGAGCGTCTGCTACCAGGTACCGGCCATCCTGCGTCCTGGTGTGGGCCTGGTGGTCTCGCCTTTGATCGCCCTGATGACAGATCAGGTGGAGGCCCTGAAGCAGCAGGGCGTGGCGGCAGCTCGCCTGGATTCCGGCGTCTCGATGGACGAACGCTCCGCCATCTGGCGGGCGGCCCGCAATGGCGAGCTGGACCTGCTCTATGTCTCGCCCGAAGGTCTGGCGGCGGGCTCCATGCTGGAGCGGCTGGCTGACATCGAGCTGAGTCTGATCGCCATCGATGAGGCCCACTGCGTCTCGCAATGGGGCCACGACTTTCGCCCCGACTATCGCAGCCTGGGACGTCTGGTCGAGGTCTTTCCCCATGTTCCCCGCATCGCGGTAACGGCCACGGCGGATGCCCGGACCCGCGACGACATCCTGGCCTCGCTGAGGCTGGAAGGGGCCAGGGTCTTTGTCGACAGCTTTGCCCGCCCGAACCTGCAACTGTCCGCCGAACGCAAGATCAACGGCAGCCGGGCGCGCACTGATGCCGCCGTGGTCGAACTGGTGCGCGAGCGTCGCGGCAAGTCGGGCGTTGTCTATTGCGGCAGCCGCGACGGCTGCGAGCGCGTCGCCCAGACCCTGCGCGACGCAGGCACCAATGCCATTGCCTACCACGCCGGGTTTGATGCGAAGGAGCGCGACCAGCGCCTCGAACGCTTCCTGGCCGAGGACGGGGCCGTCATGGTCGCCACCATCGCCTTTGGCATGGGCGTCGATAAACCCGACGTGCGCTTCGTCATCCACGCTGATCCCCCCGGCAGCCTTGAGGCCTATTGGCAGGAGATCGGCCGCGCGGGCCGTGACGGCGAGCCAGCCGAGGGCATCACTCTTTATGGCCCCTCAGACATCGCCTGGTCCCTGCGTCGCCTTGAGGGGCGGCCCATGGCTGAGGAGGTCAAACAGGTTCAGACCCGCAAGGTGCGCCAGCTGTTCGTCATGCTCGATGGGGCCGCCTGTCGTCCCCAGGCCGTGCGTCGATATTTTGGCGAGCATGACGCCCAGCCCTGCGGCGTCTGCGATATCTGCGGCGATCCGCCCGCCACATTTGATGCCGTGATACCAGCCCAGAAGGCCCTGGCCGCCGTCCAGCGCATGGGCGAACGCTATGGCAAGAACCGCATCATCGATCACCTGACCGGACGCACCAAGGACGTCCAGCCGTGGGAAAGCCAGATCTCGACCTGGGGCATAGGCACTGAACTGTCGGTCAACGGCTGGCGTGACGTGCTTGACCACCTGCTGTTCGAGGGCCTGTTGGTCGAAGATCCCAACGAAGGCATGCCGATCATTCGCCTGGGCGACCCCGAGGCCGTGCGTGCCGTCTATCGCGGTGAGCGGGCGGTCCAGGTCAGGAAGCCTCCGGCACGGGTGGTGGTCGAGGATCGCCCGCGCCGCAACGCCGGTCGAAACCTGGCGGTCGAGGCGCTGGACACCGACGTGCGCGCCCGTTTCGAGTCTCTGCGCAACTGGCGTCGGGACCGGGCCAGCGAACAGCGCGTGCCGCCCTACGTCATCTTCCAGGACAAGACCCTGGTGGAAATCGCGCTTAGCGAACCGCGCAGCCTGTCCGAACTGGGCCGCATCGCGGGCGTGGGTGCGGGCAAGCTGGAGCGCTATGGCAAGGGCGTGCTGGAAGCCCTTCAGTCGGCCGCTTGAGCCTGATACTCGACCCGGATCGTAGGATCATTACCCAGGCCCGGGGCGACCATGCCGGGCCAGCGACAGACCGGACCGGGATGATCCACCCTTAAGGTCACAAGCTCCAGCTCGCCTGCCATGCGCTGTCTGACCACGTCGCGGATCACCGCATCAGTGGGCATGGTCTCGAAATATCTGAGCGTGCCGCGCCCCTCGCAGCTGTATTCATCCAGGAAGAAGCCCCTATCGGCACCGCCCATTGAACTGGTGCTCAGCACATATCCAAGAGGCCGGGCTTGCGTATCTGTCCACTCGACCACGGCCATGCGCAGGAATGTCAGGCCATAACTGCTGCGCCCCTGGCGCTCAAACAGGCTGACCGCCCCGTTTCGGGCATCAAAGCGCTCGACCAGGTGCCCGCCCGGCTCGCTGGCGAGAGCCTCGATCGACGCGGCCATCAGGGCATCGCGAGTGCGGGCATAGCCACTCCAGTCGCCCAGGCGGCTCTGGGCTTTCATCAGGGTCAGGGCCCCAAAACCGCCGATGGGACGAGGCGCAGGAATGGGCAAGGGTCCGAGCACATCCACCGCCGCCTGGGGCTGATCAGCCATCAGATAGAGGTTGGCCCGCATGACCCGCGCATGCCAGGAGGCTTCGGCCTCTCCGCACAACTCGATAATCCGCTGGGACGCGGCCTCTGCCTTGGCAACCGCCTCTGGCCCCGCCATACCCATGTG
>DLIT01000079.1:9507-10500 GCA_002483865.1 Brevundimonas sp. UBA7635
AGGATCCCGCCCATCGCCGGTGCGCCTGTCAGGGCCGTAAAGCCGCACATATCGAGACGACGGGCCTCCTCATCCGTAATGCCCGGCGAGGCCGAGTTCACATTCATTACCGACCCCGAGCCACCCTTGACCGCCGGAGGAACATAGATGGCCTGTGACGTGGTGACCGTCCGCCCTGCCTGAGCTCGCAGGGCCTCGGAGCCAAGGGCGTCGACCTCTACCCCCCGAAGCCCGAGCTTCATCAGCAGGCTGAGGCCATATTGGGCGTTTCGATCCCCCGCAGCGCTCTTTTCGCGCAGGCTCTCAACCGGCTCGCTGAAGGCCATTCTCAGCGGCAGATTGCTCGCAATCGGATCAGGTGCCGTGGCACAGGCCGCCAAGGTCATGGCAGCGGTCATCACCACCAATATCGCCCCAATACGCATTGCCCCATCCCTTTTGTGCCTATTGGGCCTGATGCCGGAACCACAGTTCACAGGCAAGATGCCAGCACTCCTTAGCGCAAGAAACGCTCGACAGCTGCCTGGAAGCGCCGCGGCTGGTCAATCATGACCATATGCTCGGCCCCTTCTATCCGCTCGAAGGTAGCGGGTCGGGGCAGGTTGCGATAGCCGAGCCGGAACAGGCCATCGACCTGGGCCCGCGGGCTGCGACTGTCGTTGCTCCAGCCATAGACCACGGTCACGGGCACAGTGATGTCAGGCAAACGCGCGCGCAGATCCGACGTCATGACCTCATAGAGGCCCTGAGCCAGGGTCCGACGATCCCCGCCTTGCCAGCCCAGGGAGTTGAACAGGCTGTCACTGGCCCCGCCCAGTTCCAGTCCCGCCGACCGAGCCTGGGTCCGCAGCGCATCATCGCCGAACAAAATCAGCCCCTGATAGACCAGACGGGCCAGGGGCTCGACATCGGCACTGGTCGCGCCTGCGCTTATAAGGCTGGGAAAGAAGGGCGAGGAATCCACAGCCATCACGCGACTGATCTGATCCGGAA
>DLIT01000079.1:10661-12104 GCA_002483865.1 Brevundimonas sp. UBA7635
TCCAGGGCCCTGGCCGTGCGATCCCAAATGGCAGCTGTCGAAGCCAGACCGGGGATAAGGATCACATCGGGTCCCTCGCCGCGCACCTCGACGTGAATGCGCTCAGAGACGAAATCGCCCGGCACCGCGCGGCTTGCGGTCTGGGCGGCCGAAGGCGTCCATGCCCCGGAACCGGCCAGGAAACCCAATGCCAGGATAAGTGCCATCAGGATGGAAAGAATGCGATCTGAACTTCGGATCATGACCTGACCCTATGGGCCAAATCTGGCCAAGACGAGACCAGTTGAAAATCGGCGGTATCGGGTGTGTTATCGCCTGAGTTCAAGGGAGGAAAAAATGAAATCACTATACCTTGGCACCTGTCTTGCCGCCTGCATCGGCCTGAGTCCGGCTTTGGCCCAGAACGCTGTGCCCCAGGATGTTCCAGTCCAGGACGTCGCCGCCCCCGCTGCCGAGGCCGCGCCGGCTGCAGAGGAATGGCAGGGCTTTTCCCAGAACGACCGACAGGTCTATCTGGTTCGCCTGTCGCCCCTGCCCACTACAGGCGACGTCGTCCAGGTCCACATTGCGCGCGTGCCGAGCCAGAATGCGGCCAGTGACCTGTCCTACAAGCTTGATGAGTATGAACTGAGGTGCGCGGCCAACCAGTCTCGCCTGGTAGCCGAGAGCGAGTATGACGCGGCGGGGAACCTGATCGAGCGCTATCCCGACGATAGCGCCGAATGGGAGGCGATCCGTTCCACCAGCCTGAGCGCCTATTTCAAGCCCATCGTCTGCGACGGCGCGCGGGCTCAGGGCAAGGTCGCCGCCTCGGTGCGGGCCTTTATCGAACGCGGTCGCAAGTAAGCGAAACGGGCGTGTTTGAACGCGATAACGGCCGCCTTCCGATCGGCAGGCGGCCGTTATTATATCCAGCTAAAGCGACCGGCCTCAGGCGAGGGCTGGCGTGCCCTCTTCTTTTGGAGGAGCGCCATCTTCGGGGGCCTCGTCCAGTTCACCTTCCCACTTGGCGACCACAGCGGCCGCGACCGAGTTACCGACCACATTGGTGGCCGAGCGCCCCATGTCGAGCAGGTGGTCGACGCCCAAAACAATGGCAATCCAGGCTTCAGGCAGACCAAAATAGGTCAGGGTGGCCATGATGACCACCAGCGAGGCCCGCGGAATGCCTGCGATGCCCTTGGATGTCACCATCAACAGCAGCAACATGAAGATCTGCTGCGAGACGCTCAGCTGCACGCCATGGGCCTGCATGATGAACATGGTGGCAAAGGTGCAATAGAGCATCGATCCGTCCAGGTTGAACGAATAGCCCAGCGGCAGGACAAAGCTGACGATCCGGCGACGCACGCCCACCTTGGGCAGGGCCTCCAGGATTCGCGGATAGGCGGCTTCCGAGCTGGCCGTTGAGAAGGCCAGCAACGTCGGGGTGCGGATCGCCCG
>DLIT01000079.1:12117-14376 GCA_002483865.1 Brevundimonas sp. UBA7635
TAGAAGCCGAGCACGAACTTGGCATAGACGCCGATCATCTCCACCCCCTGGGTGGCGATGGTCGAGGCCAGGGCCGAAAAGATGGCCAGCGGGGCCATCTTCATCACGAACTCGGTCACCTTCAGCATGATGTTGGCGGCCTGTTCGACGATGACCATGACCGCGGGGGCCTTGTCATCAAGGGCCGCGACCGCCGTGCCGACGAACAGGGAGAAGACCACGATCTGCAGGATCTCGTTGCGCGCCAGGGCATCAAAGATCGAGGTGGGCACCAGATGGGTGATGAAGTTGTGCAACGAGAAATTATCAGTCGACGCTGCCGGAGCCGTGGCCAGGGCTGCTTCGGGCAGGTTCATCCCCGCTCCCGGTTGCAGCAACTGGACCATGACCAGACCCAGGACCAGGGATACGATCGAGGCCCCGACAAACCAGGTCATGGTCTTGACCCCGATGCGTCCGACCGAGGCGGCATCCTCCATGTGGGCAATGCCCGCCACCAGGGTCGTGAAGACCAGGGGCGCAATGATCATCTTGATCAGGCGCAGGAAAACATCGGTGATCAGGCTAAGATTCGTTGCCGCAGCCTGAGCCTGCTCAGCTGTCGAGAAATGGTTGATGCCCCAGCCGGTCACCACGCCAAGGATCATCGCCCCGATGATCAGATAGGCAAACAGTCGCTTCATACACACGTCCCCGCACGTCACGAACAAAAACGCGCCGGAACCCAGCCGTACAAGCGCCCGTGACCATTGAACTTGAAAAGTCAGGCCACGCCCGCACCTTCAAAATTGAGGCGCTTTTGCTAAAGCCAATCGTCAGGGACGACTAGGTCTAATCGGAGGAACTTCAGGAGGCTGCGACTATAAATACGCGCCTGGAGACAGCCCAGGTCTAGTAGGTCAACCGTAAACCCAGCCTGAAGGTACGTGGGACCCCATAGCCAGCCACGCCCGAGCCCGTGCGCGAGACCTCGACCTCGGCGTCCAGAAGATTGTCTGCCGCCAGCCACAGGCTGGCCTGGTCGGTGACTTGCCAATCGGCGCGGGCATCCAGCGTCAGCGCCGGATCCAGAATGCGGCTGTTGAGATCATCATCATAGCGCTTGCTCTCATAGCGTGCCTGAAGCCCAAGGTTCAGCGTCGGCCTGGCCTGCCAGTCCATACCCGCTGTCGCGCTCCAGATCGGTGCCTGGGCCGGTCGAAGCCCGGTCAGTTGAGGGGCGGCATTACCGCCGTCCAGACGAGCATCCGTCGCCGAGATCGCACCATGCAGTTCAAGGCTGTCACCCAGACGCTGCCGGGCCGTCAGTTCCAGCCCGAAAGCCTCGATCCTCCCCGCATTCTGGCGCTGTCGCAGCACGCCGCCTGCCGGAACAAAGCCCGCCCGGGGGAAGGTACCGGGCCCCTCGGCCAGGGTGACATTGACGATAGCGTCATCGATACGGTTCCAGAAGACGGTGGCCCCAAAGGCCGAAAGCGGCCCCTCATACGCCAAGCCCGCCTCGATCCCCTGCAGGGTCTCCGGCACCAGGGCGGCATTGGCCTCGGTCAGGTCGTTGCCGACGCGGAAGGGACGATGCAACTCATTCAGGGTGGCGGGACGAAAACCGCTATAGGCCGCCGCGCGGGCCGCCCAGCCCCCGCCAAGCCAACGACGCGCCGCCATACGGGCACTGAATACCTCGCCCGAGCGCTCCGGATCCTGTTCGTTGAGGGTCAGATTCTGGCTCTGCAGATCGCGTTCAATCCGCCTGCCTTCCTCATTCCGCCAACCATCCAGACGCAACCCACCGGCGATCAGCCATAGGCTGGTGGCCCAGGACGCCTCGCCGTAAAGCCCGGCGACCGACGCCTTCCCGCCTGCGATCCGGCCGCGCGTAAAAGTGCCCTCCATGTAACGAAAGCGCTCGCGAGTCTCGCCCTCATTGAACCGGGCGTCTGCCCCCAGTTCCCACTCCAGCCGTCCGCCCGCAAAGTCGCGAGACTGGCGACGCAGGGCGGCGTTCAGGCCCCAGCCGGTCGCGGGGGTCTCGTACTGCTCATTCGCCGGGGTGGTCTGGTTACGGTCCGCGGACACGGCTGCGGAACTGTTGGCGAAGTCGCTTTCACGTCGCCAGACCTGCAGCCGCCAGCCATAGTTACCCTCGATCGAGGGCTGGGCAAGGGTGGCGGACAACAGATGACCACTGGCGCTGGATCGCGCCCCGGCCAGACCCGAGCCGCGCTCCTCCTCATAGGCCGAGGCCCGTACCGACAGCGA
>DLIT01000079.1:14447-15139 GCA_002483865.1 Brevundimonas sp. UBA7635
CGCAGTTGAATGACTCCGGTCAGAGCCCCTGCGCCATAGGGGCCTGCCCCTGCCCCCCGCACGATATCAAGGCCTGACAGGGCTTCGGTCGGCAGTTGCGACCACAGGACCCACCCCCCGAACGGATCATTAAGCGGCACACCGTCCAGAGTCACCAGGCTGCGCCCGGCACCCGATGGGGCCAGGGCGCGGACCGAAATGCCCTGGGTCGTGGGGTTGGCCGAAAGACTCGATGTGCGCCTGAACAATGCGACCGCTGGGACCTGGGCCAGGGCTTCATCAAGGCGCGTGGCTCGTCCGATCGCCTGATCATCAAGCCTCACAACGGAAAAGGCCGCCTCGCCCGCCGATGGCGGCAGCCGGGCCGCCGTAACGATCACATCATCAATCGTAGCGACGGCTTGCGGAGCGAGTTCGATCAAGGGCGTGGATCCACTGAGGCAGGGTGAAACGGCGGGACAAAGGACGCGAAACCCGGTCCAGCGAACCAGTCCTAACGCGCCTGCAAGGCCAAGGTTACCCTTGTTCAAAACGATTTTTCAGCGGTTTCTGCCATGGCCACGCCGCCCTTGCGCACCTGGCCTCTTAAGGGCCGAGCACCGGACAGTATAAAGCCCTGCGGCTTTGGGCTGCAGGGCTTTATGATTTGGGTGCGGGAGCAGGATTTGAACCTGCGACCTTCAGGTTATGAG
>DLIT01000071.1:0-6275 GCA_002483865.1 Brevundimonas sp. UBA7635
CGCCGCTATGCGGCTTGTCGGAGGATGACGGAAGCAATTGACGCAAGACGGCTCATCAGCACTGAAAGCAAAGACAGCCTTTTCTTTAGCTCGATAGCCTTGAGCGCTGGCCAAGGAAAGGCCCGCCGAAGGGCGGGCCTCTTAATGCATACGTCGGTCCCTTAGCGGCGACGCGGGGCCAGGATCTCGCTCAGGCGGTCGCGGGTACCTTCGATGCGTTCCAGCCGCGGATAACGAAGACCGCCGGTATAGTCGAACTGGACCGTCCGGAACTCGTCCCCGCGCTTGAGCAGCAGCTTGATCGGGGCCGCGCCATTCTTGTTGGCGGTCACGGCTTCGCGCAGCTTGTCGGGGCTGGCTGCGGTATCGTTGACCGCCACCAGTTCCCAGTCGGGACCGATGTTGCTCTCGAACGCCAGACCACCCCAACGGATGCCGGTCAGCTTGTTCGATGAGGACAGGGTAAAGCCCAGCGAATACTGGAAGTCCCGTGTCCAGCCGGACTGGATTTTCTTCTCGGCCGCCGTCAGCTCGTCCGTATAGGTCAGACGCCAGCCCGCCCGCTCAAGGCCGTCCAGCGGTGCCATGGCATCCGGCCCTGCGGCGTCCAGTCGGGTGCGTAGGAAACTGGCCCAGTCGTGGGGATGAACGGCGTTCAGGGCCGCGACCACATCCTCGAAAACATAGCCGCGCGGGGCATAGGAGCCTTCATCCCCGCCGAAGAAGGCCTTGGCAAAGTCATCCAGCGACCTGCGCTCGTTGGTCGCCTCGCGGATAAGGGTATCGGCATCCAGCCAGACCAGCAGGACCTCGCGGTAATAGTCGCCGGTGCCGCGCATCCACGAGGAGTAGGGATTGCTGGTGCGATAGCCGAGCAGGTTGTGGTTGTTGGTGTCCTGCAATGGGCGCCACTGGCGGCCGGGCTGGTTGGCGTAGAAGGCCGCCACCTCGGCAAAGCTGGTAATGATGTCTTCCTTGGGAGCCAGACCCGAGCGTGCGGTCAGGACGTCGCCCCAGTATTCTGTCTGGCCTTCATAGACCCACAGAAGTGTGTTCTGGGTCGGGACGTTGTGGTTGGCCGTCAACTCGTCGGCCGGGCGGTTGCGCTTGCCGTTCCAGGTGTGGACGTATTCGTGCGGCAACAGGCCGACGCTGCCCAGGCTCTTGCCCCAGTCGGTGAAGAAGTCGGTCGGGACGGTGTTTTCCGACGAGCGATGATGCTCCAGCCCGATGCCACCCATCTTCGAGGTCGCGGCGACCAGGAACTCATAGCGGTCGTAGGGACGGGCCCCGAACAGGCGGTCACCCTGGGTGATCAGGTTCTCGAACCAGGCCAGTTGCTCGGTCGTGGGCTTCAGGTGCTTTTCGGCATCGGCCACGATGTTCAGGTGAACCCTGTCGCCCTTGGGATCGATCTCATGGCGCTGGAAGTGGGCACCGCCGAACAGGGGGCTGTCGATCAGGGTATAGAGGTCCACCGGGCTGAACGTCGCCACGCCGCCCTCGAAACGCTCGGTATCCAGGGCCACGCCATAGTTCCAGCCTTCCGGCAGCCGGATCGACGGCTGGAAGGTGATGCCGGTCGAATGATAGCCCGCCGGATAGAGCAGGGCCTTCTCCCATTGCAGGTTGACCATCTCGGGCGTCATGACGACGCGCCAGGTGGCATTGCTTGGCTGGGTCAGCCACTGGAACTCGACCACGATCTCGCTGACGCCCTGGGGCACATCGACGTGGAAGGCATAGGCATCGACCGTATCGCGCAGCCATTCGATACGCTGGCCATTGCCCGTCACAGTCACGCCGGACAGCAGTTGAATCGGGCCCGTCGCCGCATGGTTGCCGGGCAGGAACTTGGGATAGAGCAGGACCAGGGGGCCCGCCTTGACCGGAATGGTCTGGCGGACATTGACGATCTTGCGCTCCACGTCGGTGGCGTCGACCTCATAGCGGATCACGCCGGGGTAGGTGGCCTGGGTCGGGGCCGGGATCGGCGGCAGGGCCCGGGGCAGAGCCAGTGGCGTGTTCTGGGGCGTCGGGGACGCCGGGGCCTGTGGACCCGTCCACGGCGAGGCGGTGCCCTGGGCCAGGGCGGTATTGCTGGCGCTGGTCAGGAGCAGGGCCAGGACGGCGGCGGCGAGGGGACGTTTCATGTTTTTACTCGGTTCTGCCTGACGATTCTTATCGACGGCTCTGGCTGCGCTGGCGCGGTGACAGGATGTCGCCCAAGCGGTCGGGCGTGCCCTCGATCCGCTCCAGATGCGGATGACGCAGGCCATCGCGGTAATCAAAGGTGACGGTCTTGAACTGGTCGTCACGCTTGACGATGAGGGTGATTGCGGGGCCGCCGTCACTGGCCGCAGTGATGGCGTCCCTCAGGGCGTCGTTGCTGGCGGCGCGGTCGTTGACGGCGATAATATCCCATCCTGCGCTGAGGCCCTGTTGGAAGGCGGGGCTGTTCCAGATGACCGAGGTGATGCGGTTGGTTGCATTGGTCTGGAAGCCCAGCGAATAGAGGAAGTCGTTGCGCTTCAGCTCCTTGTTCAGAAGGGCCTGATAGGGATTGAGCGTGTCCTTGAAGACCAGGCGGTAGCCGCCCTGTTCAAACCCGTTCAGCGGCGCAGGCGCATCAGGACCGACGGCATCCACGCGCTGGCGAAGGAAGGCCGCCCAGTCGTGTTCGACCACATTGTTCAGGGCCGCGGCCACATCATCGAAGCTATAGGGTTTGGCTTCCCAATTGCCGTCCTCGATACCGAAGAAGCCTTTGGCGAAGTCGTCCAGCGATTTGCGGCCGTTGGTCTTTTCCCGGATCAGGGTGTCGGCATCCAGCCAGATCAGCGAGCCTTCGCGATAATAGTCTTCCGAACGCTGGACGCTGGGCCACGGCTGGGGGCGGCGCTGCTGGATGATGGGGTCATTGGTGGTGTCCTGAAGCGCGCGCCACTGGCGGCCCTGGGCGTTCTGGAAACTGGCGGCGGTGGCGGCCAGCACGCCCAGCGCCTGGTCCTTTGTCATCAGACCCGCGCGCGCCGTCAGGATCAGGCCCCAGTACTGGGTCTGGCCCTCATAGACCCACAGAAGCGAGTTCTGCAGCGGCTCGTTGAAGTTGGCGACCATCTGGTCGGCGGGACGACGCCATTTGCCGTTCCAGCTATGGATGTATTCGTGGCCCAGCAGGTCGCGGTCGGCGATGGTGCTGCTGGCGTCGGTGAAGTATTTTGTATCGACGCTGTTCTCGCTGGACCGCTGGTGTTCCAGTCCGATGCCGCCCAGCTTGTCGGTCACGGCCAGCAGGAAGTCGTAGCGGTCGAAGTGGCGGGCCCCGAACAGCAGGTCGGCCTCGCGCACCAGATTGCGGTGCAGGGCCAGATGCTCGTCCTTGATGACGATCATTTCCGGCGTGTCGCCGACCACGTTCAGATGGACGGGCGAGCGGCCATTGGGATCAAGGTCGTAGCGGGCAAAGTGCTGGCCGGCGAAGACGGGGCTGTCGGCCAGATGCTCCAGGTTGATCGGCTCAAGCGTCTGATAGCCATCGACTTGCCCCGTGACCTTGAGCGCGCCGGAGTAGGACCAGCCTTCGGGCAGCTTCAGATGTGGCTGATAGGTGATCTGGCCACTGTAATGACCCGCCGGATAGAGGACGGCCTTTTCCCACTGGTGGTTCAGCATTTCAGGCGTGATGACGACCCGACCCTGCGAGCCTTCGATCGGGGTCAGCCAGTTAAAGCTGACGTCGACCTGGCTCACGCCCTCCGGCACGGTAATCTGATAGGACCAGGGATGCAGAGTGTTGCGGATCCACTCGATCCGCTGCCCATTGGCCGAGAAGTGCAGGTTGGCGATTTGCGAGATCGGACCGACCGGGCCGTGGTTGCCGGGAATCCACTGGGGATAGAAGAAGGTCATCGGACCGGCCGTCTCGACCGGCACGGTCTGGCGCACCTTCACGATGCGCTGGTCGGTGTCGCTGGCATCGACCCACAGGCCGATCGTGCCGGGATAGGCCACGTCACGAGCTGCCGGAATGGGGGCCAGGGCGACGGGCAGGGCCGGATCACCTGCCTGCGCCAGAACGGGCGCGGCACTGACGGCTACAAGCGCCGCAAGGCTGACGGCGGCAAGACGTGATTTCATCGAAGGGCCCTCCTGGCGGGCCCTCCCCAATGCGTGACCCGAAGCGCGGGCACAGCACATTGTGCCGTCGCCCGCGTCAAGCCATCTGTGAAAGAGCCGTGTTAGTTGGCGGGATTAACTTCCAGAAGTTCCACAGTGAACTTCAGCGTCGAGTTCGCGGGAATTTGCCCGCCGACCCAGCGCGGCCCATAGGCCAGATCCGCCGGGATCACGAACTCATAGGTCTCGCCGGTCCGCATCAGGGCCACGCCTTCGGTCCAGCCCGCGATGACGCGGTTCAGCGGGAAGCTGGTTGCCTCATTGCGCGAATAGGAGCTGTCGAACTCGCGCCCGTCGATGAAGGTGCCGCGATAGTGGACCTTGACCGTATCGGTCGCCACCGGCTGGGTGCCCTTGGCATTGGCCTTGCCTAAACGGCGATACTGCAGCCCGCTCTCGGTCGTGGTCCAGCCCCGCTGCTGGCCGTTCCAGGCCAGATAGGCCGCCTGACCCGCTTCCCAGTTCTCCTGAGTGGCCGGACCGGCATAGACGATCTCGGCAGGTTCGGCCGGTTTGGTCGCACAGGCCGACAGCGACAGGGCAAGGGCCGTTACGGCCAGAAGGGGCAGGGTGTTGGGCTTCATACCGCCACGCTAACATAACTGTGGCGGGCAAAGGTATAGGCATCAGGCATGGCTTATCCCCGATCTGGGGACTTTATTTTGCTGCACTTTCGCGTATAAGTGCCCGTTCCGCAGATTCCAGAGAATCCCGCGCGAAAGCGCCGAGGCCCGGTTTGTCGCCCTCCTGACCGGTGCGAAGGCGTCGCTCCAATCCCATGGGGCGGGCATTTTAGGCGTCCTGGCCCGTGAGGCCGAGGGTGGATGCCGCCAGAACTTTTTGGTCACGGGTCGCCGGTCGGCGTGCCGTGGCTGCTGCATTGACGCGGGCTTCACGGCCCACGATTGGGAAAACAGAATGGCAAACTCTTCCGACGGTCTCGCCTTGGGTAAGATCGCTGCCGCCACCTCGTTCACCGGAAAGAAGCGCATCCGCAGCTCCTTCGGTCGAATTCCTGAGGCGGTGCAGATGCCGAACCTCATCGAGGTTCAGCGCGCCTCCTATGAACAGTTCCTGCAGCGCGAGACGCGCTCGGGCCTGCGCAAGGACCAGGGCATCGAAGCGGTCTTCAAGTCGGTCTTCCCGATCAAGGACTTCAACGAACGCGCCGTCCTCGAGTACGTCACCTACGAGTTCGAAGATCCCAAGTACGACGTCGAGGAATGCATCCAGCGCGACATGACCTTCGCGGCTCCGCTGAAGGTCAAGCTGCGCCTGATCGTTTTTGAAACCGAAGAAGAAACCGGTGCCCGCTCCGTCAAGGACATCAAGGAGCAGGACGTCTACATGGGCGATATCCCGCTCATGACGGACAAGGGGACCTTCATCGTCAACGGCACCGAGCGCGTCATCGTTTCCCAGATGCACCGTTCGCCAGGCGTCTTCTTCGATCACGACAAGGGCAAGACCCACTCGTCGGGCAAGCTGCTGTTTGCTGCGCGCGTGATCCCGTACCGCGGTTCGTGGCTCGACTTCGAGTTCGACGCCAAGGATGTTGTTTACGTCCGTATCGACCGTCGTCGTAAGTTGCCAGCCACCACCTTCCTCTATGCCCTGGGCATGGACGGTGAGGAAATCCTCAAGACCTTCTATGAGACCGTGCCTTACGAGAAGCGCGGTGAGGGCTGGGTCACGCCGTACAAGCCGGAACGCTGGCGCGGTGTGAAGCCGGAGTTCGACCTGGTCGATGCCGACACCGGCGAAGTGGTCGCCCAGGCTGGCCAGAAGATCTCGGCACGCGCCGCCAAGAAGCTGCAGGACGCTGGCCTGCAGTCGCTGTCGCTGGCCGCCGATGCCCTGCTGGGCAAGTATCTGGCTGCCGACGCCGTCAACTACGAGACCGGCGAGATCTACGCCGAGGCCGGTGACGAGCTGGACGCCGAGGCCATCGCTGTCCTGGAAGCCCAGGGCTTCACCACCATCGAGGTGCTGGACATCGACCACGTCACGGTCGGTGCCTACATGCGCAACACCCTGCGCATCGACAAGAACACGGGCCGCGAGGACGCCCTGTTCGACATCTACCGCGTCATGCG
>DLIT01000071.1:6324-9886 GCA_002483865.1 Brevundimonas sp. UBA7635
GGTCGCGTGAAGATGAACATGCGCCTGGAAACGCCGGAGGTCTCTGACGAGATCCGCGTCCTGCGCAAGGAAGACGTCCTGAAGGTCCTGCAGATCCTGGTGGGTCTGAAGGACGGTCGCGGCGAAATCGACGACATCGACAACCTGGGCAACCGTCGCGTCCGCTCGGTCGGTGAGCTGCTGGAAAACCAGTACCGCGTCGGCCTGCTGCGCATGGAGCGCGCCATTAAGGAGCGCATGTCCTCGGTCGATATCGACACGGTCATGCCGCACGACCTGATCAACGCCAAGCCGGCGGCTGCGGCTGTTCGTGAATTCTTCGGCTCCTCGCAGCTGTCGCAGTTCATGGACCAGACCAACCCGCTGTCGGAAATCACGCACAAGCGTCGCCTTTCGGCGCTTGGCCCGGGCGGTCTGACCCGTGAGCGCGCTGGCTTTGAGGTCCGCGACGTTCACCCGACCCACTATGGCCGTATCTGCCCGATTGAAACGCCGGAAGGCCCGAACATTGGTCTGATCAACTCGCTGGCTACCCACGCCCGCGTGAACAAGTACGGCTTCATCGAGTCGCCGTACCGTCGCGTCAAGGACGGCAAGGCCACGGACGAGGTGGTCTACATCTCGGCCATGGAAGAGGCGAAGCACGTTATCGCCCAGTCCAACATTGAGCTGGACGATGGCGAGATCGTCGAAGATCTGGTTCCCGGCCGTATCAACGGTGAATCCCAGCTGCTGACCAAGGCAGACGTGGACATGATGGACGTGTCGCCGAAGCAGGTTGTTTCGGTCGCTGCCGCCCTGATCCCCTTCCTTGAAAACGATGACGCCAACCGCGCCCTGATGGGTGCGAACATGCAGCGTCAGGCCGTGCCTCTGGTCCAATCCGATGCTCCGCTGGTGGGCACCGGCATGGAATCCGTGGTGGCCCGTGACTCGGGCGCGGTCGTGATCGCCCGCCGTGACGGCGTGGTCGAGCAGATCGACGGTACCCGTATCGTCGTCCGCGCCACCGGCGATGTTGAAGCCGGTCGTTCGGGTGTCGACATCTACCGCCTGTCGAAATTCCAGCGTTCGAACCAGTCGACCTGCATCAACCAGCGCCCGATCGTGCGCGTTGGTAACGAGGTCAAGGCTGGTGATGTTATCGCCGATGGTCCGTCGACGGACCTGGGCGATCTGGCCCTGGGCCGCAACGTCCTCGTCGCCTACATGCCCTGGAACGGCTACAACTTCGAAGACTCCATCCTGATCTCCGAGCGCATCGTGCGCGATGACATCTTCACCTCGATCCACCTCGAGGAATTTGAAGTCATGGCCCGCGACACCAAGCTTGGGCCT
The DNA here is from genome assembly GCA_002483865.1 of Brevundimonas sp. UBA7635. Classification (GTDB taxonomy): domain Bacteria; phylum Pseudomonadota; class Alphaproteobacteria; order Caulobacterales; family Caulobacteraceae; genus Brevundimonas. The sequence goes on from DLIT01000071.1 coordinate 7,663, forward strand.
GAGGAAATCACGCGCGACATCCCGAACGTCGGTGAAGAAGCCCTACGTAACCTCGACGAAGCTGGCATTGTGGCCATCGGCGCCGAAGTTCAGCCGGGCGACATCCTGGTCGGCAAGGTGACGCCGAAGGGCGAAAGCCCGATGACCCCGGAAGAGAAGCTGCTGCGCGCCATCTTCGGCGAGAAGGCTTCTGACGTCCGCGACACCTCGCTGCGTCTGCCGCCCGGCGTTGCCGGTACGATCGTTGACGTGCGCGTCTTCAACCGTCACGGCGTCGACAAGGACGAGCGTGCCATGGCCATCGAGCGCGCTGAAATCGAGCGCCTGGGCAAGGACCGTGACGATGAGCTCAAGATCCTTGAGCGCAACGTCTATGGCCGCCTGAAGCCTTTGCTGATCGGCAAGACTGCCGTCTCGGGGCCGAAGGGCATCAGCCGTGGTGAACTGACCGACGAGAAGCTGGCCGAGGTCTCCAAGGGCCTGTGGTGGCAGATCGCCCTCGACGACGAGAAGGCGATGGGCGAGCTTGAGGCCATGAAGAAGCAGTTCGAGGATGCCCGTAAGGCCCTCGACCGCCGCTTCGAAGACAAGGTCGAGAAGCTGCAGCGTGGCGACGAGCTGCCGCCGGGCGTCATGAAGATGGTCAAGGTCTTCGTGGCCGTGAAGCGCAAGCTGCAGCCGGGCGACAAGATGGCTGGCCGTCACGGGAACAAGGGCGTTATCTCCAAGATCCTGCCGATCGAGGACATGCCGCACCTGGAAGACGGCACCCACGTCGACATCGTTCTGAACCCGCTGGGCGTGCCGTCGCGCATGAACATCGGCCAGATCTTCGAGACCCACTTGGGTTGGGCTTCTGCGGGCCTCGGCAAGCAGATCAAGAACCTGCTCGACGAGTGGATGGATGGCGGCCTGCGCGAAGCTCTGGTGACGCGCCTGACCGAGATCTATGGTGCCGACACTCCGCTGCCGGAATCGGACGAAGACCTGATCGAGCTGGCGCAGAACCTGGCCAAGGGCGTTCCGTTCGCAACCCCCGTCTTCGACGGTGCGCGCATCTCGGACATCGAAGACCTGCTGGAATCGGCCGGTCTGGATCCCTCGGGTCAGTCGATCCTGTACGACGGTCAAACCGGCGAGCAGTTCAAGCGTCCGGTCACGGTTGGCTATGTGTACATGCTCAAGCTGCACCACCTGGTCGACGACAAGATCCACGCCCGCTCCATCGGCCCGTACTCGCTCGTCACGCAGCAGCCGCTGGGTGGTAAGGCGCAGTTCGGCGGTCAGCGCTTCGGGGAAATGGAGGTCTGGGCTCTGGAAGCTTACGGTGCCGCCTATACCCTGCAGGAAATGCTGACGGTGAAGTCGGATGACGTGGCTGGCCGTACCAAGGTCTATGAAGCCATCGTCCGCGGAGACGACAGCTTCGAGGCCGGCATTCCCGAGAGCTTCAACGTGCTCATCAAGGAAATGCGCTCGCTGGGTCTGAACGTGGAGCTGGAGAACGGCTGATCGACGGATTCCCTCCTCGTCTTCGGGCGGGGAGGGGCCACCGCCCTGAAGCCCCTCTGCTCTGAATGATTTTCGCGGCCCTCGCCGCAGAAGGAAAAAAGATGAACCAGGAAGTCCTGAACATCTTCAACCCGGTCCCGGTCACTCCGACCTTTGACCAGATCAAGATCGCTCTGGCCTCGCCCGAAAAGATCCGTTCGTGGTCTTTCGGCGAAATCAAGAAGCCGGAAACCATTAACTACCGCACGTTCAAGCCCGAGCGTGATGGCCTGTTCTGCGCCCGTATCTTTGGCCCGACCAAGGACTACGAATGCCTGTGCGGCAAGTACAAGCGCATGAAGTACAAGGGCATCATCTGCGAGAAGTGCGGCGTTGAGGTCACCCTGGCCCGCGTCCGCCGCGAGCGCATGGGCCACATCGACCTGGCCGCCCCGGTCGCCCACATCTGGTTCCTGAAGTCGCTGCCGAGCCGCATCTCGCTGATGCTGGACATGGCGCTGAAGGACGTCGAGCGCGTCCTGTACTTCGAGAACTACATCGTCACCGAGCCGGGCCTGACCCCGCTGAAGCAGAACCAGCTGCTGACGGAAGACGAGTTCTATCGCTACCAGGAAGAATACGGCGACGACGGCTTTACCGCCGAGATCGGTGCCGAGGCTGTCCGCAACCTGCTGATGGCGATCGACCTGCACCAGGAAGCCGAGAAGCACCG
>DLIT01000071.1:9949-12427 GCA_002483865.1 Brevundimonas sp. UBA7635
CCGGTCATCCCGCCCGAGCTGCGCCCGCTGGTGCCGCTGGATGGTGGTCGTTTCGCCACCTCGGACCTGAACGACCTGTATCGCCGGGTCATCAACCGTAACAACCGCCTGAAGCGCCTGATCGAACTGCGCGCGCCGGACATCATCATCCGCAACGAAAAGCGGATGCTGCAGGAATCGGTCGACGCCCTGTTCGACAACGGCCGTCGTGGCCGCGTCATCACCGGTGCCAACAAGCGCCCGCTGAAGTCGCTGGCCGACATGCTGAAGGGCAAGCAGGGTCGCTTCCGTCAGAACCTGCTGGGCAAGCGCGTCGACTATTCGGGCCGTTCGGTTATCACCGTGGGCCCCGAGCTGAAGCTGCACGAGTGCGGCCTGCCCAAGAAGATGGCTCTGGAGCTGTTCAAGCCCTTCATCTATGCGCGTCTGGACGCCAAGGGCCTGTCGGGAACTGTCAAGCAGTCCAAGCGCATGGTCGAGCGTGAGCAGCCACAGGTCTGGGATATCCTCGAAGAGGTCATCCGCGAGCACCCGGTCTTCCTGAACCGCGCACCGACGCTTCACCGTCTGGGCATTCAGGCGTTCGAGCCCAAGCTGATCGAAGGTAAGGCTATCCGCCTGCACCCGCTGGTCTGTACGGCGTTCAACGCTGACTTCGACGGCGACCAGATGGCCGTGCACGTTCCGCTGAGCCTTGAGGCCCAGCTGGAAGCGCGCGTCCTGATGATGTCGACGAACAACATCCTGTCGCCCGCCAACGGCAAGCCGATCATCGTGCCTTCGCAGGATATCGTGCTGGGTCTCTACTACCTGTCGCTGGTCAAGGATAACCAGCCGGGCGAGAACAAGCTGTTCGCCAACATGGGTGAAATCGATGCCGCCCTGGATGCCGGCGTCGTCAAGCTGCACACCAAGATCAAGGCCCGCTGGACCGAGATGAATGCCGACGGTGAAGTCGTGACCAAGGTCATCGACACCACCCCGGGCCGCATGAAGCTCGGTGCCCTGCTGCCGCTGAACAGGAACATCGGCTACCGCCTGGTCGACAAGAACCTGACCAAGAAGGAAATCGGTAACCTGATCGATCAGGTCTATCGCCACTGCGGTCAGAAGGCGACGGTCATCTTTGCCGACCAGATGATGGGCCTGGGCTTCCGTGAAGCCGCCAAGGCCGGCATCTCGGTAGGTAAGGACGACATCGTCATTCCGGCCAAGAAGGAAGCTCTGGTTGCCGAAACCCGTCACCAGGTTGAAGAGTACGAGCAGCAATATGCTGACGGCCTCATCACCAAGGGCGAGAAGTACAACAAGGTCGTTGACGCCTGGGCTAAGGCTACCGACAAGATCGCTGACGAGATGATGGGCGAAATCGCCCAGCCTCGCGTCCTGATCAAGGGGCAGGAGCCGGACATCAACTCCGTCTTCATGATGGCCAACTCGGGTGCTCGTGGTTCGCAGGCCCAGATGAAGCAACTGGGCGGTATGCGCGGTCTGATGGCCAAGCCGTCGGGCGAGATCATCGAAACCCCAATTATCTCGAACTTCAAGGAAGGTCTGACCGTCCTTGAGTACTTCAACTCCACCCACGGTGCCCGTAAGGGTCTGGCCGATACCGCACTGAAGACCGCTAACTCGGGTTACCTGACCCGTCGTCTGGTTGACGTTGCCCAGGACTCGATCGTCACCGAGGAAGACTGTGGCTCGACGCGCGGCATCACCCTGCGTGCGGTGACCGAGGGCGGTGACGTTCTGGTCTCGCTGGGCCAACGTGTCCTGGGTCGCTATGCGGCCGAGGACATCAAGGAACCGGGCACTGAGACCGTCCTCTTCCCGGCGGATACCTATCTGCAGGAAGAAGAAGTCGAAGCCATCGACGCTGCTGGCGTCCAGTCGATCAAGGTCCGTTCGGCCCTGACCTGCGATGCCGAAGCCGGTATCTGCGGCATGTGCTACGGCCGTGATCTGGCGCGCGGTACCAATGTGAACATCGGTGAAGCGGTCGGCGTTATCGCCGCCCAGTCGATCGGTGAGCCGGGTACCCAGCTGACCATGCGTACCTTCCACATTGGTGGTACGGCCCAGGTGGCTGACACCTCATTCTTCGAGGCGACCAACGCCGGTATGGCCAAGATTGTCGGCCCGACCGTTGTGGCCGCTCACGGTGATCCGGTTGCCCTGAGCCGTAACGTGGTCGTCACCATCGTCGTCGATGGCAAGGACCGCGAGACGCACAAGGTCCCCTATGGTGCCCGCATCCGCGTCAAGGAAGGCGCAGACGTCGCCAAGGGTCAGCGCATCGCCGAGTGGGACCCGTACACCACTCCGATTCTTACGGAAGTGGGCGGCACGATCCGCTACGAGGACCTGCTGGAAGGCCTGTCCGTCAAGGAAGAAACCGACGAGGCCACGGGCATCGCCCAGCGCGTCGTTTCCGACTGGCGTGCCAGCCCGCGTGGTTCGGACCTGCGTCCGGCCCTG
>DLIT01000071.1:12486-12744 GCA_002483865.1 Brevundimonas sp. UBA7635
AATGGCGACGAGGTCAAGCCGGGTGAGATCATCGCCCGTATCCCGACCGAAGGTGCCAAGACCCGCGACATCACCGGCGGTCTGCCGCGCGTGGCCGAGCTGTTCGAAGCCCGCCGTCCGAAGGATTGCGCTGTCATCGCCGAAATGGATGGCCGCGTTGAATTCGGTCGCGACTACAAGAACAAGCGTCGCATCAAGATCACGCCGGAGCCGGATGCCGATGGCAACCAGGCCGAGGCCGTGGAATTCCTGATCCCG
>DLIT01000043.1:0-6977 GCA_002483865.1 Brevundimonas sp. UBA7635
GGGCCAGAAGCTGGCCGAGGGGGCCGTCGCCACCCCGCGCGACACCGCCGGTGCCGAAAGCCTGCTGAACGGCCTGGAGCGCGAACGCGAGGCCCTGGGCGCGGTCAACCTGCGCGCCGAGGAAGAGGTCGCCGAATACAATGAGCGGCTCAATGCCATGCGCTCGGAACGGGTCGACCTCACCCAGGCCATCGCCAAGCTACGCGACGGCATCGACGAACTGAATACCGAGGGACGCGAGCGCCTGCTGGCCGCCTTCGACGTCATCAATGCCAACTTCAAGGCCCTGTTCGAGGCCTTGTTCGACGGCGGCCAGGCTGAGCTGAAACTGGTTGAAAGCGATGACCCGCTGGAAGCTGGCCTGGAAATCTATGCCTGCCCGCCTGGCAAGCGCCTGTCGGTGATGAGCCTGATGAGCGGTGGCGAGCAGGCCCTGACGGCTGCGGCCCTGATCTTCGGCGTCTTCCTGGCCAACCCGGCCCCCGTCTGTGTGCTGGACGAGGTCGATGCCCCGCTGGATGACGCCAACGTCGACCGCTTCTGCAGGATGCTGGACGAGATGCGCCGCCGCACTGACACCCGCTTCATCGTCATCACCCACAATCCGGTGACCATGAGCCGCATGGACCGCCTGTACGGCGTCACCATGCCCGAGCGCGGCATGAGCCAGCTGGTCAGCGTCAACCTGAAGCAGGCCGAGGACATCGTCGCAGCCTAGAAGGCTCAGCGCCTGCTGCGCGCCGCCTTCAGGTCTTTCAGCGCTGGACCAATCAGGAACCAGGGCTCGACGCAGTAGCGGCTGAACAGCCGCCTGGGGTCCACGGCCAGGCGGAACAGCCATTCCAGCCCCAGCCGGCCCATCCAGCGCGGAGCCGCCTTCTGTGCTCCCGCTTCATAGTCAAAGGCCGCCCCCACCGGCAGGATGGGACAGGGCGGCAGGTGCTCGATGTTGTCGGCGATCCAGATTTCCTGACGGGGCATCCCCATGCCGACGAACAGCACGTCCGGGCTGAAGGTCCTGATGGCCCCCAACACCGCCTGGTTGCCCAGCGACCCCGGTGTGACATCGAAATAGCCGGACAGGCCCTCGATCTCGGCCCCGGGATAGAGCCCCTGCAGCCGCGCCGCCGCAGCCTGGGCCACGCCCTCGGCACCCCCGACATAGAGGACACGCCAGCCCTTGCGGTTGGCCAGGCTCCAGAAATGGTCGCGCCAGTCCAGATAGGTCGAGCGATGGAAGGGCCGCACCGGCAGCTTCAGCAGACGTCCGAACCAGACCAGGGGCGTGGAATCCAGCTGAACCACATCGGCCAGGTCATAGATCCGCTGCATCCCTGGCGTGCGGGGCAACAGATAGAGGCTGTGCAGGTTGTGATTGCCGATCACGGCCTGCTGTTCGCGCAGGACGCAGTCCTGAAGGAACTGCAACACCTCCTCGGGGCGCATCAGGTCTATTGCCCCGCCCAGCATCCGCACCCGCTCGGTATCGGCGCGGCGGGCCCGGATCGGTACGCGCGCATGCTTGCGCCGCTCGCGCGGTTCAGCCCCGTGGTCAGTGGTCAGTGCATCCTGATACATGGTGCCAGGCTAGCCGATGCCCCTCAACACCGGGTTTGCGGTTGCAGTTAACGAGACCTGAGCGCCGATGATGCTTCTGACCAGCCTTGCCCTGATGACCATCGCGGTGGAACAGGCCCCGGCCCCTGTCCGCCTCAGCCTGACCAGCCTTGGCCGGTTCGCCATCCTGGCCGACACGGCCAGCCGGACCGTCGAGGGGAGGACTGTGCGGATGCGCGCGCTGCAGGTCAGCGAGGACGACATGGTGGTGGGCCAGAAAACCTATGTCGGCGGCTGGTCCTGGTGGCGGTTCGACTGCGCGGCAGGCACCGCCGACCGGCTGGACTTCGCCAGCCTGAACGCCGACCTGGTCGAAGGCCCAGCCACGGCCGAGAGCCAGCCGCCCTTCGCCATAAGCCCTGGCGGCGATGCGGCCGAGCTGGCTGCCGTGGCCTGTGGTCAGGTGCGGCCTACGATTGATGCCACTTCTTTGGCCGAGGCGGTGCGGCTGGCGCGGCAGCGGCTAGCAGATTAAGCGCCGATCACGGGCGAGCTGGGCTCACGGTCCAGATCCAGCCGATCGCGCGGCAAGGCCTCAGGGCACTCATCGCGCATGAAGGCCAGCATCTTCTCGCGCACCTCGCAGCGCAGATCAAAGGCGACGCCAGCATTTCGGGCGCTGGTCAGGCAGCGAACCTGGGCCACACGATCGGTGATGTCCGTCACCTGCAGGCTGACCACGTCGCCGTCCCACAAGGGAGACGCCTGGGCGATCTCCTCAAGCTTCATCCTGAGCCGCTCCATCGGAGCTTCATAGTCAACATAAAGAAACGCGGTGCCAATCAGCCGGGCATTGTCCCGCGTCCAGTTCTGGAAGGGCTTCTGGATGAAATAGGTCAGGGGCAGGATCATCCGCCGCCAGTCCCACAGCTTGACCACCACATAGGTCGAAGTGATCTCCTCGACCCTGCCCCACTCGCCCTCGACGATGACCGCGTCATCGATGCGGATCGGCTGGGAGGTGGCGATCTGGATGCCTGCGATCAGGTTGGTCAGGAAGGGCTGCAAGGCCAGGCCCGCGACGATGCCGACCACGCCAGCCGAAGCCAGCAGCGACATTCCCCACTGGCGCACACCCGGAATGGTCAGCAGCGCAAGGCCCAGGGTTACCAGGCCGATGAGGATTGCAGCCACCCTTTGCAGAATGCGGGTCTGGGTGACGTGCTTGCGGGCATGGAGGTTGTCCTCCGTGTCCATATTGAAGCGACGCAGATGAACCAGGGCCCCCATGTCCACTGCCCCGGCAAGCATCCATCCGCACACCAGGATAAAGGCGAACAGCAGGGCCTGGCGGATCATCAGAGAGGGTTCGGGGGCCAGGGGCGAGACCGTGACACCCAGTGCCAGGGCAATGATCATCACCGCAAGACGCACCTTGAGCCGAGCCCGGCCCAGCATCCCCTTCCAAAATAGATCGCGTTTGCGAACCAGCAGCTTCAGGAACGCAAAGACCACCTGGTTGGCCGCCCAGCCGATGACGACGAACACCACCGCAATAATGGTGATGACCGCCCATTTCGGCAGCCAGTTGAACTCTCGCCACAGGGCGAAAACCGTATTGGTCAGGTCGATGACGAACTGGGGCATGGCGTCAGGTTAGCGGGGTTTGCCGACCAAATCAGCCCACTGAATCGCCACTGCGTGGTGCCCGCCCTATCGCGCCGTCGCCTCGACCAGGTCGGCCAATCGCCGGGTAGCATCGGGAATGGCGACGGAGCGGGCCGCCGCCGACATGGCCGTCAGGCGGGCCGGGTCGGATAGCAAACGCTCCAGCACCGCCGTCAGGCTGTCCACCGTCACGGCATCCTCAGGCAGCATCTCGGCGGCACCGGCATCAACCAGGGCCCGGGCATTGAGGGTCTGGTGATCATCCGTCGCGATCTTGAGCGGGATCAGCACCGACGGCAGGGCCGCCACGGCCAGTTCCGAACAGGTTGAAGCCCCCGCGCGACCGATGACCAGATGGGCCCTGGACAGGCGCTCGGCCATGTCGCGGAAAAAGGGCGCGACCTCGGCTTCGATCCCGGCCTCCAGATAGATCTGCCGTGCCGATTCCATATTTTCGGGCCGCGCCTGCTGCTGAACCTTCAGGCGGGCGCGAAGCGCTTCAGGCAGGGCTGCCAGCGCGCGCGGCGTCGTCTCGGACAAAAGTCGCGCCCCCTGACTGCCGCCCGTCACCAGGACATGGATCGGCCCCTCGGCGGTCGGGGTCTGCCAGTCACGCCCGAACAGGGCCTGGATCTCGGCACGCACCGGATTGCCGATCAGGGTGACGCGGTCCTTCACCTGGGCCTTGGCGCGGCCCAGGGTCGGAAAGGCAGAGCCAATGGCCTGTACGCTCGGGGCCAGATAACGATTGGTGCGGCCCAGGACGGCGTTCTGTTCGTGGATCACGGTCGGCCGGCGCGTCGTGATGGCCGCCAGCAGGGCCGGGGCCGACGGATAGCCGCCAAACCCGACCACGACGTCGGCACCCAGACGATCCAGCGCCGACTTGGCCTGACCGACACCACGCATGATTGTCATCCCCGCCTTCAGCAGGCCCAGCGGGCCACGTCCCGTGGCGGCATCCAGGGCAATGCGCTCCTCGGCCGGAAAGGCGTTGGCATATTGCTGGCCGCGGGCGTCGGTGGCCAGGACCACGCGCCAGCCGCGCGTCGTCAGTTCGCGGGCCAGAGCCTCGGCCGGAAACATATGGCCACCGGTTCCACCAGCGGCGACAACACAGACCTTGGTCATTGCAGGCACTCTTTTCGTCAGGGAAGCAGACGACGCCGACGCGGCGGCGCAATATTGGAACCCGGCTCATAGGCTCCCGGTCGACGCCGGGTCAGGGCCAGAGCAAAGCCCATGGTCAGGCCCATGGCCATCATGGACGAGCCACCATAGCTGATGAACGGCAGGGTCATGCCCTTGGTCGGGATCAGGTTCAGGTTCACCGCCACATTGATGCAGGCCTGCAGCCCGATCAGCATGAACAGGCCCGCTGCGGCCGTCTGCTCAAAGGAATCGGTCAGTTTCATGGCCCGGCGCATGCCGTGGATGACGATGAAGGCATAAAGGCCGATCATGATCAGGCTGAGGACCAGGCCGAACTCCTCGGCCCCGACCGAATAGATGAAGTCCGTGTGCAGGTCCGGCACCCGCCGCTTCATGACCCCTTCACCGATGCCGCGCCCGAACAGGCCGCCATTGCGGATCGCCTCGGATGCCCGGTCGATCTGGTGAGTATCGGTCGTCTCGGGCGACAGGAAGCGGCTCAAACGATCGCGCATATGGCCAAAGGTGAAATACAGCGACACCACGCCGCCTGCGCCCGCCGCCGCAATCACCGCCACCCATTTCAGCGGCACCCCGGCCATGAAGAAGACCGCCATGAACGTGGTGGTTATCAGCAGCGTCTGGCCGATATCGGGCTGGATCAGCAGCAGGCCGACCGTCAGGGCCCAGATACCAAAGGCGATGCTGACGCCGGGCACGCCCTGCCCCTTCTGGGCCTCGGCGAACATCCAGGCGGCAAAGACGATCAGGCCCGGCTTGGCGAACTCGGACGGCTGCAGGCTGAATGGCCCCAGGTTGATCCAGCGCGCCGCGCCCTTCACCGTGTCCCCGATAAAGGGCAGGGCCGCCATGACCAGGATGGAGCAGAACAGGGCCGCCACCGCGATCCGCCTGACCCCGCGCGGCGACATCAGCGAGGCCACCAGCATGGCCCCCATGCCCATACTGGCCCAGACCAGCATTCGCCACGAATAGTGGAAGGGGTCGGTGATGGATTCATCGGCGCGGATAGCGGCCGGGCTGGAGGCAAAGCTGAGCGCCACGCCCAGGCCGATCAGCAACAGGGCTGCTGTCAGCAGGCCCCGGTCCACCGTCCAGAACCATCGCGCGATCAGGCTCTGGTCATTGCGCGAAAAGGGATGGCTGTAGGACTGGCTCATGTTGCCGCCTCCGGCTTGGCCCCCAAACCCAGCACCGCGGCGCGGAAGGCCTCGCCACGGACCTCGAAGTCAGGAAACTGGTCAAAGCTGGCACAGGCAGGCGACAACAGGACCACCTGCTCGCCCCCAGCCGCAGCAGCATCAGCGGCGGCCATAGCCACGGCCCGCTCCATGGTCCCGGCAATGACGTGGGGGACATCGCTCAGGGTCGCGGCGAAATCCTCGGCCGCCTGGCCGATCAGATAGGCCTTGGCCACATGGCCGAACAGGGGACGCAGGAGCTCGATCCCACCTTCCTTGGCTACACCGCCCGCAATCCAGTAGCTGGTCGGGTAGGAAGCCAGAGCCTGATAGGCCGCATCGGCATTGGTGCCCTTGGAATCATTGATGAAACGTACTGTGCCCAGAAGGGCCACCGCCTCCATCCGGTGGGCCAGACCGGGGAAGTTGAGGATACCGTCCAGCGCCTGTTGATGGCTCAGCCCCAATTCCCGCGCCGTGGCATAGGCCATGGCCGCGTTCTGGGCGTTGTGGCGGCCGGGCAGAGAACGGGCCGTGCTCAGGTCGATCTCGACATCCCTCACCGACAGATGTCCGGGCCAGGCCAGAAGACCATGGCCCTGAATCGGGGCGTTCGAGGTCTTGACCGTTTCGACCCTCAGGCCACGCAGGTTCAAGAGATCAGCCACCCCCTGCCCCCAGTCCTCGTCCACGCCAATCAGGGCGAGGCACTGGTCCGACATGGCCTGGAAGAGGCGGGTCTTGGCCTTCACATAGCCCTCCATCCCGCCGTGACGATCGAGGTGGTCAGGGCTGACATTGGTCAGGATGGCGACGTCGGGCTTGAAGCTGGTCGTCAGATCGAGCTGATAGGAAGAGACCTCGATGACATAGACCGCCTTATGGGTCGGCTTGGGCAGGGCCAAAACCCCGATGCCGATATTGCCGCCCATATGGACCTTGAGCCCTGCGCGTTTCAGCACCGAGGCGATCAGGGCCGTGGTCGTGGACTTGCCATTGGTGCCGGTGATGGCGACCACGCGCGGGCGCTCCGCTTGCGGCAAGGCGTCCAAGGCGCGAGCAAACAGTTCGATATCCCCGATAACGGGCACACCCGCCTCATGGGCCTTGTCGACGGTCCAGTGGGGCCTGGGATGGGTCAGGGGCGCGCCGGGCGAGATGACCAGGGCGTCAAAACTCGACCAGTCGGCCACCGTCAGATCTTCAAGGTTAAAGCCTTCGGCCTCGGCCTGCATACGGCCCGAGACCCCGTCGTCCCACAGGACAGGCAGAGCACCGCCCGCCTCCAAGGCGCGGGCGGCGGTAATGCCGGATCGGCCCAGCCCGAAGACCGCGACCCGCCTGCCTTCAAAGCCGGGAACCGGGATCATGGCTGTGCTCCGTCACCCTTGGGCCTGT
>DLIT01000043.1:7093-8945 GCA_002483865.1 Brevundimonas sp. UBA7635
GTGGCCAGGCCGACCAGGGCCAGCATGGCAGCCACGATCCAGAAGCGGATCACCACGGTTGATTCCGGCCAGCCCATCTTCTCGAAGTGGTGGTGAATCGGGGCCATCAGGAAGATGCGCTTGCCGGTCAGCTTGTAATAACCGACCTGGATCATGACCGAGGCGGCCTCGACCACGAACAGGCCGCCGACGATGCCCAGCACCAGTTCATGCTTGGTGGCCACGGCCATCGAACCCAGGGCACCGCCCAGGGCCAGAGAGCCAGTGTCGCCCATGAAGATCTTGGCTGGCGGCGCGTTGTACCAGAGGAACCCCATGCCCCCGCCGATGATGGCGGCGCAGAAGATGGCCAACTCACCAGAGCCGGGCACGAAGTGGACCTGCAGGTACTCGGCAAAGACGAAGTTGCCGACCAGGTAGCTGATGACGCCAAAGGCTCCCGCTGCCATCATGACCGGCACGATAGCCAGGCCATCCAGACCGTCAGTCAGGTTCACGGCATTGGAGAAGCCCACAATGGTGAAGGCGGCAAAGGCCACATAGAACCAGCCGATGTTCAGCAGGACCGCCTTCAGGAAGGGGAAGGCGATCGAGGTTTCCAGCCCCGGAGAGGTCGGCGACTGGGTCATCCACAGGACCGTCAGCACACCGGCGACGATCGAGATAAGGGTCTGGGCCAGCAGTTTCTGTTTGGACGTCAGGCCCGCCGAGGTCTGCTTGGACACCTTGGCGTAGTCGTCGATGAAGCCCAGGACACCAAAGGCCGCCGTCACGCCCGAGACGATCCAGATATAGGGATTGGTCAGGTCCCCCCACAGCAGCACAGCCACGGCGATGCCGGCCAGGATCATCAGTCCACCCATGGTCGGGGTGCCGACCTTGGACAGATGGGTCACCGGGCCATCGTCACGGATCGGTTGTCCCTTGCCCTGGCGCGCGCGCATCCAGTCGATGAAGCGGCTGCCCATGGCCACCGCCACGATCATGGCCGTCGCCATGGCCAGGGCCACGCGCACGGTCTGATACTGGATCAGGTGCAGCAGCGGATAATCCTGCGCCACGTCTGCGAAATAGAGATAGAGCAGATAGAACATCAGACAGCATTCCCATGACGCTCGCCCAGCCGGACCAGCGCGGCAGCGACGAGCGAGGCCTTCGACCCGTTCGACCCCTTGACCATAACCACATCCCCTGCCCGCACGAGCTCAGAGGCTCGTGTGGCCAACTCGGCCCCGGATTCGCACCATAGACCGCGAAGCCTGGGCGGCAGGATGTCATGAAGACGGCGCATCTCCGGCCCGGCGGTATGGATCAGGTCCAGCCCGGCCGTCTGGATGGCATCGGCCAGGCCTTCGTGCAGGGCGCGGCTGTGCTCGCCCAGCTCCAGCATGTCGGTCAGCACCACCACCCGGCGACCGCCCGGCCCGACCGACTTGCCGGCCAGGCTGATGAAGCCGGCCTTCATCGACAGCGGATTGGCGTTGTAGCTCTCGTCGATCAGGGTGAAGTCACCTCCCGCGACCGGCACCTGACTCGTCTGGCCCCGGCCCGCCAGCGGCTGGAAGGCGGCCAGAGCCTGCAGCGCCGTGTCCAGCGACACATCCAGCGCCCGTAGCATCAGGATGACGCACAGGGAATTCAGGCCCCAATGGACACCCGACTGGGCCAGGCGATAGCTGATGCGCCGCCCCTCGACCTCGGCCGTCACCGTGGCCCCGGAGCGATCAGCGACAAAGTCCAGCAGACGCGCGGTATTGCCTGCCGCGGTGCCAAAGGTCTCGACCACCGCATGGGCGCGGGCGGCCGACTGGCGCACCAGATCACCATAGGCATTGTCGGCATTGATGACGGC
>DLIT01000081.1:0-11552 GCA_002483865.1 Brevundimonas sp. UBA7635
AGCGGCCGACCTGCTGGCGGCCCCGGGGGTGCGGCAGCAGGTGAACGTCCTGCGGGTGTTGTCCGGATGGGTCCGGGCGGGCGCGGTGGTCGCGGAGGCCAGATGCAGCCGGGTCAGGGCCGTTTCAACGTCTCGCTCTATCACACCTATCGTATTCAGGATGAGGTCACGATCCGCGAGGGCTTGCCGGTCCTGGACCTGCTGGACGGTGCCGCCACGGGCTCGCGCGGGGGTCAGCCACGCAACGAGGTCCAATTGCAGACCGGCGTTTTCCGCAATGGTTTTGGCGGCTTCATGAACGCCAACTGGAAAGATTCCACGCGTATCGCGGGTGGCAGCTCGGGTGATCTGAACTTCTCGGGCATCACCACAGTCAACCTGAACCTGTTTGCAGACCTGTCGGCGCAAAAGGACCTGGTCGGACGCTTCCCCTGGCTGAATGGCACACGCCTCAGCGTCGGGGTCGAAAACCTGTTCGATACCCGCCTTGAGGTCACCGACGCCAATGGCGAAACCCCGCTCTCCTATCAGGAGGACTACCTGGACCCGCTGGGCCGCGTCTTCCGCGTCAGCCTGCGCAAGATTCTGTTCTAGGGACAAAAGGCCCGCTGGAAACAGCGGGCCTTTTTCTTATCCCGCTCAACGGTCCGACAACGTGCCGAGCAGCAAATCGCTCTCTACGCGGATCGATGCCATCAGGGCCTTTGGCGCGTTAGAGATCACCGCCTGTCCTTCCAACCACCGCCTGACAAAATCATCACCAACCGTATCGGCATCGATCAGTTGCCGCCCCTGCGGTTGCTGTCCGCGCTCGGGCGCATAGGGCTCGCCTAGAAGCTGTTCGCGTTGACGGGCGGAGTTCGTGGCCAGTTCGCCTTTCACGCCCGCAGGCAGCAGAAGGCTGACAGCAATGCCTGCACGCGCGGCCTCGGCCCCACCGACGACGACGGCTGTCTTTTGCATATCGAATGCATAACAGCGGCCTTCGCCAGATACCAGCGATTGGACAGGCTCCAATGGGCCTGATGTCCGTCGCCCTTAGTGGGCTTCCTTAGGCGTTTCCATCAGCTCGATCAGGACCCCGCCCATCGGTTTCGGGTGAAGGAAGACGACAGGCGTACCGTGGGCCCCGATGCGCGGCTCGCCCGTGCCGAGGATGGTCACGCCCTTGGCGCGCATCTCGGCCACAGCCGCATGGATGTCCTCAACCTCGAAGCAGACATGGTGCTGGCCGCCCTTGGGGTTTTTGGCAAGGAAACCGACAATCGGGCTGTTCTCGTCGAACGGCTCGATCAGTTCGATCTGGGCGGTCGGGGTATCGACGAAGCAGACCTTTACGCCCTGAGCAGGCAGATCGAACGGCTCGCCGATCTTGGTCGCGCCCAGAATGTCGCGATACAGCTTGATCGACTCTTCGATCGACGGCGTAGCGACGCCAACGTGGTTCAGATTACCGATCATTATTTCTTGTCCGCTTTGGGCTGGGCATAGCCCAGACGCTCGTTCAGCTTTTCAATCAGGTCCGCCGCCGTGTCGGCAATGACCGAACCGGGCGGATAGACAGCAGCCGCGCCCATATCGATCAGCGGCTGCACGTCCGACGGTGGAATAACACCGCCGACCACGATCATGATGTCCTCGCGGCCCAACTTGGCCAGTTCGACCTTCAGTTCCGGCACCAGCGTCAGGTGACCTGCCGCCAGCGAGGATGCGCCAACCGCATGGACGTTCTTTTCAACCGCATCCTTGGCCGCTTCGGCAGGCGTCTGGAACAGAGCGCCAGCGGTCACGTCAAAGCCGATATCGCCATAGCCGGTCGCCACAACCTTCTGGCCACGGTCGTGACCGTCCTGGCCCAGTTTGGCGATCAGGATGCGTGGTGGACCGCCATCGTTCTCGACGAAGGTGGCGACCATATCGCGGGCACGGGCAACCTTGGGATCGTTACCGGCTTCCTTGGCATAGACACCCGAAACGGTTTTCACGGTGGCGACGTGGCGACCGAAGGCGGCCTCCAGCGCATCCGAGATTTCACCCACAGTGGCCTTGGCACGCGCTGCGCGAACCGCCAGTTCCATCAGGTTCTCGCCGCCCTTGGCCCCCTCGGTCAGGGCATTCAGGGCCGCTTCGACGTCGGCGTCATTACGCTCAAGCTTCAGGCGTTGCAGCTTCTCGATCTGACGGGCGCGAACTTCGGCATTGTCGACCTTCAGCATCGGAATGTCGTCAACGACAGGGTTCAGATACTTGTTCACGCCGACCACGGTCTGTTGGCCGGTGTCGATACGGGCTTGGGTCTTGGCTGCCGACTCTTCGATACGCAGCTTCGGAATACCGGCCTCAATAGCCTTGGCCATGCCGCCGTATTCTTCAACCTCGGCCATCAGGGCGCGGGCCTTGGTGGCCAGTTCCTGCGTCAGGCGCTCGACATAGTGCGAGCCACCCCACGGGTCGATGACCTTGGTCAGACCGGTTTCTGCTTGGGCCAAGATCTGGGTGTTGCGGGCAATGCGGGCCGAGAAGTCGGTCGGCAGGGCCAGGGCTTCGTCCAGCGCATTGGTGTGCAGCGACTGGGTCTGACCGCCAGCAGCGGCCATGCACTCGATCATGGTGCGCGGCACGTTGTTGAACACGTCCTGAGCCGCCAACGACCAGCCCGAAGTCTGGCAGTGGGTACGCAGGCTGAGCGACTTAGGATTCTTACCGCCTTCCTTGGCCACGGCCTCTGCCCAGAGCAGGCGACCGGCGCGCATCTTGGCCACTTCCATGAAGTAGTTCATGCCGATGGCCCAGAAGAAGCTGAGGCGCGGCGCAAAGGTATCCACTTCCATGCCTGCGGCCTTCCCGGCACGCAGGTATTCGATACCGTCCGCCAGGGTATAGGCCAGCTCGATATCCGCCGATGCCCCGGCTTCCTGCATGTGGTAGCCGGAGATCGAGATCGAGTTGAACTTCGGCGTTTCCTTCGAGGTCCACTCGAAGATGTCCGAAATGATCCGCATCGAGGGCGACGGCGGATAGATATAGGTGTTGCGGACCATGAACTCTTTCAGAATGTCATTCTGAATGGTTCCGGTCAGTTGGGCGTGCTCGACGCCCTGCTCTTCACCCGCCACGACATAGAGGGCCAGGATCGGCAGCACCGCGCCATTCATGGTCATCGACACCGACATCTTGTCCAGCGGGATACCGTCAAACAGCGTGCGCATGTCGAGAATGCTATCGATGGCCACACCGGCCATGCCGACATCGCCCTTCACGCGCGGGTGGTCGCTGTCATAGCCACGGTGGGTGGCCAGATCGAAGGCAACCGACAGACCCTTTTGGCCCGCCGCGAGGTTACGGCGGTAGAAGGCGTTAGACTCTTCGGCGGTCGAGAAACCCGCATACTGGCGGATGGTCCACGGCGCACCCGCATACATGGTCGGGTACGGGCCACGCACGAACGGCGCGAAACCGGGCAGGCCCTCGAGGAAGTCGAGGCCCTCGATGGCGGATGCGTCATAGGACGGCTGGACGGTGATGCCCTCGGGCGTCGTCCATGCCTCGCGGGCGGGGCCGGTGCCCGTCTCACCCAGTTCAAGTTTCAGCTTGGAGAAATCAGGAAAGCTCATTGGCCAGCCTCCTCGAACGCGGCGGCAATGCGGACAGGTTTCAGCGCCTCGAACGCGCCATACGACGGCGCATCGGCGACCTCTGCGCCGACGGCGACGGGGCGCACATCGGGGTCAACGAATTTGGTCACGCCGACGATCTGGGCTGCGCCGTTCGCGTAAGCCTTTTCAGCGAACTCGCGGGCGCGGGCGATGCGCGGCTGGATGATCTGGCCTTCCAGCGCGTCGATGATGCCGCCCTCGGCCTCGATGGCCTGGAACTCGGTCCATGCGGCCTCGGCCAGCTCGCGGGTGCGGGCATCCAGATACCAGCTGCCCGATGCCGGATCATCGACACGGCCAAGGTTGGATTCTTCCATCAGGATCAGCTGCGTATTGCGGGCCTGACGACGTGCGAACTCATCCGGCAGACCGGCTGCGCGGGTAAAGCCGTCGAGCACCACGATGTCTGCACCACCGACGCTGCCTGCAAAACCGGCAGCGGTCAGACGCAGCATATTGGGCCACGGATCGCGCGACGACAGCATACGGCGCGACGAGCGCGCTTCGATCTGGGCCTGAACCTCATGACCAAAGGCCTTGGACACATTGGCCCAGAGCAGGCGCAGCGCCCGCACCTTAGCCAGACCGTCGAAATATTGTTGGTCTACCGCGACGCCCAGCGTCACCGAGGACAGGGCCTTGTCCGCCGAGACCCCCGCTTCGATCATGACCTTCACATAGGCCACCGCCGAAGACAGGGCAAAGGCCAGCTCCTGACCCATCGAAGCACCGGCCTCATGCGCCACCTTGCCCGAGGCGAGGAAGAGCTTGGCCTCGGGATAGGTATTGGCCCACCCCGCAGCCTTGGTCGCGGCATCCTTGAGGATGGCCGCGAAATCAGACGGTGCCCCGCCCGCCGCGGCATAGGCCGAGATGGGATCAAGGTGGAAGGCCAGCTTGGCCCGCGGCGAAGCCTTGGCCACGGCGTCCAGAGCCTCACCCGCCCTGGCACCGTCAAAACCGGCCTCGACAGCCACCGGAGCTAGCTCCAGCGCCACGCCTTCCAGCGCCTTGGCCAAAGACGCAGCGTCGGTCACAACCGCACCGGACAAGAGGACCGAAGCGGCCCCGTTTTCCAGATCGGTCAGGATGGCGGCGTTGAGCGCGGCGGCATCTGTCCCCTCGTTCAGCGTGCGCACATCCCAGGCACGGCCTTCGCTGTCGCTCGGGCGCGGCGCAAAGACCGGCGCGACCTTATTGGCGGTGCCATAGAGGGGCTTGGTCGCCAGTTGGTCCGCGTCCAGATGGACCAGACCCTCGATAGGCCGATCCTTCAGAGCCTTGATGGCAGAATCGCGCCATTGAAGCGGTGTCGGGGTTTTAAAACTCGAGGAACTCATCAGGAGACCTTCGCAAATTCTTTGGCCTTGGGAGAAGGTCCAAAACGGTTTGGTCCACGGGTGCCGTCAATAAAACCAGCAACCATAAAAACATAGATATTCGCAGGCAAAGTCAGCCAATACATCAGCCTGGACACATAAAGCAGAGATTGCTGATCCTGAGGCCAGAACAAAGCGATGGATTCAATCAGGATGGTCGTCGGCACAAACGCTACAATCAGCGCAAGCATGTTCCACTTGTTCGACTTGTCTTGATCCTGAAAACGCTTGAATCCCAGCACAAAGCCGCACCAAAGAAATGGCAAGCCGAGTAACACCAAGCCATACTCGCCGCCCAGCATGTTTCTGATAACAAAGTCACCGGCGATATAGTTGACTATCATCAAACCTATGGTGATCAGCCACCAGTCACGGCGGCGTAGGCGGCCCTTAAAGCCAAAGACCTTGTCAGCAAGGGCCGCCAACCAACTCATTCGAACTCCACCAGAACGTCGTCAGCGGCCACCGGATCACCGGCCTTGGCCTTTACGGACTTCACCTTGCCGTCACGCTCGGCCTTGAGGATGTTCTGCATCTTCATGGCTTCGATGATGGCGACGGTTTCGCCCTGCTTGACCTCTTGGCCTTCGACCACCGGAATGTCGACAACAAGGCCCGGCATCGGCGACAGTACCAGCTTCGAGGTATCCGCCGCCTGCTTCTCAGGCAGCATCGCATAGAGCGAGGCGATTTCCGGACGCAGGATGCGGACACGTTCCTTGGCGGCACGGCTGCGGATGTCAAAGCCGTCGGCAGCGCGTTTGACTTCCACCGTATAGGCTTCGTCATCCAGCACGGCGCGGAACAGGGACAGGCCCGGACGCCAGTCAATCTCGGACACCGTGACCTCTTCGTCATCGATGATGACGGTCAGGTCTTCGTCCTCGTCGTAACCGACCTCGACCTCATAGGCGGCCTTGCCAACCAGCACCGTCCATTCAGCGCGTTCAGAAGGATCACCATCCTGTTCAGCGATGACCTCGTTCATGGCCACTGCCGAGGCGATCAGTTGCTTGACCTGAAGATCGGTCGGAGCCACCCCGTTGAAGCCCTCAGGGAACTCGTCCTTGATGTAGTTGGTCGTCAGAACGCCCGACTGGAAACGCTCCTGATCCATCACCGCCGCGAGGAAGGGCACGTTGTGGCCCAGACCCGACAGGTGGGTGTCTTCCAGAGCGCGGGCCATGCCGCGAATGGCGTCAAGGCGGGTCTCGCCCCAGGCGCACAGCTTGGCGATCATGGGATCGTAGAACATGCTGATCTCGTCGCCCTCGCGGACGCCGCTATCATTACGCACGACATAGCCGTCTTGCTGGCCCTCTTGGGGCTGTTCATAGCGGACGAGGCGACCAATCGAGGGCAGGAAGCCACGATAGGGGTCTTCGGCATAGATACGGCTCTCGATAGCCCAGCCGTTGATCTTCAAGTCTTCCTGCTTGAGGTTCAGATGTTCACCCCATGCCGAGCGGATCATCTGTTCCACCAGATCAACGCCGGTGATCAGTTCGGTCACCGGATGCTCGACCTGAAGACGGGTGTTCATCTCGAGGAAGTAGAAGGACTTGTCCTGACCGGCGACGAACTCCACGGTACCTGCCGAGTCATAGTTCACGGCCTTGGCCAGTGCGATGGCTTGTGCGCCCATCTTTGCGCGGGTTTCTTCGTCCAGCAGCGGCGACGGGGCCTCTTCGATAACCTTCTGGTTACGACGCTGGATCGAGCACTCGCGCTCGAACAGGTGGATGACGTTGCCGTGCTTGTCGCCCAGCACCTGAATCTCGATATGGCGCGGGTTGACGATGAACTTCTCGAGGAAGACGCGGTCGTCACCGAATGCGGCCATGGCTTCGGCCTTAACGGCGGCAAAGCCCTCGGCCATGTCCGCATCGCCATCGGCCACGCGGATGCCCTTGCCGCCGCCGCCAGCTGAGGCCTTGATCATCACCGGATAGCCGATTTCGCGGGCGATCTTGACCGCCTCTTCCGGCGTGTCGATCAGGCCCATATGGCCCGGAACGGTCGAGACACCGGCTTCAGCCGCGAACTTCTTGGAGGTGATCTTGTCGCCCATGGCGTCGATCGCCTCGGGGTTGGGACCGATGAAGGCGATGCCCTCTTCCTTCAGACGCCGCGCAAAGCTGGCGTTTTCCGATAGGAAGCCAAAGCCCGGGTGCACAGCCTGTGCGCCCGTCTGCTTCACCGCATCCACGATCTTGTCCTGGATCAGATAGGACTGGCTGGCAGGCGACGGACCGATGTGAACCGTCTCATCCGCCATCTCGACCGCCAGCGAACCAGCATCGGCGTCGGAGTAAACCACCACCGTCTTGATGCCCATCTTGCGGCAGGTCTTGATGACACGAACAGCGATTTCGCCGCGATTGGCGATCAGGATTTTATCGAACATGAGGCACCCTATTCACTAACAGCGAACGAGAATTTTACGGAGTATTTCTGGAGAGTTAGCGATGGAACCATGCGAGCCGCTGCTTTAGCCTTCGCATCGAAATCAGCGGTGATCAGGATACCTCTAAGGTTTGCTTCAGGCTCTTCAACGGCAATATCGCCCATATAGCTGAGGATTTGACCAACCGCCCGCTGACCCGCTGTTCCAGCTTTTAGCTCAATAACAACAATCGTATCGTCTGCTGCTCTAGCCGTAATGTCGATGAAGCCTGACTGAACGGATCTTTCAGTGCCATCATCAATTGCGACTAGGCCGGGCTCAAGTTGATCCAGAGCCTGCCGCAAAGTGGATTGAAGATCTCGCTCTAATCCAATCCGCTGTCCGGCGACATCTTCTATCTGCTCGTTTTCAAGTATGAGCGTGTTTGATGTAGAAAAATCATTACCATCTTGATTGCCAAGAAAGCGCCCATACAACGCCAATGCGTTCTTATACGAAGCCAAATTTTTTCTAGGATCCCCGTTGAATGGTATCTTCGAAGGATTAGGACGACGACGCCTTTCATCTTCGGCTGAGTATGTAAGCTCACGGAGCAACTCTTCGAATTGATCCTTTTTATAATGAGCAACTAAATCACCATAGCATTTCTCCACGCGTCCAGTTCGGTGGAGCTGCGCTGTGACGGTGCCGTCATCATACTTTTGAGCTTCTAGCCACTGCTTGTATTCGGAGCGCATCATTTCACCCTTAAAGCGGGATGTTGTCGTGCTTCTTCCAGGGGTTTTCCTGGACCTTGTTCTTCAGCGTGCCGAGGGCCTTGATCAGGCGGCGTCGCGTGCCGTGGGGCATGATGACGTCGTCGATATAGCCGAGGCCAGCCGCCACGAACGGGTTGGCGAAGCGTTCCTTGTATTCGGCTTCACGCGCGGCCAGGGCTTCGGGGTCGCCCGCTTCCTTGCGGAAGATGATTTCCACGGCGCCCTTGGCCCCCATGACGGCGATTTCAGCGGTCGGCCATGCATAGTTGACGTCGCCGCGCAGGTGCTTGGACGACATCACGTCGTAGGCACCGCCATAGGCCTTGCGGGTGATGACGGTCAGCTTGGGCACGGTGGCCTCGGCATAGGCGAACAGCAGCTTGGCGCCGTGTTTGATCAGGGCGCCGTATTCCTGCTTGGTGCCCGGCATGAAGCCCGGAACGTCCACGAAGGTGACCAGCGGGATGTTGAAGGCATCACAGAAACGCACGAAGCGCGAGGCCTTGCGGCTGCTATCGATATCCAGAACGCCCGCCAGCGTCTGCGGCTGGTTGCCGACGATGCCGACGGTCTGGCCATCCAGACGGCCGAAGCCGCAGATGATGTTCTTGGCGAAGTCGGCACCGATCTCGAAGAAGTCCGCCTCGTCGACGACCTTCAGGATCAGTTCCTTCATGTCATAGGGCTGGTTCGGATTGGCCGGAACGAGGGTGTCGAGCGAGGATTCCTCGCGGTCGGCCTCGTCATAGGTTTCGCGCACCGGCGGCTTTTCGCGGTTCGACAGCGGCAGGAAGCCGATCAGGCGGCGGACCTCGGCCAAGGCCTCGAGGTCGTTCTCGAACGCGCCATCGGCCACGCCCGACTTGCCCGCATGGACGCGCGCGCCGCCGAGGTCTTCGTGGGTGACGACCTCGTTGGTCACGGTCTTAACGACGTCAGGGCCGGTCACGTACATGTAGGACGTGTCCTTCACCATGAAGATGAAGTCGGTAATGGCCGGCGAATAGACGTCACCACCGGCGCACGGCCCCATGATGACGGAAATCTGCGGGATGACGCCCGAGGCCAGCGTGTTCTGCAGGAAGATGTCGGCGTAACCGGCCAGGGATTCCACGCCTTCCTGGATACGCGCGCCGCCTGCATCGAACAGGCCGATGATCGGCGCACCGGCCGTCAGGGCCATCTTCTGCAGCTTGACGATCTTGGCCGCGTGCGCGCCCGAAAGGGAGCCGCCGAAAACGGTGAAGTCCTTGGAAAAGACATAGACCAGACGGCCATTGATGGTGCCGCGGCCGGTGACCACGCCATCGCCGGGGATACGCTGCTTGTCCATGCCGAAGTCGTGGCTGCGATGCTCCACGAACATGTCGGTCTCTTCAAAGCTGCCCTCATCAAGCAGGACATCAATGCGCTCACGCGCCGTCAGCTTGCCCTTGGCGTGCTGGGACGCGATGCGGGCTTCACCCCCGCCCAGACGGGCAGCGGCCCGGCGGCGCTCCAACTCTTCGAGGATGACCTGGGTCATGGAAAACGACTCCCTCACGAAATGTTTCAGGAAAAGACCCTGATCATTGCAAAATAACAATCGCAACTTTGCAAATATAGCTTAGTTGCGTAGCACTGCCCTGGACATTCATTGATTTTGCAAACTTGCGATGGCCGAAAAACTCTATCTAGGTGCCCAGGTTCGTAGGATGCGAGAGGCGCGGAGTTGGACGCTGGACACCTGCGCCAATCGCCTTGCCCTTTCGGCCAGTTATCTGTCGCAGATCGAGACCAATCAACGCCCCGTGACGACGCGGGTCCTGCTCGCGCTCAGCCGTGCCTTTGACATGGATGCCAGCCAGTTTGACCTGAATGGCGACGCCCGCCTGATCGCCGACCTGCGCGAAGCGGTCACTGATTTTGCTGCGAATGCTGACCAACCCGGTGCCATGGAGCTAAAGCAGGTCGCAGCCAATTCCCCGCGTCTGGCGCGTCAGTTTCTGGCCCTACATCAGGAATACAGGCGCCTTGATGATCGGCTCAAGACCCTGAACGAAACCCTTGGCCGCGACGAACACGGCTTGGCTGCCCCCACCTTGCCTTATGAGGCTGTGCGCGACTTCTTCCACTACCGCGACAACTATATCGACGCCCTGGATCAGGCCGCCGAGATCCTCGCCCACCAGTTGGGACTGGGCATGGGCGGCCCGTCCGAGCGGGTGCTGGAACGAGCCTTGAGCGAGGTCTGCGGTGTGCGTCTGGCCACCGGCGAAGAGCGTGGAGCCATGCGCCGCTATGATCGGGTATCACGCATTCTCTATGTTGACGCCAGCCTGCCCTCTGCCAGTCGCTGCTTCCAGATGGCGCACCAACTGTGCCTTTTGCATTTTGCAGACCTGATCGAGGGCGAATTGGCAGCGACCGGCTTTGACACAAAGGCCGCCACAGATGTCTGCCGCGTCGGCCTGGCCAACTATGCGGCGGGGGCCTTGCTCATGCCCTATCGCGCCTTCCTGGAGGATGCGCGCCGGATGCGTCATGACGTGGACAAGCTTCGCAACCGCTATCACGTCAGTTTCGAACAGGTCTGCCAGCGGCTTTCGACCTTACAGCGGCCGGAATGGCGCGGCGTGCCCTTCTACTTCGCGCGGGTCGACATGGCCGGGAACATCACCAAGCGCCACAGCGCCACCCGCTTCCAGTTCGCCCGGTTCGGCGGGGCCTGCCCCCTATGGAATGTGCACGAGGCCTTCAGCTCACCCGACCGTATCCTGGTGAACCTGTCTGAAATGCCAGATGGCGCGCGCTATATCTGCATCGCCAAGAGCGTGTCCAAGCCGGGCGGATCCTACTTGGAGCCTGACCGCCGCTATGCCCTGGGCCTGGGCTGCGAGATCGAACACGCCGACCAACTGGTCTATGCCGACGGCCTGCACCTGAAAGGGCCGCCCACGCGTATGGGCATCAACTGCCGCATCTGCGAGCGCACCGACTGCACCCAACGCGCCTTCCCTCCCATCGATCGCACCTTGATCGTGCCCGAAAACGAGCGGGGCGTCATTCCCTATCGCCTCAGCTAACCCTTCTCCCGTTGGGAGAAGGTGACCCGAAGGGCCGGATGAGGGGGTGCCAATGGCCATCGGCGCAAGCCGTGGCAGGCCACAGCCCCTCACCCTTTCGCGCACCAATCGCCTTCGGCTCCTGGGCGCTCAAGCCCTCTCCCGCTGGGAGAGGGTCAGGCTTAACCCATGGTCGGGATGACGAAGCTGGAATCCGTATGTTCCAGTTCGCTGTCAGGCCAGCGGGCTGTGACCGTCTTGGTCTTGGTCCAGAAGCGGACACCTTCCATGCCGTGCTGGTTGATGTC
>DLIT01000081.1:11719-17994 GCA_002483865.1 Brevundimonas sp. UBA7635
CGGCCATCGACGACCAGTTCGGCCCCTTCCTCGACGCCCTTGCTGATCCAGCCCACCACGCGCTCCTTGTGCTGGGCGGTGACGACAGGGCCGTAGTGGGCGTCGTTATCGGTCGAGACACCAACGCGAAGGTTGGGGATTTCCGAGACCAGACGCTCGCGCAGTTCATCGGCTGTACGCTGACCCACCGGCACCACCACCGGCAGAGCCATGCAGCGTTCACCGGCCGAGCCAAAGGCGGCCCCGGTCAGGTCCTTGATCACCTGATCCATGTCGGCGTCAGGCAGGACGATGCCGTGGTTCTTTGCACCGCCCATGGCCTGGACCCGCTTATGGTTCTGGGCCCCCTTCTGATAGACATAGTGAGCGATGTCGCTTGATCCGACAAAGCTGACGGCGTGGACCAGCGGG
This sequence comes from Brevundimonas sp. UBA7635, assembly GCA_002483865.1. GTDB lineage: Bacteria > Pseudomonadota > Alphaproteobacteria > Caulobacterales > Caulobacteraceae > Brevundimonas. The sequence continues at coordinate 12,131 of DLIT01000081.1, forward strand.
TGTTCCAGAATGGCGTCTACTGCCACCTTGTCACCGTGAACGACGTTCAGCACACCGGCAGGCGCTCCGGCCTCCATCATCAGTTCAGCCAGACGCACCGGCAGGGACGGATCACGCTCGGACGGCTTCAGGATGAAGGTATTGCCCACGGCGATCGCCACACCGAACATCCACATCGGAATCATGCCCGGGAAGTTGAACGGCGTAATGCCCGCCACCACGCCCAGAGGCTGGCGCATGGAATAGACGTCGATCCCCGGGCCGGCACCATAGGTGTATTCGCCCTTGGAGGCATGCGGGATGCCACAGGCGAACTCGATCACCTCCAGACCGCGTTGGATGTCGCCTTTGGAATCCGCAAGGACCTTGCCGTGCTCGCTGGACAGCAGCTGGGCCAGCTCGTCCATATTGGCCTCGACCAGACGCTTGAACTCGAACATGACGCGGGCACGGCGCTGGGGATTGGTCGATGACCAGGCTTCAAAGGCCCCCTGGGCAGCCTGGACCGCGCGGTCCAGCTCCGACACGCTTGCCAATTGCACCCTCGCCTGAACCTCACCCGTATTCGGGTTGAAGACATCGCCGAAGCGGCCCGAGGCCCCCTCGAACGCTGCACCATCGATGAAGTGACGAATATCGCGCATGGGGTTTCCTGACCTGAAATTATTTCGTTGATCCAGACCTATCAGACCCGCGCCATCTGACCCATTGCAATCTTGCAGGTTTTGGTCTGCATTTTCGCAATGTTTGACTGGGACGATATCCGCATCTTCATCGCCGCCGCCCGCGCAGGTTCCTTGGCGACAGCAGGCCAGAGGCTGGGGATTGATCCGGCTACCGTGGGCCGACGCCTGGCCCGGCTGGAGACGGCGCTCAAGTCCACCCTTGTCATCCGGTCCCCTGCGGGCCTGACCCTGACAGCCGCTGGGGTGCAGTTGCTTGAGACCTCCAGAGCCGCTGAACAGGCGATGGAGGCTGCAGAAATGGTTGCGCGTTCGGATCTTATTTCCGGCACCGTGCGCATCAGCGCGGCCGAAGGGTTTGGTGGCGTAGTCCTGGCCCCGGCCCTGCCCGAGCTTCTGGCTGCCCACCCCGGGCTCAACGTGGAACTGGCCGCCACCTCAGGCTTTCTTTCACCCGGTCGCCGCGAGGTCGATATGGCGATCACCTTGAGTCCCAAGCCCAGCCCCCGCCTGGTCGTCGAGCCCCTGACCTCATACCAACTGGCCCTGTACGCGGCCCCTGACCATCCTGCCGCCGCTTGCGAGCTGACCGAAACGGAACAGCTTATGTGCTACGACTTCGTCGGCTACATCGATGATCTGATCTACGCGCCAGAACTGAGCTACCTGGACGAAATCAGGCCCAATCTCAGACCCCGCCTCGCCAGTTCGTCGATCCGGGCTCAGCGTGACGTCATCGCCCGCGGCGGGGGCATCGGCATTCTGCCCTGTTTCATGGCAGAAGGCTTGGTCAGGTTGATGCCAGATCAAATTTTATTTGAACGAGATTTCTGGCTACATTCACACAGCGAAATACACAAGACAGCCAGAATGAAGTCGGTCATTCGATGGCTTGAATCTTTATGCTTACAAAATGGAACGCGTCTCAGACCGTTTTAAGATTGACCTAATGAATAACAAACAGGACAGTCGATATTGAACATTTTCGGTTTACACGACCTTATGTTATTGAAGGCAGATCCTGCCATTCACTGAGACTTGTAACGCTAGGATAATCGTCCGCCTGGAGACTTGGGTAGATGAAGATTGCAGTCCTTGACGAGGATTCCATCCAGGCCCGGGCCATGGCCCGGACGGTCGAAGATATGGGCTATCGTGCGGTCATATTTGCTCGCGCCCAGGCCCTGATATCGGCTCTGCGAAAGGACACCTTCGACCTGCTGGTTGTTGACTGGAACCTGCCGGACCGCTCTGGGCTGGAGGTTCTGGCCTGGGCCCGGATCAACCTTCGTCCGCCCCCGCCCATGCTTTTGGTGACCAGCCGAGCCGACGATGACGATATCGTCGCGGGCCTGAACGCCGGTGCTGATGACTACATCACCAAGCCACTGTCCTCGGCTGTTCTGGCCGCCCGGATCAGCGCCTTGATGCGGCGCGCCTATACCCAGTTCCCGACGTCGGGCAGTGAGGTTTACGGCGACATCGTCTTCGACAGCGGGGCTGGCAGGGTTGCACGGGCGGGCGAAGACGTCCCGATCACGGCCAAGGAATTTGGTCTGGCCCAGCTATTGTTCCGCAATCTCCATCGAGCGCTGTCGCGGACCTACATCCTTGAAACCGTCTGGGGAAAAGAGCCGAACCTGAACAGCCGCTCTTTGGACATGCACATCTCGCGCGTGCGATCCAAGCTGCGGCTCCGCCCTGAACAAGGCTATCGACTGACGCCCATCTATTCTTACGGCTATCGGCTGGAACGGGTAACCCCCCTGCCGAGCCTGGGGCCGACCTCGCCGCATCGCAAGCAGCAAGCGCCTACTAAATAAGCCCAGCAAACAGATCATAATCATCGCCATCGATGATCCCGGTCAGGGCAGACCCCCACGCGCTGGCCCGAGGAAGGCCAGGAACGACGCCCCCGACCGGGCAGGGCCGAGGGCGTATTGAGTTCAGAGCAAGAGGATCATCCGAGGGTCAGCTGATCGGCTTCACATTGTCGTCCGAGTTGCGGTCGATCCAGCGGTTGTAGGGATCAACCCCAGCGAAGTTGGGCTTGGTATCAGTGACGAACCTGAAGGTCTGGGTGCCCGTTCTCAGCGCTCGCCGCTCCATCAGGACCACAGCCTTCTGGTCAAAGACCTTCTTGCCCGGCTCGGCACTGAACAGGCCGACGTCGAAGCTCTCGTTCAGTGGAGCCTCGGTCTCGTCGCCCTTGCCGGTGGCGTACATCTTGCGGGCTTCGACCGTCAGGGACACGTCCCACTTGCCATCCCCGCGCTGCCGGGCGCTGACGTCGGTCGTCTTGACGTCATACAGGGTAATCTTCTCGAACAGGTCGGTGACCAGGGCCTGCTTGTCCGCCGGGGCCTCGGCCCGGATCGCCTCGATCAGGTCGACCGAGCGCGGATAGGGCGCGGACTTGAAGGCATACTGGTCAAGCACCCGGCGCAGGGCGCGGTTTACCGCCTCCTCGCCGATCTGGTCACGCAGCAGATAAAGGACCAGGCCACCCTTCTGGTAGTGGATGTACTGCTGGTTCTCGACCCGCATCAGGGGCATTTCTTCCAGCATCTCGCCGCTGCGGGACGTCAGATAGCGGTCCAGCTCGAACTTCAGGAAGCGGCGGATCTTGTCCGGACCATAGAGCTTTTCCATCACCATCAGGGCTGAATACTGGGCCAGGGATTCCGACAGCAGGGTCGATCCCTGCTGGTCCGAACCGACGACCTGGTGCGCCCACCACTGGTGTCCGACTTCGTGGGCGGTGACATAGGTCACGTAGTCGATCTTGTTCTCGTTCGACAGGTCGGTGATGAAGCCGATACTCTCGGAGTACGGCATGGTGTTGGCAAAGGCCTGGGCGAAGCTGGAGTAGCCGGGGAACTCGATGATCCGGGCCTGGCGGAACTGATAGGGGCTGAAGGCGGTCCCGTAGTAGTCCAGCGAGGCCTTCATCGCCGTGATCATCCGCGACACGTTCCGGTCATGGGCCGGGTGGTGATAGACCGCCAGCTCCACGCCCCTGTGCTGCTCACGGGCCACGTCATAGCGGGCTGACTGGACCGAGAAGAAGTTCAGCACCGGGGCTTCGGTGACAAACCGCGCCGTGCGGCGGCCATCGCGCACCTGGTCCGACACCTTGTAGCCCGGTGCGATCGGCGTCTGGTCGGCATCGGTCGTCACCGTGATGTCGGCATTGACCCAGTCGGCGCGGATATAGTTGTGGCGGGTGGCCGACAGGTCTTCCAGCCTGGCCATGCGCAACTCATCCGGCAGGCCGTGCTTGCGGCGCTTGACCCGGTCACTGAGCAGGCCGTTGCGGCTCATGCCAAGGGTCGGGCCGAACGTGCCGTTGTTGACGAAGGTGCCGTTGTCGACGATCCCCGTATCTACGCCCGAGTTTGCAAAGCCTTTCGGGCTGATCTCGGTGGTAAAGGTCATCGTCCGCTTCTCACCCGGCTGCATTGGGGTGGCGAAGCCGAAGATCTGGTAGTCAAACGCCTCCCATTCGCGTTTCAGGCTCGCGCCTTCAACCTCAAGCTTCTGCACGATCAGGTCGTCGGGCCAGCGCAGATGGATCTCGGTCAGAGGTTGATCCGTCCGGTTCTCGATCACGTACTCACCCTGGGTCAGCAGGTACTGCTGGTGCGGCTTCAGGGCGAGCACCAGCCTGACGTCGGTGATCGCCGGCATCGGCAGGTCCGCGAACGGCAACAGGGCCTTTTCCATGTCGGCCAGGCGCTGCTCGGCCTGTTTGCGGGTTTCGTAGTCGTTCCAGATATTGGTGTTGACGAAGATATAGCCGCCCATGGCGATGAAGCTGACCAGGGCCAGGCCGCCAATCACACCCGCCGGTCCAGCCAGGCGGCTTGGCAGGCGCGAGAAGGCTGGACGCAGGCGCGCTTCGGTCCCGCGACGCCACAGTCCAAAGGTCAACACCAGAAGAAGGATGGCAAAGGCGGTCCAATAGGACTGGAGCCAGGCCGACTTGATCCAGAAATGGCCAAGCCCGTTCATGTCAGACAACGGCACACTGCTGCCACCGCCATAGCGATACAGGATGTGGTCGAAGCCCAGGCTGCCCAGGACGATGGTCGAGATGATGTACAGCACCATCAGGGCCCAACCGACAAACTTGTTCGGGGACAGGGCCTGGAGAAACAGCGCGAGAACCGCCAGCTGGGCATAGAAGACCGTCTGCGGCAGGACATACCACAGCAGGTATTTGCCGAACTCGTAATCGGTGTAGCCCCTGATGGTCTGGACGATGATACCGGCCACGACCGACACGAGAAGGGTGGAAACCAGCACCAGAACCAGGGCCAGGGCTTTGGGCAGAAGGAAGGTCCAGTCGGGTGCCGAGCTGGAATCCACGATCTCGTGCATCTTGCGGTCGCGGTCGCGCCAGACCAGCTCGCCCGAGTAATAGACGGCGATGATCATCACCACGAGGGTGAAGGCACTGCCAAAGGTCTCGATCACCACCCGCGTGACGGGCAGGACCGGAGCGCCATAGATCTCGCCCGCAAACAGCAGGGTGGCGATGCTGAAGGCAAAGCCCAGCACCAGCAGGACAATATAGGCCGGGCTCTTGAAGACGCTCTTCATCTCGAAGGCGGTACGGGCCACCAGCTGGGTCAGGGCTGCCTTGATGCCATAGGAAGGCGTGGCCAGCGGACGCTCCTGGGCCGGAGCCTTGGTCACATCCTTCTCTGCCAGGGCGCGCAGGCGATCAAGCTTGCCCGCCTTGGCCCCGCGCGGCGATGGGCGATACAGCGGATAGGTGATGGCCAGGAAGGTCAGGCTAACCCCCAGCCACAGCAGACGGTTGCCCAGCAGGATGCCCGTGATCGGCGCATTGACCGTATTACGCTCGGCCGCCGTCCAGTAGCGGGTCACCAGCTCATAGGCACCGGCACCAAATGGCTCCAGCCAGGCGACAACCGTCTCCAGCTCCGGCTTGGTGCCGAACACAGACGTCATGGTCATATAGAGGATGAAGACCCCGACCACGCCGACATAGGTCGCCATCATCGAGCGGGTGACGGTGGCCAGGGCAAAGAAGATGGCTGAACTGAGCAGCAGCCCTGGCAGGCCCAGGAAGACATAGGCGTGGACATAGTCATAGAACCGGAATGGCCCGACGGTTTCCTTGTCCACCCACGGCATGAGGGTGCCCAGGAT
>DLIT01000081.1:18129-46302 GCA_002483865.1 Brevundimonas sp. UBA7635
GCTATATGAGCCTGGGCAATCGCATAGGGGGCGTTCTTCAGCACATTGCCGCCCGTGCCCAGGCTGACATTGGCGCTGGCCACCAGGCCAAAGCTCAGCAGGAAGAAAAGGATTGAGATGACCCAGAAGGCCGGTTGTCGGAGCTGGTAGCGCAGCTCGAACGCAGCGACTTTTGCAAACATCGACGCGGCCTCAGGCGGCTGCGGCCGGACGGCGCGAAGCCGCCAGGGTCGAGAAGTAGACGTCCTCCAGACCGCCGGAGGTCGGCTCAAAGCCCTCACCCGGCTGCTGGTCGGACAGGACATGGATCACGGTGCGACCGGCGAACAGGCGCGTCGAGATGACCTCGTGACGGACGCGGGCGACCTCCAGGTCCTCCTTATCGATGGTCTTCTTCCAGACACGGCCCGACATCTGCTTCATCAGGTCCAGCGGGGCCCCTTCCAGCTGGATGCGGCCATTGGCCAGAACCGCCATGCGCGGGCACAGGTCGGCCACGTCCTCGACGATGTGGGTCGACAGGATGACCACGACGTTCTCGCCGATCTCGGCCAGCAGGTTCAGGAAGCGGTTGCGCTCCTCGGGGTCCAGGCCTGCCGTGGGCTCATCGACGATGATCAGGCGCGGATTGCCGATCAGGGCCTGGGCGATGCCGAACCTCTGGCGCATCCCGCCCGAGAAGCCGGCGATGGCCTTCTTGCGCACGTTCCACAGGTTGACCTGGTTCAGCAGGGTCTCGACCGTTTCCTTGCGCTCTTTGCGGTCAGCAATGCCTTTCAGCACCGCCATGTGGTCGAGCATGTCATAGGCTGAGACGCGTGGATAAACGCCAAAGTCCTGGGGCAGGTAGCCCAGGGTGCGACGCAGCTGTTCGGGCTGGCGGGTCACGTCGATGTCGTCAAACTGGATCTCGCCCGAGGTCGGGGTCTGCAGGGTGGCGATGGTCCGCATCAGGCTGGACTTGCCCGCGCCATTCGGCCCCAACAGGCCATACATGCCCTTCGGAATGGTCAGGTTGACGTCGTCCAGGGCGCGCGTGCCATTGGCATAGACGTGAACGAGATTCTTGATGACCAGCATGGAGGCCCCCTGAGCATAGTTTCGGCACAGGGTTGCTGCTGACAGTTCAGATCGCAAGTTAAGCTTAGGTCATGTAGGTCAAAGGGCGAAACAAGGACCAGCCTGGCCGTAACGGGTGGACAGGAGCCTGAGCCTTGGCAAGATGGCATCTTCATTAGCCGTGACGCTTCCCCGCTTCGAAGCCCAGCGACAGGTAGGCCATGTCCCTTCGTATCCGCTCTTCCTCGCGTCCTGTCCGTTCCATCCTGTGCGTAACGGCCAGTCTTGTGGCCCTGCTCGCGGCGGCCCCCACCCTGGCCACAGCCCAAAGCCCTGCGGCACCGACTGCAGTCGCTACAGCCCCCGAGGCGGCCGCCATCACCTCTCCGCTCGAAGCCTTTGGCCACGAGATCGGGGCTGACTATCACCTGGTGAACTACACCCAGCTGGAAGCCTGGCTGAAGACCGTGGCCGGCCAATCAGACCGGATGAAGCTGATCGAGATCGGTCGCTCGTCCGAGGGCCGCACCCAATACCTGGCGATTGTCTCAACGCCGCAGAACCTGGCCAATCTGGACCGCTACAAGCAGATTGCCGAACGTCTGGCCAAGGCCGAGGGCGTCAGCGAGGCCGAGGCCCGCGTCCTGGCAGCCGAGGGCAAGGCCGTGGTCTGGATCGACGGCGGCCTGCACTCCACCGAGACCGTCCCGCCTCAGGCCCTGATCGCCGCCATCCACGAATGGCTGACGGCGGGCGACGAGGAAGCCCTGCGGGTCCTGGATGACACCATCATCCTGTTTGCGCCCCTGAACCCGGACGGCATGGAGCTGGTGTCCAACTGGTATATGCGCCACGAAGACCCGCTGAAGCGCGAGTTCAACTCAATTCCTGTGCTTTATCAGAAGTATGTCGGACACGACAACAACCGCGACTACTACCTCTCGGCCATGGCCGAGACGACCAATGTGAACCGCCAGTTCTTCCGCGAGTGGTTCCCCCAGATCATCTACAATCACCACCAGACGGCCCCCGCCGGGACGGTGGTGTTCATGCCGCCCTTCCGTGACCCGTTTAACTACAACTATGACCCGCTGGTCATGAGCACCCTGTCCGAGGTCGGCGCGGCCATGCACAGCCGCCTGATCGAGGAAGGCAAGCCCGGCTCGACCATGCGCAGCGGGGCCAGTTATTCGACCTGGAACAACGGGATGGAGCGCTCCATCACCTATTTCCATAATGCCGTCGGCCTCCTGACCGAGATCACCGGCCACCCGACCCCCACCCAGATCAGCCTGATCCCGCAGCAGCAGTTGCCGCGCAACGACCTGCCCATGCCAGTCGCGCCCCAGACCTGGCATTTCAGCCAGTCGATCGACTATTCCCAGTCCATCAATCGCGCCGTCCTGAACTACGCCAGCCGCAACAAGGACCGGCTGCTGTTCAACATCTGGCGCATGGGCCAGAACGCCATCGACAAGGGCAATACCGACACCTGGCGCATTACCCCGTCGCGCATCGACGCTCTCAATGCCGTAGCCGAGCAGGCCAGCCCGCGCCGCGGCGTGGATCCGGCCCTCTATGACCAGGTCCTGCGCGATCCGGCTCAGCGTGACCCGCGGGGCTACATCATTCCAGCCGACCAGGCGGACCTGCCAACCGCCGTGGCCTTCCTCAACAGCCTGATCAAGACCGGCGTGGATGTGGATCGCGCCACCCGTCCCTTTACCGTGGCGGGCAAGTCCTATCCGGCAGGCTCGTTCGTCGTGAAAACCGCCCAGGCCTATCGCCCCCACGTCCTGGACATGTTCGAGCCCCAGGACCACCCGCACGACCTGCAATATCCGGGCGGCCCGCCCGCCCTGCCCTATGACGCGACCGGCTATACCCTGGCCCTGCAGATGGGGATCCAGTTCGACCGCATCCTGGACGGCTTCGAGGCTCCCACCGAGCGGGTCGCCGATGTTATGGCACCGCCGCCCGGCCGGATCGAGGGCACGGGCGGGGCAGGCTGGCTGATCGACCATGCCCCGATCAACGGCTTCATCCTGTCCAACCGCCTGCTGGCGGCGGGCCTTCCGGTCTTCTGGCAGGAGGCTGAACCCCGCGCTGGCCGCCCCCGCCTGTCCCCCGGTGCCCTGTGGGTGCCCGCCAGCGACCAAGCCCGGGGCATCCTCGCCCAGGCCGTGGCCGAGCTCGGCCTGACCGCCCATGCCGTGGCCCGCGCCCCTGGTGGCGAGCAGATCGCCCTCAAGCCCGTCCGCATCGGCCTGGTTGACCGCTATGGCGGCTCCATGGCCTCGGGCTGGACCCGCTGGCTGCTGGAACAGTTCGAATATCCGTTCCAGGTCATCTATCCCCAGCGCCTGGACGCTGGTGACCTGGCGCGCGACTTTGATGTCCTGGTCTTTGCTTCGGACATGATCCCCGAGAATCTGGCGGCGTCCGCCCAGCGCCCCCAACCCTCGCCCGAAGATATCCCGGCCGACTATCACGCCATGCTGGGCCACATCACCACCGAGACAACCCTGCCCCAGATCGACGCCTTCGTGCGTGGTGGCGGTAGTATTGTAACCATCGGCTCTGCCCACCGCCTCGCCTCAGCCTTGGGTGCGCCGCTCGACAACGTCCTGGTGCAGGCGGACGGCAAAGCCCTGCCCGGCACGGACTTCTTCATCCCCGGCGCGGTCGTGCAGGTCAAAACCGACGCAAGCCAGCCCCTGGCCTTTGGCACCACATCGCCTCTCAATGTCTTCTTTAACCGCAATGCAGCCTTCCGGGCCGAGGGTAGCAACGCGATTGTGCGCTATCCTGACGAGGTCAAGGTGGCCAGCGGCTGGGCCATCGGTCAGGACCGCCTCGCCGGAACCCAGGCGGTTCTTGATATTCCCCATGGCGAAGGACGGCTCATCGTCCTTGGGCCTGACGTGGTCAACCGCGCCCAGGCCAGGGCCTCGACCCGGCTGCTGTTCAACGCACTCTTTTATGGACCTGCCGTCAGCGCAGAATGACAGGCCCGATCTGTCCTGCCCGACCCCTCAACGGGCAGGCCCCGCTTCAGCGCGGCTCCGGTCGCCTCCGAACCGGCCGACGGCGAAGGCGGCGCTCGACAGCGCCGTCTCGCAGATAGTCATCGCAGCCGCAACTCACACCGGCCAGCCGTTCCAGATCCGGCACACAATGGCCGCCCGGTGCCCGTCGCAGGGCCTGATGCTCGATCAACACCCCACAGGCCTGGTCCATCTCCTCACCGGACAGATGCAGAAGTAGGGCAAACCGGCCTTTGTCGAGCGCCCTACCCTCCTCATAGCCGCCCGTGCGGGCCAGAAGAAGAATCCACTTGGCCAGACGCTCAGCGGGGGCGTGTTGTTGCTGGCAGGCAGCCTCGCAGCCGAGGATTCGCGCCCGCGAGGCTGTATGGGCTGCCAGGAATCTCCGGCTCCAGGCCGTGCCGAGCAGATCCTGGACGGCTTGGATCGGTGCGGCATATCCCTGACAATCCATGAGGGCGCGGGCGGTCTGGTCAGCCTGGCTCTTGACCGCCTTCTCCCATCCCAGAACGGTGCCGGGACCGACAACGCCGATGCAGGCTTGAGATGCCTTGCCAAACAGACCGATCGTCCCTCGCACCAGAAAATATAGGGATCGCTCTGGCAGGGCTTCATCGGTCTCCAGCGCATGCCAGCGCGCCGTCGCACTCAGGGCCGAGCGCACCGCCGACGGCATGACCTCAAAGACCGGATGGTCCAAAAGCGCCGAGGTCCCATGCGGAACCAGACCGAGGTCGGCCTCGGGATCGGAGGATACAGCCATAACCTGTCCATCTTCGACGGTCCCGGGCGCACGAAAGCGCCCTCCGCTTCCGATTTAAGTGCCCGGTTTGGCAAGGGTTCCGTAATCCATGACAGAATGAGGCAGAAAATGGGCAAAAACCCGAGCGGAGGAGGCTGCCCAGCAGACAGCTGGAAAGCTCTGCGGATCTGGGCGAAACGTGACCGATCTCTATTTCACGTCGTTGAAAGAGCTGCTCCGCGCCGTCGATCGCCATAGGGCCTTAGAAGGAGGACCAGGGCGATTGCGCCGACACAGATCGGGCCGCCCAGTGCCAAGATCGCTGCATAGGAACCGGTATGATCAAAGACCAGACCAAACACCAGTGGTGCCAGTCCCATAGCGACCATGATGGCCGAGAACATAACGGAGAATATCTGCGAAAAAGCCGCCAGGCCGAAGTAGCGGCTGATCAGATAGGCCAGCATATCGACCTCGGCACCCAAGCTCCCCCCAAGCAGGATAGCGGCACCTATGAAGGCCCAATAGGGCAGCGGGAAGTTGAGGGAGAACAGCCCGACCGCCGAGAGCGAGAAGAAAAGTAGCGCAATCTTCCGGGCGTCGAACTTGTCGAGCAGAAAACCGATGAGCAACCTTCCGCCGAAGGCCGCCAGACCGAACAGCGAGGCGATCGATGCGGCGGCCGTTTCGGTCAGCCCCCGCGACATCATCAAGGGCACAAGGTGCGGCATCAGGCCATAAAGTGCGAAGGCGAGGCCGACGAAGACGCTGCCAAGCACCCAGAAGTCGCGCGTACGCATAGCCTCGCCTAAACTCATGCCGCCCGCCGGTGCCGGGGTAGCAACCGTGGCCTCGGCACCGTCAGCCTTCAAGCCGACTTCTTCTGGCGTCTCCTTGAGCAGCACGTAAACAAGCGGCAAGGTCACCAGCAGCAGGATACAACCCAGGCCGATGTAGTTGCCACGCCATCCGAACTCCGACACCAGCACCGCCGACAAGGTGGGTACATAGGCAAACCCCAACCCCGTTCCGCTGCCCGCAATACCGATAGCCAGGCCCCTCCGCTTGTCGAACCAAGAGGACAATATCCGCATATAGGCGACACTATTGGTGCCGACTGCCAGAGTTCCCATGACGAGATAGAGGGTCAGGAACTGCCAATAGGTTTGGATCAGCGGTGCCAGCAGAAACGCAACGCCCAGGATAACCAACGAAGGCACGAGGACCTTGCGCGGACCCCAGCGATCGACGAGACGGCCTGCAATGGGCATGCAGGCCGCCGTTGACAACATCATCAGCGACACGGCCCCACTGATTTGAGAGAGTGTCCAGCCGAACTCCTGGGCCAGTGGGCCGCTGACCAGGCCCATGGACGCCAATCCAAAGGCGGCGGGACCGGTCGATATGCCAAACAGGGCGACCACCACCACCAGCCAGCCTCGGGTGAAGGGACGCGACGAAAGCGTGGAGGTGGTCATGTGATAAAGCCTGAGCCCAAAGAACAGATAATCACAGGATCGGGGAACCGCATAGCCGCCGTCCCCGATCCCATCGGCGCGTTTAGAATTCTCGGCTCAAGCGCACACCGACCGTCCGAGGACGTGTCGTGTAGACACGGAAACCATCCCCGGTGACCCGCAGACCGATTTCCGGCACCGCGTCCGCGACGTTGTCCACAAAGACACCACTGGTCCATCCTCTGTAGGTAACCCCACCCGACAAGTTCAGCAGGAAGTAATCGTCCAGCCGCGCCATGTTGGGATCCTGGCCGTTGAAACTGGTGTAGGAGGAGCCCCGATAGTTGAAGTTGGCACCAATGCGCCACGTCGCGTCCGATCCCAACGGTGCCTCATAGGAGATTTGCCCGGCGTAAGAGATTTTTGGCGAATAGGGGATCCTGTCGCCTTTCTCACCCGCCGTTTCCGCAGTGCTCGGCAGGTCTGCGGTCAGGCGCGCATTGGTGTAGGTCGCGCCCAGGTTGATGAAGAGACCTTCGAATGGACGTGCCGTGATCTGGGCTTCGACGCCATCAACTGCGCTCTTGCCCGCATTGGCGATGAAGACGAATGTTCCGCCGGGATCAGTGACCGACACCTGCTGGTTGGACCAGTCGATGTGATAAGCCGCCATTTCGACATAGTAACGTCGATCAGCCAAGTAGGATTTCACGCCGATTTCATAGTTCCACAGGTCGTCAGACGTATAGGCCGCCGGGACGGTTACGCCGTATTGCGCCGCCCCTTCCGCATCATTGACGCCGCCTGGACGGAAGCCGGAAGCGATCCGGGCATAGGCTGTTGTGTCTGGCGTCATGGCGTAGGACATGGCGAAGTTGTAGCTGATGTTGTCTTCGCGACTTGCCTGATCCAGCGAGATCCGATCGACGGTCTGCACCGGCGAGGTCGGGAATCTGAGCGCTTGAGATACCGATTTGAACTCGTCGATTTCCGCGTTGTAATAGCGGATGCCGCCAGTGACGTTGAGCTTGTCCGTAACCTCATAGACCAGCTCCGTGAACAAGGCGTACTGATCCACTGTCGACACCGTCCGGGCGGAGTTGATGTCAGAGGTAGCGAAGCCGTTCGAACGACAGTCCATCACGGTAATGCATGGAGGAAGGCCGGTGTCAGGATCGGCCAGGACGGCCATCGAATAGGTATCCGACTCCTGCTTGCTGTAGAAACCGCCGATCACATACTGCAGCGGCCCGTCCAGATCAGAGGCATACCGAAGTTCCGTAGACAGATTGCTGAGTTCCTGGCCCTGGCTGTAGGCGAGAACGCCCGGAATGCCGAAACGGCGCGCCGTGGGCGTGCTGTCCCGCAGGAACGCCATGTCGCGTTTCAGCAGTGAAGCAGAGGCAGTCAGTGTGCCGTGACTTAGAAAAATGTCTGCCACGGCGCTGTAGATGTCTGTGGTGTCCTCGAAATTCTCCTGGGTCGGGACCGAGGTCCTGTACGGGCCCAGATCCTTTTCGAAATATTGGGATCCGTCCGCCTCCTGCGTCTGGCGCAACAGAGTGCCGGTCAGGGTGATGTAATCATTAGGTCGGGCCAAGGCCATGATACGGCCGCCCGTAACACGTTGATCATTGACGTTCTCGGCCTCCAGCGACCCGACGCGATCGATGTAGCCGCCGCCGCTATCCGCCCAGCCAACCGCCCGGATCGCCAGTTTATCCTGGACCAGCGGCAGGTTCAGATAACCCTCGCCCTGATAAAAAGGATTCCCGTCGGAAACGGCCGCGCCCGAGGCGGTGACACCGGCTGCGAAACCGGATGGATCCGGCTTGTTGGTGACGATCCGCATCGTGCCGGACATCGAGCTGGCACCGAACAGCGTCCCCTGCGGTCCCTTCAGAATTTCGACACGCGCGATGTCATGAAGCTGGATATTAGGCTGATTGTCGCTCCCGCCGTCGAGACCGATGCCGGTCATGACGGTTTCATCAAAGTACAGTCCCACCGTTGGTTTTCCCGACGATGATACCCCCCGGATAATGATCTGGTTATCGCCGATGCCGCGGTTGTTCGTCTGGACAGACGGATTCAAACGGGTGACAGCATCCATGCTGAACGCCTGGGTTTCCGAAATCGCAGCCCCGGTCAGCGCCACGACGGCCACAGGCGTGTCCTTGGTGGCGGCTTCGCGTCGTGTCGCAGTCACGACAATATCGCTCACCTGAGCGGCACGTTGACCTTCGGCCTCTTCTGATTGGGCCATGGCCGCGCTCGACCATGCCGACATGGCTGCGACCGAGCATGCGGTCATGAGCATGAGCTTATGAGTCTTTTCCACCGCTTTACCCTCTGTGCGGCGGTCGAAAACATTCCCTGATGTCGACGTCCGTCCCGCCGTTCTATGCGGCGTTGAACAGTCGTCGGCAATCGGATCCCTCTCGACCCCGTTGCTGTTGAACACGCCTTGGGCGGACCCAATGACCTGCTTCTCAGGAGAAGACGTGACCAGCCCAAAGGTGAAGGTCACGCTCATCCTGTCGCCCACGCTGTCCCCTCGACTTTGTGTGACGATATGACGAATAGGAGGTAGTCATGACTTTTACATTAGGGCAACATTTCCTCTAAGCCGGTTCTCAAGAGGTGAGAGTTCGTGACCCAGCTAAATTCGCGCACATTGGACAAGGCCCTCGATCTCCTGCTGGCCTTGGGTGCCGATCGAGGCCAGCGCCCCTTCGCCCAGGTCGCCTGCGATGTGGGCCTACCGTTCTCGACCGCGCGCCGGTTCGGTGCCGTTCTTGAAAGTCGTGGTCTGATCATACGCCAGCAAGCTGGTCGATATCTTCCGGGGCCAGCCTTGCTGGAGATCGGAGAAGCAATGCCTCGTCGCCGCGTTTTCGCTGATCTGGTTCGTCCGATCCTCAGTCTTCTCTCGCGCCAAGCGGGGATGACCGCCCATCTCGGCATCCTCGAAGACCAGATGGTCACATACGTCTGCAAGGCGGGTGAAGGCGTGTTCACTCGCGAAGGCATGCAGTTGGAAGCCTATTGTTCAGGCGTAGGCAAGGTGCTGCTTGCCTCACTCTCGCAAGCCGAGTTGGATCAGTATCTGGCAGCTGGCGCGCTTGTCGCGCTCACGCCTCGAACAATCATCGATCCTGGACAACTACGCGACGAACTTTTCCAGGTTCGTCAGCAAGGTTGGGCGATTGAAGATGGCGAAGTGATCGAGGGTCTTGCCTGCATGGCGATTCCGGTGCGTGATCACGAGGGCCGGGTGTGGGCCGCCGTCTCCATTTCTGGAAGCCAGCACAGGTTCAGTCCTCGCGTCCGAGCGCGCCAACTTCTACAACTCACCAAGGCAGCGGAAGCCGTGACCGATCTGCCCTTGGATCTTGTCCCCGGTAGCCCCGCAATCGCGCCCTGATTAGCAAACCCCGCCGCAGGTTTGCGACGGGGGCTCCGAGCCGTTCCAGTTCTGGCTTCAGACGACGGTTTGCTCACCGTCCTCGATCTGCACCCGATATCCCGAGCGGACTTGAGGATAGTAGTCCCAGATCGCGAGGTGCTGCGTGCATCGATTGTCCCAGAAGGCGACCGAATGTGGCTCCCAGCGGAAACGCATCTGGAAGTATTCATTGGCGCAATGGTCGAAGAGGAATTTCAGGATCGCATCGCTTTCCGGTTGGTCCAACTCATTGATGCGCGCCGTGAACCCCCGGTTCACGTAAAGCGCCTTGCGACCCGTGATCGGGTGGGTCCGGATAACCGGATGCACGGCGATCGGGAACTTTCCTTCCGGATCGAAGCGGCCGAAAGCCAGACGACCGTCGTGGGTCGCCGTCAGGCCTTCGAGATAGGCCTTCATGCGATCCGACAGCGCATCGTAAGCCGCATACATCGAGGCGAAGGCAGTGTCTCCGCCGAGAGTCGGCAGGGTATGCAGATAGAGGATGCTGCCCATAGGCGGCACGGTGGCGCAGGACATATCCGTATGCCATTCTTCGCCAGCCACGTGCTTGGAGTTCTCGTCCGCATGCAACTTGCGAACCTCGGGATGATCCGGCAAGCCTTTCAGCGCGTGAATCTGAAGCGGTCCGAAACGCTGTCCGACATTTTTCAAGGACGCCGGATCAAGCGGTTGATCTCGAAAGAAGATGACCTGGTGTTCGCCGATCGCCCGGCAAACCTCGTCGAACTGCTGATCGCTCATCGCTGTCAGATCGACATTACCGATGATGGCCCCGATGCGCGGCGTCAAAGGTTCGACCGTGATGCTCTTGTACATTCCGCCCTCTAAGAAAATGCGGCTTGCGGACGATGGCCCCGCAACACCGTTGATTTGTACTGTATGCCGTATACCGTATGCTGCGGCTCTCCAATCATGATCAGGGCCGTATGGCGAGCCAGACTCTCAAATCCTGATAACTTCGGAGCACCGTCTTGCCGCAAAGCGTTCGCATCCCTGCTCCCTTGCGCCTTCGTGATCAGGTCTATGATCGCCTGCGCGCAGACCTTGAAGACGGTCTGCTGCCGCCTGATCATCGCTTCGTCGAGCTGGAGCTGGCCGCGCGCTACGGCGTTTCCCGCACCCCGGTGCGTGAAGCCTTGCTGCAACTCTCGCGCGAAGGCGTGCTCATTCCTCTGGATCGAGGCTACGCACTCAACAAGGCCGACCTGAAGCAGATTCTCGACCGCCTGGAGGTTCGCCGGATGCTGGATGTCCAGGTTGCCCGACGCGCGGCGAAAGAAGCAACGCCGCACCACATTCGGCTGGCGCAGGCGGCCTTCGACCGGGCCAGAGCCGCGCACGAAGCTGGCAGCCACCGCGCCTTCGCGATCGCCCAGGGAGAATTTAGAAGCGCCCTTCAGGAGGCCTGCTCGAATGAGACCCTCCGCCGATGTTCGGCACTTGTAGACGACAGCTTCCGCTTTTTGCGTCTTCGCCTGTTTGAGGACCCAACCAACCGCGAACGCACGCTCGCAGCCACGCAGGAAATCCTCGAAGCGATACGCACTAAATCGCCCGATCATGCGGAAACGGCCACCCTGAGATTCCTGGAAGCCCTGGAAGAATTCCACAAGGCTGCGGCCGGTTGAACTTTATCCGTAATATCGTCATACAAGGTGCATGACGCGAAACGCCCTGCCCCGCCTTGCCCTGATTGGTTTTGGTGCCATAGGCGCGGAAATCGCAGTCTGTCTGTCCCGCCTCGGCGAGACTGATCGGCTTGTCGCTGTCCTGGTGCGTCCGGGTCGATCCGCACCGGCTGCGGTTCATGATGTAAAGGACCTGATTGCGGCGCGCCCGGATGTTGTAATCGAATGCGCAGGTCATGAGGCTGCGCTCGCCTATTGCGGCCCCCTGCTGAGGGCCGGGATCGACGTCCTATTGTCTTCCATCGGCATTCTTTCGGACGACGCCGTCCTTGCCGACCTGGCCCGGGCGGAGACCGAAGGTGGCGGACGGCTCTTGCTGGGTGCCGGTGCCGTGGCCGGACTTGACGGACTGACCGCAGCGGCTTTGGCTGGCGTCGATACTGTGACCTACCTGTCCTACAAACCACCTCATGCGTGGCGTGGGACGCAGGCGGAACAGACGGTCAATCTGAATCACGAAGCGGCTGAGGTGGTCTTTTTCGAAGGCTCCGCCCGACAGGCCGCGCGCAACTATCCAAAGAATGCCAATGTCGCGATCGCTGTGGCGCTCAGCGCCCTCGGCCCCGACCTAACGAAGGTCAAATTGGTGTCATCCCGAAGGGTGACCGACCCCCTCGGGGTGATTGAGGCAGAGGGCACCTTCGGCCGGTTCAGATTCGAAGTCCTGGCGCTTGCAGCACCCAGCAACCCCAAGACATCCGCGCTGACAGCCTATAGTCTGCTTCAATGCGTCAGATTGGACGCGAGTCTGCCCGTCCTGCGACTGCCGGGCGTAAAATACTAAAGATGTTGACCGATGCGGATCGGCCCGCCGAAAACCGCGCCTGAGAGAGCTTCATGGAAACCGAAGACCTGCGCATCGAAGAAGGGCCGACCCTGGTCCGCGAGCACGCGGCGCGCAAACTGAGAGACGCGATCGCTGCCGGCCTCTACAAGCCTGGTGCCCGCTTGGTCGAGCGCGAACTCTGCGATGCCCTCGGCGTCAGCCGAACCTCAGTTCGCGAAGCCATGCGTCAACTCCAGGCAGAGAATTTGATACGGGTCGGTCCGAGACGAAATATCAGCGTCGCAATCCTGACCTTGCAGGATGCCCAAGATATCTATGAGCTTCGGGAGATGGTCGAACCGGTCGCCCTGCGGCGCTTCATCGCTGTCGCAGACGCCACGGCCCTCAAGCAGGTCTCTGAATCCTGGTCTGTCATGCGCAAGAATTTCGCAAAACGAGATTCCCTTGCATTGGCGAGAGAGGCAACCCGACTTTACGAGCATTTCCTGACTCACTGCGGCAGCCCGGTTTACCGGGATACGGGTGTACAGTTGCTCAATCGCGTCAGCTATCTGCGTCTTGCAGCCATGTCCTCGCCGGGTCGCCTTGAAAGCGGCATGGAAGAGTGGCGCGCCATCGTGGAGGCGACGGTTCAACGCAAAGCGGACGACGCCGCCGAAGCCTATGTTGCTCATATCCGAAACGCCCGGGTTGCGATCGAGCAGAAACTGGCGACCGAGGATGACAAGGTCTAATATTTTATGATTGTCATACAAACATAGGCTTCCTATCCTGCTTCGAGCAGGAGGGTTTGAAGATGTCTGTCGACGATCGCGTTCTAATCATCGGTGCCGGGCCGGTCGGCTCAGTGCTGGCGCTGGCCCTGCGCCAAGCGGGCGTCAAGGTCGCCCTGATCGAGAAGCTGCCACGTCCGGATCATGACTGCCGGGCCGCCAGCTGCCATCCGCCCACCATCGCCATGCTGGAACGGCTCGGGCTGCTGGAAGCTGGCCTCGATCAGGGCCTGATTTCACCGGTCTTCCACTATCTCGACCGGCTTTCCGGCCAACTGGTCGGTCGCTTTGATCTTCGCGCCATGCAGACCCCGCCCAAGCACGCCTATGTCCTGCAATGGGAGCAGTGGAAGATCGCCGAAACAGTTCTCGAGCGTCTCCAGGCGGATGAAGGCGTCGAACTTCTCATGGGTCACGAACTCCTCAGCTTCTCCCAGGACGATGAGGGGGTGACGGCCGTCATCGGCGATCCGGACGGGCGCCCCATCAGCCTGACCGGTCGCTATCTCGTCGGCTGCGACGGCGGGCGCAGCACCGTCCGCAAGCTCGCAGGCATAGAATTCGAGGGATTCACCTGGCCGGAGCGCTTCCTCAAGATCGATACGCGCCACGATTTTTCGACGCTCGGCACCCACATCTCCAATCGCAACTACTTCTCCGCGCCCAATGATTGGATGAACCTCTTCATGGCGCGCGGCGAGGACGGCGAAGGCATGTGGCGCGCCGTCAGCCCCGTCGATCCCGTCATCACAGATGAGGCGGCGACCTCGACAGAGGCGGTCGAAGCCCGGCTGCAGCGTTTCTGTCCCAAGCCGGGTCCCTATGACATCGTCACCACCGCTATCTACCGGGTGCATCAACGAGTAGCCAAGACCTTCAATCTCGGTCGCATTATCCTCGCGGGCGACGCCGCTCACGTAAATAATCCCGTAGGCGGCATGGGCATGAACGGCGGCATCCACGACGCCGTCAACCTGGCCGACAAGCTGACTGCGATCTGGTTCGACAAGGCCGACGCCGCGGCGCTCCTTGATCGCTATACGCGCCAACGCCGCAAGGCTCAGATTGACGGCGTCCAGGCGCAGAGCATTGCCAATAAGACGCTCCTGGAAGAGCGGGATCCGGAAGTTCGTGCGGCCAAGCTCCAGGACATCCGCCGAGCTTCGGCCGACCCCGACCAACACGACGCCTTTATCCGCAGGTCTTGCATGATCGACAGCTTCGCGGCCGCTGAAGCCGTCCTCTAGAGGAAAGAACGACATGGAACACATCGCCCGCCACGCCCGCCCGGCTCATCTCATCGAGGCTTCTCTGGAAGACATTATGGGACGGTACGTCAAACGTTTCCGTGACACCCAGGCTGACTGGAACGCGTTCTCCGACGCCAGTATCGAAGGTTATCACCGCGCCCAGCACCGTTTTGTCGGCGCTGGCGCGTCCGGAAAGCACGAAGACACGGGTATCATTCCCGCCGGGGCCTTCACTCTGTCGATCATGAACGTCCCTCCGGGTCAGGGAAACGCACCCCACACCCACGAGGTGGAGGAAGTCTTCTTTGTTCTCCAGGGCGAATGCGTCGTCTTCATCGAGGATGAGGCAGGCCGACGCCTCTCTCAAACGCTGAAACCCTGGGAAATGATCTCCTGTCCGCCCGGCGTCATCCACGGCTATGTTAATGAAGCCGACGCGCCCTGCTTCCTTCAGGTCATGCTGGGCAAGGGGCGTCCCGATACGGCCGGATTCGCCGACAGCGCCCTGTTCGAACGGCGCGATGCCCATCTCGCCTGACGCAGGGCCTTAGAAAAAAGGAAGGCGGGCGGCGTAGAGAGCTCCGCCCGCCTTTTCTCTCGCCGGTGATGTCCGCGTCAGGGCATGAGCGCCACGCCGCCCATACCGCTCGCCCATTCGGGGACAGCTTCGTAGAAGATGCGCTCTCCCCTACAGCCTGGCATGGTGCCAGCCAATGCGATCCAGGCGTTGACCTCCAGGCCACCGTTGCCCGCGTCCCGCAGGATCTCCGCGTTGGACAGCCGAGCGAGAGCTTCGCCCCGTCCCTCCACCAGATCGGCGATGAAGGCCTCGTCCCATTCGGCGTTGACGCGCCCCTCTTGCGGCACGCCGAGCCAATGGGACAGACCTCCGCCCGCAAGGACCACAGTCTTTTCCGCCGGCGGCCTCAAGGTCTCTACATAGGCGCGAAGACGACCGCCGAGCGCGTAGGACTGAGCAGGCTCCAACGCCTCGGCGAAGACCGTATTGAGGTAAAAAGGAACTACCGCCAGGCCGTGCCCCGGATCGACAATGCCCAATGGGATCATCATCCCATGGTCGGGCCGTACGCCGCTGAGCGACGCCGCCTCGTCATCCAGGAAGGCGACCAGGCCTCTAGCAAAGTCCGGCGCGCCCTTCACAGGATCCAGGGGCAGGCCCATGTCGCCGTAAGGCGTAAAGCCATCGTCCACGCCGATCCCGACAGGTGTGGGTCGATCCAGGCTGAAGTTGTTGAGATGATCGCTGGAGATGATCACCAGGACATCGGGTTTGAGCGCACGCAAACGCGCACCAAGGCGCTTCATGCCCTCGAACACCCGTTCGGATTGCGCTTCAACGCCCTGGGGGGCACCCAGAACATGCGACATGGCGAAGCCGCCGACGATGCGTCCCATCATGCCCTCCTGTCGAAATAGTGACTGATCGGGAAGAAGGGCATGGTCGGCCGCTTCGACCAGATCAGCCATTTGATCACATAGTTCCCGTGCACGCCGAGAGCCGAAAGCTCATCGCGAGAGCCCTGACGAAGGATCGGACGCTGCTCGAGCGGAATTTCGAAGCGATCCATGAGACCATCGATGTCCGTCTGAACCAGCGCCCGATCCCCAGGCGTCGCCACCAGGTGCTCAATCAGCGCGTGGACGGCTGCCGGCGCCTCCCTCCCCATGATCAGCCTTCCCGTGCCAGGAAGCGTTCGACAGCGGCGTTGAAATCGTCCGGAGCCTCGATCATGGCCCAATGACCGCAGTGCGGGACGATATAGCCCCAGCTGTTCTCAAGAAGTTCGAGGAACCGGTAGGCGCGCGGCAGAATCGAGACGCCATCCTCCTTGCCGTTCACCACCAGAACCGGCTGCTTGATCGTGCGGAGCCGTTCCTCGGCGTAGTTCAGCGTGCCCTTGCGGGTTTCCGCATTGATTGCGGCCAGTGCCGCGCGTGAGGCCGGATCGTCAACAATGTCGAAACGATACCGCACCATCTCATCGGTCGGAACAAAGCCGGGTGCCGTCAGACCACCGATGACGCGACGCATGCCCTCCACAGTGAAGTCATACTGAAGATTGTGCATCAGCTGCGGCGACGGCTTTTCAGGGATGGGCAGGCCTGCGCTGCCCATCAGGACCATGCGGCCGATCAGATCGGGGCGATCCAGCGCCACCCCAATCGCGGTGGCCCCGCCCATGGAATTGCCCACGATGTCCACGCCGACCAACCCCATGTCGTCGAGGAAATCGGCCATGTGTCGGTTGCGGCCCGGCTGGTCATACACATAGCTGGCGGGATCCGGCTTATCGGTCAGGCCGAAGCCGATCATGTCCGGCGCGATGACCCGGCGCGTCCTGGAGAAATGAGCAATGGTCGCCGCCCAATTGCCACGGCTGTCCGCGCCCGCGCCGCCGCCGTGGACCAGAACCAGCGGATCACCCTCGCCGGCTTCCAGATAATGGGTCCGAACGCTTCCGGCCTGAATGAACTTCGAATGCATGTCGTCGCCTCCCCTTACCGAAGCTTCTCGGGTGTCTGGATGCCTCTTCCGTGCCGACTCGCCACGCGGCGCCACTCAAGCAAGGTGCTGTCAGGCTCGCACAGCATTTCATCGACCCAGCCGTAGTCGTCGGCGTAGAAGGGTTCCGTCACTTCGCGTGCCCAGATGTCATCGCCGTTGAAGCCGTCCAGGCCATGGGGC
The DNA here is from genome assembly GCA_002483865.1 of Brevundimonas sp. UBA7635. Classification (GTDB taxonomy): domain Bacteria; phylum Pseudomonadota; class Alphaproteobacteria; order Caulobacterales; family Caulobacteraceae; genus Brevundimonas. Next base: position 35,112 of record DLIT01000081.1, read on the forward strand.
TTCCAGATGCTCTCGAAGTCGCTGGCGAAGCCTTTGCGGTCTTCCTCCGTCTGGACTTTCTTGCCGATGGTCTGGACATAGAGGTGACGCTTGGCGTCCAGCGGCACATACCACTCGAACTGGGTCAGGCCGGGGTTCGGGAAACTATCGACCTTGAGCACGCCGGGCAGCCAGATCGAGGTGCCCACCGAGGCCGAAGTCCCGTGCACCTGCTCTGATCGCGGCCCACTGATCACGACCTGACCGTCGATCACTCCGTCCCACACCGGGTCATGCTGGCTGAAGTCATCGGTGACGCCCTTGGGCCCCTCCTCATCTTCGACCGCCTGCACGGCACCCGGACGGGGCGTATGGCCGATGGGGAAGTTGAACGTGCGATAGTGGCGCAGCGTCGTGTCTTTATGGATGAAGATATGCAGGCCGTCGAAACCGTTCTCGGCACCCAGGCGCCAATTCGAATCGACCACGCGGTGCTTGCCCAGGACCATGAGGTCTTCATCGAGAAAGCCCGGCGGTACATCGCGGGCCAAGGGATGAACCATGTCCTCGTCGCCGAGGAAGATGAAGATCAGCCCCTGGGCCTCCTCAACCGGATAGGTGACGATCTTGCGCCGACCGATCAGACGGCTGTCCGGAACCGCCAGGATGTTGACCAGATCGCCGGTTTGGAATCGGTAGGTATAGCCGTGGTACCAGCAGGTAATGGTGTCCTTGGTAAAGCAGTCCGGCTTTTGCGACAGCGGCACACCCCGGTGCAGACATCGGTCGCGCATCGAATACACCACGCCGTCGATCCGCTTGATCAGCAGCCGCTCGCCGAGCAGTTCAACGACCTGCAGCTGCCCCTCGCCCAGCTCGTTGGAGAAACGGACAGGGTACCAGTGGTTCCGGAAACCCAGCTTGGCCTCCACGTAACCGCGCCAGTCCCCGACCATTTCAGCAACGTCCTCCCGGACAATCGATTCCTCACTCATGCCCTGCTCCCTCCGCGCACTACGGCCGACAACCGCGCCAGCTCTTGATTTCAGACTATATGATTGTATGACAAAGTGGCAAGATGCAGAGAGGCACCATGTTTCACGCCCAGCTAAGGTTCCAGGACGGAGCCGCCCTTAGCGTTCCGGTAGAAACCGGAGAGGCATTGGCAGAAGCGGCGGCCCGCCAGGACCTGCCCATGCGGCATGATTGCCTGTCCGGCGACTGCGGAGCCTGCCTTTGTCGAGCGACATCGGGAAAAACCGAATCCGATCCGACCGGGCTCCTGTCATCCGAGGAGGAGGCCGAAGGCCTGAGGCTAGGCTGTCAGACACGCCTAGCATCGGACGCGATCTTCGAATTGGATTATCCGCTTCATCCGACGCCGTCGGCGGCGGGCCGCTATGAGGCGCAGGTGATCGCCCTGGAACGGCTCAATCCGACAACCAGCCGGCTCGTCCTGCATTTGGAGAACGCCGAGGATCTGACGTTCGCGCCGGGCCAGTATGTCCGCCTTCGGCCCCCAGGGCTGCGGGTCGCGCGGCCCTACTCCATTGCCAGTACGCCGGACGCCCTGCCCGAGATGGAATTACTGATCCGCCATGTCGCCGGCGGCACCATTTCCGGCTGGCTCGAGGATCAGGCCGAGGTGGGCCAGAAGGTCCGGCTTCAGGCACCCCTGGGCGGCTTTGCACTCGATGACCGCAGCCCGTGCCAGATTTTCATCGGCGGCGGAACAGGCCTCTCACCTCTTCTGTCGATGATCCGGGCGGCTCGCGGCCGATCTGGCCGTCGTCTGCTCTGTTTCGGCTGCACCGCGCCGCCCGACCTGTTCCATATGGAAGAGTTAAGGGCTCTGGAAGCCGAGCGACCGGACCTTGAAGTGAGGATTGCCGTGATGAGAGGCGCACCGACGGGCACCGAAACCGGCACGGCTGTGGATCTCCTGCGGCAAGAAGACCTCGAACCGGGTTGCGCCGTGCACCTCTGCGGTCCGCCTGCCATGGTAGCTGCGGCGCAGCAGTTCCTGAGAGACGCTGGCGTGGCACCCCACGCCATTCGCGCCGAGCGCTTTGCGCCTCGAGCCTAGTGGTCTTTCAGCCAGTCGATGATCAAGGCCGATGCCTCTGACGTCGTTCGGCGATCGCCCAGGGCGCAGGCGAGCAATATCCGCGCACGGCGAGCATCAAGGTCCTTCATGAAGATTGCGCCCGCGTCAAACAACCGACGCCCTGAAGCATAAACGGGCGCAGCCTTACCCTCGAAGCACCCCGCAACGAGCCCAACCAGTCGCCCCGCCTCAACAGCACTCTTCGTCGCATCAACGACGCTTTCCGACGCATTGCCGCAGCCCAGGCCCTGGATCACCATTCCATCCAGACAGGACGCCCCCGCCTCCACCAGCCGACCGTCCGACCCCAGGCCCAGGGTGACGATCTCGACCGCAGCCATTGGCGCGTCCGACAGCGGAAAGGCGGGTCGAGGGCTGCGTGCAGCGAGCGGCGTCGTCGCACCGCACCGACCCACCATGGCCGCATCGGGACCAAAGGCCTGCACGGCCTGAGCGTGAACCTTGCGCGCCCGCGTTGCCGTCAGGACGCATCCGCCAAATACGATCAGGACGCCCGCTTCAGCGGCACCGGGCCTCATAGCTGTCAGCACCGCCTCTGTCAGATTTCGTACGCCGTCATAGCCGGATTCCGACGGCGCACGCTGGGCCCCCGTGAAAATCACAGGCTTGGAGGCCGGGACGATGAGGTCGCACAAGAAGGCAGTCTCCTCCATCGCGTCCGTGCCGTGGGCCACCAGCACGGCATCAACGGAGGGATCAAGGCAGGCCGCGCGGACCGCCCACGCCACAATCATGGCGTCGTCAAAGGTCATGGCTTCGCTCAAACCACGATAGACTGAGCGCGTCTCTATCGTCGCCCACGGCGCGGCCTCAGCCAGATGCGCCAGGACATCGTCGCCGAGAACGCCTCCATCGAAGCCCCGCCCACGGTCCACGGCGCTGATGGTGCCTCCCGCATCGAGCATCACCAGATGCATTGCAATCCCTCCCAAGTTTTATATGATTGTATGACAAACTGCAAAGGGATTTCCAGCGTGAGCGCACTTACCCGTCTTTGTTTCGTCGACGATCTTTCGCCAGGCGAAATGCAGCTCATCGAACTTGAGGGCATGGACCCGCTTCTGCTCTGCAACAGCGAAGGCCGCTTTCATCTGGTGGACGACGAATGCACCCATGCCATCGCCTCGCTCTCAGAAGGCCGGTTGGAAGGCCATACCGTCTTCTGCCCGCTGCACGGGGGAAGTTTCGACGTCCGCAGCGGCAAGGCCCTGACCCTTCCCTGCAAGCAGGCACTACGCACATTTCCCGTTGTCGTTGAGGACGGCGCGGTCTTTCTGCGACGCGACTGAATCGTCGCGCTCAGCGCCCGACGGCGTAAGCCTGCATCAGCCGGGGCGTGGCCGCCCCCCGCAGCACACCGCCGCGTTCCCGTAGCGCGGCCGTCAGACGCCCAGCCGTCCAGGCCGCTGTCGTCTGCACCTCGTGGCCTCGTCGCCGCAGATCGGCGATGAGATCGGGTCCATAGCTCTCCTCTACCACAGCCAGTCCAGGCAATGCTTCGCGCGGGAAGAAAGAGGAGGGGAAATGCAGGCTGTGGAAAAGCGGCTGATCGATCGCTTGCTGCAGGGTCTTGCCGCCATGCAGATACCGCAGCATCAGGGCCGCCTGCCACTGGTCCTGTTGATCCCCGCCCGGTGTACCGCAACTCAGCCACTGCCCCTCGGGACCGCGCGCCAGAGTCGGTGTGAGCGTCGTTCGCGGCCGCTTTCCTGGTGCCAGCGAGCCGGGCAATCCGTCTTCCAACCAAAACATCTGCGCCCGTGTATTCAGAGCGAAACCCAGTTCTGGCACCATGGGAGATGACTGAGGCCATCCCCCCGACGGCGTGGCGCTGACCACATTGCCCCACCTGTCGATCACATCGAGATGCACGGTGTCACCCGGCCGCCGGGTGGGTTGGAGATGGATCATCGTCGGCTCTCCGACGCCGATCCCCCCGCTGAGATCAGAGGCTTCTCTCACCTGCCCCAAGGCCCTGTGCACCTGGCCCTCAAACCCCCCGATCAGGCCCGGTCGGATGACGCTCGAAGCTGTCGCCTCAATCAGCGCAGCCCGCTCCCGTCCATAGGCATCGGACAAGAGGGTCTTGAGGGGGACGTCAACAAACTTGGGATCGCCGTAGTAGGCCTCGCGGTCGGCGAAGGCGAGCTTGAGCGCTTCAAGGATCAGATGGACACCCTCGGCCGTCTCAAGATCGATCCCGTCGAGGTCAAACGCCTTGAGAATGGATAGCGTCTGAAGAAGCACCGGTCCCTGCCCCCAAGTATCCGTCTTATAGATTTGCCATCCAGCATAATTGATCGACACAGGTGTCTCGTAGGTCGATTCCCATTCGGCCATATCCTGGCCGGTGATCAGACCCTTATGGGGACGTCCGCTCGCGTCCATAAGCGGCGCGGCGGACGCGAAACGGTCGATCGCCTCCGCGACGAAGCCCTGGCTCCAAGCTCGACGCATTCGATCGATGCGGGTTTCCCGGCTCCCACAGCCCTGCGCGCCCAACAGCCGATTCCATGTTTCCGCCAGAATGCAATTGCGAAACCAATCACCCGCCTCGGGCGGCCGGCCTCCCGGCAGCCAAACCGGCAGGGACGAGGTCCAATGAGTTCGCAGCGCGTCGGCCACATCCGAAAGCGCCGCGGCAGCACCAGCGCTCATGGGGAAGCCCTGCATCGCGTACCCCATCGCCGGCTCCAGAACCGTCGCCGGCTCAAGCGTTCCATAATCACGGAGCAGCTTCATCCAGGCATCGAAGGCACCCGGCGTAACTGCCGCAATCAACCCCGAGCCAGGGACCATGTCCAGGTTGAGGCGGGAGAACGCTTCAATCGTCGCCGCGCGTGGAGCCACGCCTTGACCGCAGAGCACCCGGGGCTCGTCCTCGCCAGCCGCACGGAAAAGAATCGGAACCTCCCCTGCCGGCCCGCAAAGGTGCGGCTCCACCACCAGAAGAGCAAACGCCGCCGCCACGGCACCGTCAAAGGCGTTCCCACCGCGCTCGAGCATGGCCATTGCGGTCTGTGACGCGATCCAGTGCGTCGACGACGCCATTCCGAAGACGCCGTAGATATCCGGCCGCGTCGTGAACATGTCCCACCCCATCGTGTTGCTATTATTTTTGTATGACAATATTACAGACAATACGCAATCGGAGGTGAGTGATGCGTCGCGTTCTTTCCTACATCGACCGCTACAGCCTTGCACTGATGGGCACAGTTGTCCTCGCCTCCCTGCTGCCAGCGCGGGGCGCGTTCGCCGAGGGCTTGGGCCTTGTGACCACGGCGGCTATCGCCCTTCTCTTCTTCCTGCATGGAGCTAAGCTTTCGCGCGAGGCCGTTGTGGCTGGCCTCCTGCACTGGCGGCTTCATCTGATGGTGCTGGCGGCAACCTTCGTCATCTTTCCGTTGGCCGGGCTCGCGCTTCAGCCGCTCGCGGCGGTCCTGCTGGGAAGCGCCTTGGCGGGAGGGTTGCTGTTTCTCACGCTGTTGCCCTCGACCGTACAATCGTCGATCGCCTTCACCTCCATGGCCGGGGGCAATGTGCCCGCGGCGGTCTGCGCCGCCTCTCTGTCCAATATTCTGGGCGTGTTTCTGACCCCGTTGCTGGTGGCCGTGCTGATGTCCGCCGGGGGAACCGCCGGCGTCTCGATCGACGCCATCTGGAAAATTATGCTGCAGCTCCTGGCCCCCTTCGTAGCCGGTCAGTTGCTTCAGCCCTGGGTCGGAGCCTGGATTCGCAAGCACAAGGCCCTGACCACGCAGGTCGATCGGGGCTCCATTCTGCTCGTCGTCTACGGCGCTTTCAGCGCCTCAGTCGTCGAAGGCCTCTGGTCTCAGGTGTCAGCGCTCGACCTCGGTATCCTGATCGGCCTTTGCTGCGCCCTCCTGGCCTTCATCATGGGCCTGACGACCTGGATCGCCCGACGCGCCGGTCTTTCTCGCGCCGACGAAGCCGCCTTGGTGTTCTGCGGCTCCAAGAAGAGCCTGGCCTCCGGCGTGCCGATCGCCGGGGCCATCTTTCCGGCCGCCCAGGCGGGCGCGATTCTCCTGCCCCTGATGATCTTCCATCAGATCCAGTTGCTGGTCTGCGCCGTCATGGCCCAACGCTACGCCGCACGTCAGGACAACGAGGCACCCGATCGGCTTCCCCAGGACGCCCCGGCCTGAGGCTCCCACGGCTAGAGCGCCTGCGCCGGAAGCCGGCGTCAAGAAACAAAAAAGCCGGGGCCTGAACCCCGGCTTTTGGCCCCAGAAACGGCGACGTCAGTTACGCGGTGCCCAGTTCCAATCGACCCGCTCGTCCGCCTGTGCGGCTTGGGTGGTCGCCCCCGTCCAGTTGGCCGCGTCGTTCACGTCCCCCTGTCCCGTGTAGCGCGGCAGTTGCGGATAAGGCGTGAGCGGCAGCGTGCGCCTGACCTGACCATCGGCGATCTGCGTCGCCACGATGCGATCCGGTGCCTGATCGCGCTCGACCCAGGCCATGATCGGTTCCAGCATGTCAAACTGATTGGGCGCGTCACCCCCGCGACAGTGGAACATGCCGGGGACCATGAACAATCGCGCCCAGTCCCCCACGGCGTCGGTGCCCTGATGATGCCGGATGTGAGCATAGAAATCGATCATGTTGACCGGGGACACCGTCGCGTCAGCGAAACCGTGATAGATGATCAGCTTGCCGCCGCGCGCTTCAAACGCCGTCAGATCGGGCGCTGCATAAGGCGCGACGGAGTCATAGACGGCGGCCCACGTCTCAAGCCGCTCCACATCCCGATCGAAGTCGAAGTCCCAGATCGTGTAGTCGGGCCCGGGATTTTGATCGAACGCCAGGAAGCGGACGTAGCCTTCGGCCAGACCCGCACGCGCCTTGGTCTCCCAAGACAGTTCACTGCCGAACATTCGCCCGCTCGGGGCCAGGCGCCGTCCTGCGCTGTTACGTGGTCCGTCATAGAGCCTCTGAACCGCGAGAACCTGTTCAGCGTCCAGACAGTCCGCCTGCCCCTCGCCCGCGCAGGCCAAGGTCCGCACGTCGAAATCGCACATCCGCGGATCCGTCAGAATGCCGTCCGCCGTCCCGTCCAGCGTGTCGCATCGATCCATCACCGCCTTGTGCAGCAGCGTCAACGAAGGGACCGGAAGGACCTCCGATCCATCTCGCCGCAGTAACTGGCGCGTGTCCCAGAGGTTGGCGATGCCTCCCTGGCGGGCCGGGAAGGCCGGGTCGCCGGCGATAACGCCATCGAAAGCTTCGGGCAGATACTGGGCGATGCTCAGGGCTTCACGACCGCCCGTGGAACACCCCCGGAAATAGCTGTACGCTGGCGCTCGCCCATAGAAGGCCTCCACCACCTTCTTCGCCGTCACGGCGACGACCTCAGAAGAGCGACGTCCGTAGTCGCGGCGCATCTGCGGGCTCTCTCCCCAAAGCGGATCGTTGAGCACGGAGCCGACATGACCCATGTTCTGGGCCGCGACGGCAAATCCCATGCGCTGAGCGTCGGCGAAATTCTCAACCGGCACGGCACCGCAGAAGCCGCCGCAGCCGGTCTGGAAATAGCGCCCGTTCCAAGCCTCGCCGAGGGGCAGTCGTACTTCGAACTGAATCTGCGGCATGATCACGCCGTTGACCTTGCAGAAGGGCTTTCCGCCGTTCGCCACCTCGTCCAGCGTCGCGGACAGGATGGTGGCGGGCGCATCAGCAGTTCGGGTCAGATCCAACCGCGCCAGGGCAGAGCAGGCGGCGGCCCGATCGGTCGACGCGCCCGAGGGCTCGATCGCTTGCGCCAGCGCGCTGGTCGACACTGCGCCCATCCAGAAGGCAGTTCCCACAAGGCCGGTGATCCAACGGCGCATTCTTGTCCCCTCCACTCCGAAACCTTAGACCTTCGCCATGGCGTCGTCGCCGCTGGCCAGATCCAGGGCGACATCCACGATCATGTCTTCTTGACCGCCCACCATCCGCCTGCGCCCCAACTCGAGCAGAATCCGCCGCACGTCCAGACCATGGTCTGCGGCCGCCTTTTCAGCGTGGCGCAAGAAGCTGGAGTAGACCCCCGCATAGCCGAGACTCAGTGTCTCCCGATCCACACGAACGGGCCGATCCTGGAGCGGGCGCACAAGATCCTCCGCCGCGTCCATCAATTTGAACAGGTCCGCGCCGTGATCCCATCCGTAGAGGTCCGCAGCGGCGATGAAGACCTCAAGCGGCGCATTTCCCGCTCCAGCCCCCATGCCGGTCAGGGAGGCGTCTACCCGGACGGCACCGTTCTGTACCGCCGCGATCGAGTTGGCGATGCCGAGCGACAGATTGTGATGGGCGTGGATGCCGCGTTCCGTCTGGGGCTTTAAGACCCGATCATAAGCCTGAAGGCGCGCGGCCACGTCGTCCATGGTCATCGCGCCACCTGAGTCCGTCACATAGACGCAATGGGCACCGTAGGCTTCCATCAGCGCAGCCTGGGCGGCCAGCGGTTCCGGCGCGCTCATGTGACTCATCATGAGAAAGCCCGCGACGTCCATGCCGAGATTACGGGCGTACTCGATATGCTGCTTCGAAACATCCGCTTCGGTACAGTGCGTGGCGATGCGAACAGAGCGAACGCCAAGATCATAGGCGCGCTTCAGGTCGTGGACCGTGCCGATCCCTGGCAGAAGCAAGGTGGTCAACCGCGCATGACGGACCACCTCGGCGACGGCTTGGATCCAGTCCCAATCCGTATGGGCGCCAAAGCCGTAGTTGAAAGAAGAACCCGACAGGCCGTCGCCATGAGCGATCTCGATCGCGTCGACCCCGGCCTCGTCCAAGGCCCGCGCGATCGCTCTGACATGGTCCAGTCCATAGCGGTGCCGGATGGCGTGCATGCCATCGCGCAGGGTAACATCCTGGATATAGAGCTTGTTCACGGGGGCGGTCGTCATCTTACGCAGCCTCCTTTTCGGCACGCGCCAGCACGATGCGCTCGGCGGTCTTCAGGGCGGCCGATGTCATGATGTCCAGATTCCCGGCGTACGCGGGCAGGTAGTGCGCCGCACCTTCTACCTCCAAGAAGACCGTCACCTTCAGACCGGCGAAACGCGCGTCCAGATCCGGGATATAGAGCGGATCATTGTCGCCGATGGCCTCGAACTGCACCGCCTGCTTCAGACGATAGCCTGGCACATAGGTCTGGACCTCGGCGACCATGGCCTCCACCGAGGCGCGAACCTGCTCGGCGTCAGCGGCGTCGCACAGACAATAGACGGTGTCGCGCATGATCAGAGGCGGTTCGGCCGGATTCAGAACGATGATGGCCTTGCCTCGCCCGGCTCCTCCCACCGCCTCGATGGCACGAGAGGTCGTCTCTGTGAACTCGTCGATATTGGCGCGCGTACCCGGCCCGGCCGATTGGGAGGCAATCGACGCCACGATCTCGGCGTAGCGCACGGGACTGACCCGATTGACTGCCGCGACAATCGGGATGGTCGCCTGGCCGCCGCAGGTGACCATGTTCACATTCTTTGCGTCCAGATTGGCGTCCAGATTAACGGGGGGGATGGTGTAGGGGCCGATGGCCGCCGGCGTCAGGTCGATGACGGTCTTGCCCAGAGCCCTCAACTTGCAATCATGTTCGGCGTGGGCACTCGCCGAAGTCGCGTCGAAAACAATCTTGATCTCCTCGAAGCCCGGCATGGCGATGAGGCCGTCAACCCCGTCTGCCGTCGTCGGCACCCCCAGACGTTCGGCGCGCTTCAGACCGTCGGACTCCGGATCGATGCCCACCAGTGCCCCCATCTCCAGAACTTTCGACAGCCGCAGTATCTTGATCATCAGATCGGTACCGATGTTGCCTGATCCTATAATGGCGACCTTGGTCCGGTTCATCCTGCTACTCCCACCCGAAATTCCACGGACCCCAGCCCTTCGATCGTCGCCTTGACTTGCATGCCTGGGGCCAGGGTGACCATTGGCCCCAGCGCTCCGGTCATGATGAGATCACCAGCGCGCAATGGTTCACCACGTTCAGCAAGCGTCCGCGCTAGCCAGGCCGCGGCGTTCAACGGATGGCCCAGGCAGGCCGCACCGACGCCCTTGGAGGCGACCTGTCCGTCAACCTCCAGCGTCATGGCAGAGGCGGCGAGATCCAGCCCGTCGAGAGGCCTGACCTGCTGCCCCAGAACAAAGAAGGCGGAAGACCCGTTATCCGCTACCGTATCGGCGAAGGTGATTTTCCAGTCCGCGATACGGCTGTCGACGATCTCGATCGCCGCCACGACGCCTCCGACGGCCTCCGCGACCTGTTCAGGTGAAGCGTCGGGCCGATTCAGGTCACGCGCCATGATCAGCGCCACTTCAGCTTCGGCTTTGGGCTGGATGACCCGGTTCCAGTCCAGGGCAGCGCCGTCGTCGAGCTGCATATCTGCAAACAGGACGCCGAAATCCGGCCGGTCCACGCCAAGTTGCTGCTGGACGGCTTCGGCGGTCAGGCCGATCTTGCGCCCCACCGTCCTGCGGCCCTCTGCGCGCCATAGCCGGGTATTGATCGACTGGACCGCATAGGCCCCTTCAATGTCCGTGGGTGCCAGAATGTCCCGCAACGGTGCCGTCGGCGAACCTGCATAAGCGGCCCTCAACCGCGCCGCAGCCACATCATAGGGTGTCGGCATTGTTCTCATATCTCGCGCAACTTCTGCGAACCGTTATCGCGCCCCTGGATCGGATAAGCGATGGCGGGACCGACTCAGCCTCTCATGCCTTGGGAGTTCTTCGCGGCCAGGCTTGAACCTGTTCCTCGCGAGTCCATCCATCGCGCGAAAGACAGGTCGGCAAGCAGAGGTTCCTGACCTCGCCCGGGCCGTCGCCGTGGCGGTGACGCGCTATCAATAGGCCAGCGCCCTGGTGGTTGTTTTTGACAGGCAGGGGCTGGAAGACCTGGCCAAGGTTCCTGAACGCCACCTGCCGGCAGGGCTTTCCGCCCAGATTGAGATGGCCCGCGTCGGCTGATCGGCTGTCGGACCGCCGGACAGCATAAAGCCCTGCGGCTTTGGGCAGCAGGGCTTTGTGATTTGGGTGCGGGAGCAGGATTTGAACCTGCGACCTTCAGGTTATGAG
>DLIT01000015.1:0-2527 GCA_002483865.1 Brevundimonas sp. UBA7635
CCGTTGTGGGCCTTGGTGGTGGACTTGATGTGCCAGGTGATGAGCGGTGCGTTCAGTGCCTTGGCCAGCTCATAGGCCAGAACGGTTTTACCGGTGCCGGGCTCGCCCTTGATCAGAAGGGGGCGCTCCAGCGCCACGGCCGCATTGACGGCGACCTTCAGATCCTCAGTCGCGATATAGTTGGACGTGCCTTCAAAACGGCTCATGAACTAATCCTGCTCCATTCGGTAAGAGCAGAGCAGGTAGCTTATAAGGACGCGCCTGAACAGGTCAGGTTATGCGCTTTGCCGAAACCGGGTCGCTGGCCGGGAAGGATTCCTCAATGCCCTCGTCCAGCAGGGCTTCCTGCCGGTTTTCCGCCTCAGCTTCGCGATCCTTCAGTTGGTCCGGCTTGCCACCTTCGCTTGGGGCGGCCTTGGTCGGCGGAACGGCGGGGTCGTTGTCATCCTTGGCTGGGTTGGGATGTTTATCGTTCATTGTGCTTCCTCGCTGTCAGGGCTGTAGCCGAGCTTGTTCAGATCGTCGTCAGACAGGCGCTTGGCTTCCCAATGGGCAGCGCTGGCCTGGGCCCCGCGCTGGTTGCGCATCAGGCCCGTATAGACCAGCTCGATCTCGTCGGGGGCCGAGGGAACCTCGCTGTCCTCGTCTTCGCGCGCGGCGCGGCTGCCGTTCAGGCCAAGCAGGGCGTCGGCATCCGCCTCGATCCGGTCCCGGCTGGAGCGGGCCTCGCGCTCAGGCTCATCGTCATCGAACGCGTCTATGGCCGCGTCGCCCCGGTTGCGGGTGACATCCAGAACCGGATCCATTTCCTCGAAGTTGACGTCGCCTGTTCCATCGTCATCGACATGGGTTTCGTCAAAGACCTCGGCCTGATCCTGGGGCTCCCGATCGATGTCAGGGTCGTCCATGGCTATCTCCCTTCATTGAGGGATTAACGGAATGAACGTGCGGCTGTTCCTTCCCCGGATTGAAGAGATGGTTAACCACGTTTGTTTATGGTGCATCAGTTGCTGCCCGTCAGGTTAGCCACTCCATGGAGACGCCCCTTGCCGCTTAAACTTTCGCTGAAGCCCGGGGAGAAATTCGTTCTGAACGGTGCCGTGGTCCAGAACGGTGATCGTCGCGGCGTGTTGGTCCTTCAGAACAAGGCCAGTGTGCTACGCGAAAAAGACATCATGCAGCCGCAGGATGCCAATACCCCGGCGCGTCGCATCTATTTCCCGGTAATGATGATGTACCTGGACGAGCCTAACGCGCAGAATTTCTACGACGAATTCGTCCTGCGACTCAGTGAGTTCATGAATGTCATCAGCAACCCGGACATTCTGACCGAGTGCGTCGCCTGCTCGAAACACGTACTGGCGCGCCAGTATTACAAGGCCCTGATGGGCGCCCGCAAGATCGTTGAATACGAACAACAAAGGCTCTCTAATGTCGCTACAGGCGTACAAACAGGCAGCGACGAGGGCTGAAGCCCCGCGGGATATGGAGTACCGGCTGTTTGGCCAGGTGACTCGTGCCCTGATGCAGGCGGCGACGGTCGAAAAGACCGATCTCAAGACCCGGATTGATGCCCTGGACTGGAACCGCCGGCTCTGGTCCACCCTGGCCACAGCCTGTGCAGATCCGGCAAACGGTCTGTCCAAGCCCGTGCGTGCCAGCCTGATTTCGCTGGAGCTTTTTGTCAGCCGCTACAGTTCAGATGTCATGCGCGGTGAAGGCGATTTCGACACCCTGATCGAGATCAACCGGTCCATCATGCAGGGCCTGGCTGGTCTCTCTGCCAACGAGTGATCACGTTATGCGGAGCCCGACTTTACGGCGCTCTGGAATGCGGCCTAGCCTGACCTTCCTGATTCAGCAGCTGAAAGGAGGTGGCCAGTGTCTCATTGTCTACAATCGCGTGGTGTTGGCGCGAACCGGATCCAGAGGGAGTGCCGGGCCTAATCCTTAGAGGAAGGCTATGCCAGACCGCACGCGGTCGACAATGCTGACGCCGCCAGGGCCTGGCCCTGGCGGCGTTCTCTATTTGAGGAGGGCTCTGTCAGAAAAGGCCTGCAAGCCAACTGGCCGAGGCTTGAAAGATAGCGATCACTGTTGTCCAGACGAGAGCCAGATAGATGGCGCATAGCGTCGCCCCGATCAGCCCCAGGATAATGAAGACGCCGTCACGCTGGATGATGCCCAAGGCCAGGAGTACCAGGGCAATGCCGGGTAGGGCGTCACCAAAGGGGACGGGCAGGGCCATCATCATTGCCAGCAGGATACATAATGCCCCGACGATCACGTCGGCCACTTCGCCGGTCAGGGCGGGCAAACGCGGGCGGGTCAGTCGCTCGACCTGACGCAAGCGTTTCAGGATCTTCTGGCTGGCAGTGCGATAGGTGGTCCGGCTGACTGAAGCCTTCATCAGCCAGCGCGGCAACCAGACACGGTCGCTCTGCAGCGCAAGTTCTGCGCTGATCAGGATGATCGGCACCGAAAAGATGGCCTTGCCCCCTGGCGGCCAGGGAATCAGAGCCATCAG
>DLIT01000015.1:2576-3943 GCA_002483865.1 Brevundimonas sp. UBA7635
TCCCCATCGCCCAGTGCATCCAGAACGTCAGAAAACTTCCGTGTCTCATCAGGAAGCAGAAGGACTGGCGTCATGGAGGAAGTGCTCGGGAGAGGTCTGGAAAGCTAAGGTAGGAGGCACTTGGGGGCGATGCCATCCCCTGGGGACGGGGGCGGCACTAATCTTTCGACTTATGCTCTGGCTTGTCCTTGCGCGAGGTGGAGGCCATCTCCTCCAGCTCCTTTTCGGTCATAGAGTCTTCCATGGAGCGCGAGGCTCCCTTGAGCTTCGACTTGGGCGTATCACCGCGTTTGGCCGAAAGGGCATTGCCAGCGGCTTTTTGTTGAGCGGCAGATTTGGCGGGCATGACGGCAGCTCCTCTGTGAGAGGGGGCAACTGCTGATCGCCGCGTGGGTTCCGTCTGCCATCCGACAGAAAAAAGCCCGCCGTTTCAGGAGAAAGGGCGGGCCGGGGGTTTCGATGGCTTAGCTGCCGAGCAGTTCGCGCCCGATCAGGAAACGCCTGATCTCATTGGTGCCAGCCCCGATGTCATAGAGCTTGGCATCGCGCACCAGACGCTCGACCGGCCATTCCCTGGTATAGCCCGCCCCGCCCAGGGCCTGGACGGCCTCAAGCGAAACCTTCACGGCGTTCTCCGAGGCCAGAAGGATGGCTCCGGCGGCGTCATAGCGGGTCGTCTTGCCGGAATCGCAGGCACGGGCGACGGCATAGACATAGGCCCGGGCGCTGTTCAGGGCCACGTACATGTCGGCCACCTTGGCCTGCATCAGCTGGAAGGAGCCGATGGCCTTGCCGAACTGCTTGCGGTCGCGGACATAGGGCAGGACCACGTCCAACGCCGCCTGCATGATGCCCAGCGGACCGCCCGACAGGACGGTGCGCTCATAATCGAGGCCGCTCATCAGCACGCCTGCCCCGCCGCCGACCGGGCCCATGACGTTTTCCTCGGGCACTTCGCAGTCCTCGAACACCAGTTCAGCCGTGTCGGAGCCGCGCATCCCCATCTTGTCCAGCTTCTTGGAGACGCTGAAACCCTTCATGCCCTTTTCGATCAGGAAGGTGGTGACGCCGCCATTGCCTTCACCCGTGCGGGCATAGACGACCAGGGTGTCAGCCGTGGGCGAGTTCGTGATCCAGAACTTGGTACCGTTCAGGATGTAGCGGTCGCCCTTCTTCTCGGCGCGGGTGCGCATGGACATGACGTCCGAGCCGGAACCGGCCTCTGACATGGCCAGGGAGCCCAGGTGCTCGCCCGAGATCAACTTGGGCAGGTATTTCTGCTTCTGGGCCTCGGTGCCCCAGCGGCGGATCTGGTTCACGCACAGGTTTGAGTGGGCCCCATAGGACAGGCCGATCGAGGCCGAGGC
>DLIT01000015.1:4196-4400 GCA_002483865.1 Brevundimonas sp. UBA7635
CGCGAAGGGAATGCTCATGCCGTAAGGCCTAGCATCGCGCACGACGTTCGCAAAGTGTTGTCAGATGGAGCTTTTATAGTGTCGCTTGATAATCAGGTTCCAGGCGGCGGCACCGACAAAGGCAAGCCCGGCAAATACCAGCAACGCACCGACCCACAAGGAGCCGTCACCGGCTTCGGCCGGGGGCAGGGTGCGGCGGAAAGC
>DLIT01000105.1:0-9400 GCA_002483865.1 Brevundimonas sp. UBA7635
GTCAACACCTGGTCCACAGTCACCCCCTGCAACATGCACCTGGATCGCCTGGCCAGGGACGTGCGCGCCGGCATCATCGCCGCCGGTGGCTATCCGGTCGACTTCAACACCATCGTGGTCACCGATGGCATCTCGATGGGCACCAACGGGATGAAGGCCTCGCTGATCAGCCGCGAGATCGTCGCCGATTCCATTGAGCTGGCGGTCGAGGGGCACCAACTGGACGGCGTCGTCTGCATCGTCGGCTGTGACAAGACCATCCCGGCTGCGGCCATGGCCCTGGCCCGGATGGATATTCCCGGCCTGGTCTATTACGGCGGCACCATCATGCCGGGCCGCATCGAGGGGCGCGAAGTCTCGGTCCAGGAAGTCTTTGAAGCCATCGGTGCCCACGGGGCCGGGACCCTGGATGACGAGGGGCTGAAGGCGGTCGAGAGCGCAGTCTGCCCCGGGGCCGGAGCCTGCGGCGGCCAGTTCACGGCCAATACCATGGCCATGGCCCTGTCGATGATGGGCCTGTCTCCGATGGGAGCCAATGATGTGCCCGCCGTCGATCCCGCCAAGGCGGCTGAAGGCGGGCGCTGTGGCCGCCTGATCGTCGAGCGGGTCTTTGCCGGTGATACCGCACGCAAGTTCATCACCCGGGCCAGCCTGAAGAATGCCGCCGTCGCGGTCTCGGCCTCGGGCGGCTCGACCAATGCGGTCATGCATCTGACCGCCATCGCTGCCGAGGCCGGGGTCGAGTTCGGCATCGAGGACTGCCACCAGGCCTGCATCGAGGTTCCGGTCATCTGTGACCTCAAGCCCGGCGGCCGTTTCCTGGCCTCGCATCTGTATGCGGCGGGCGGGACGCGCTTGGTTGCCCAACGGCTGGCCGAGGCCGGGGCCATCGTCAACACGCCGACCGTTTCGGGGATCAGCCTGTTTGCCGAAGCAGGTCAGGCCGAGGAACAGCCGGGCCAGCAGGTGGTCACGCGCATCGATGCCCCGGTCATGGCTCGCGGCTCCTATGCCGTCATCTATGGCAATGTCGCGCCCGAGGGAGCCGTCATCAAGCTGACCGGCCACAGGGTCGACCGCTTTGAAGGCCCGGCTAAGGTGTTCGACTGCGAAGAGGACGCCTTTGCCGCCGTTCAGACGGGCCGGGCGGGCGAGGGCGACGTCATCATCATCCGCTACGAAGGGCCCAAGGGCGGCCCCGGCATGCGCGAGATGCTGCAGATCACCGCCGCCCTGAAGGGTCGCAAGGTCGAGAATGTCGCCCTGCTGACCGATGGACGGTTCTCAGGTGCCTCCTATGGCTTTGTCGCCGGGCACGTCTCGCCCGAGGCGGCGGTGGGCGGCCCCATTGCCCTCATTCGCGACGGCGATCCGATCGTCGTCGACGTCACCAACCGAAGGATCGATGTGCTCGTCGATCTGGAGGCGCGCCGGACGGGCTTCAGCCCCAACCAGGTCCGTCCGGCGCATGGTGTCTTTGCCAAGTATCGCGCCTCGGTGGCCTCGGCCTCGCAGGGCGCCGTGACCATTCCCAATCCCCCGCCGGCCCAGGTCCCTGCCGATCTGGCCTCGCCCCCAACCCAGACAGCCCAGATCTCCGAGGACGCCTGACCATGGCCATCACCATCTACACCAATGAAGACATCAAGCCCGGTGCCATCGCCGGGGAGAAGATCGCCATCATCGGCTATGGCTCGCAAGGCCGTGCCCATGCCCAGAACCTGAAGGACTCGGGCCATGATGTGATCGTCGGCGTTCGTCACGGCGGTACCGGCTGGAAGCACGCCACC
Source organism: Brevundimonas sp. UBA7635 (assembly GCA_002483865.1). Lineage (GTDB taxonomy): Bacteria > Pseudomonadota > Alphaproteobacteria > Caulobacterales > Caulobacteraceae > Brevundimonas. Next base: position 1,791 of record DLIT01000105.1, read on the forward strand.
GAGGACGGTCTGGCGACGGCCGAACCCGCGGATGCCGTCAAGGATGCCGACATCATCGCCATCCTGACCCCCGACATGGTTCAGGCCGAGGTCTATAAGGAAGTCATCGAGCCCAATGCCAAGAAGGGCTCGGCCCTGCTGTTCGCGCACGGTTTCTCGATCATCTATGATCGCATCACCCCGCGTGACGACATGGACGTGATCCTGGTCGCGCCGAAGGGTCCGGGCGATCTGGTCCGCCGCGAATACCAGCGCGGGCGTGGTGTGCCCTCGCTGTTCGCCATCGAAAAGGACGTGACCGGCAAGGCGCGTGACCGGGCCATGGGCTATGCCAAGGGCAATGGCGGTGCGACCGGTGGCCTGCTGGAAACCACCTTCCGCGAAGAAACCGAAACCGATCTGTTCGGCGAACAGGCCGTCCTGTGCGGCGGGGCCAAGGAACTGGTCATCCGGGGCTTCAACACCCTGGTCGAGGCCGGCTACCAGCCCGAGATCGCCTATTTTGAATGCCTGCACGAGCTGAAGCTGATCGTGGACCTGTTTTACGAAGGCGGCATCTCCAAGATGCACCACTTCATCTCCGAGACCGCCAAGTGGGGTGCTCTGGTCTCTGGCCCGCGTGTCGTCAATGACGAGACGGCCGGGCGCATGAAGGATGTCCTCTCCGACATCCAGTCGGGCGAGTTCGCCCGTCGCTGGATCGAGGAGAACGAGAAGGGCAAGCCGGAATACGAAGCCCTCATGCAAGCCGACCGCGACACCCAGATCGAAGAGGTCGGAGCCCGCCTGCGTGACCGCATGGCCTGGTTGCAGGCCGCCAAACCCAAAGCCGCCTGATCGGCTACGCCCGGACCCGCCCGATGACCGTCACGACTGTCCAGATGCCCGCCAACGAGACCACCGCCACCGGTGCCAGCCTCGTCGTCTCCACCCTGGAGCGGATGGGTGTTGAGGTCGTATTCGGCTATCCGGGCGGGGCCATAATGCCGATCTATGATGCGATCGCTGGCTCGTCCCTGCGTCACTATCTGTGCCGCCACGAGCAGGGGGCGGCCTTTGCCGCTGATGCCTTTGCCCGGTCCTCGGGCAAGGTCGGCGTCTGCATGGCCACCTCGGGCCCCGGTGCCACCAATCTGGTCACCGGCATCGCCAATGCCATGCTGGATTCGGTCCCCATGGTCTGCATCACCGGCAATGTGGCCCAGGGCGTCATGGGCACCGACGCCTTCCAGGAAGTCGACATCCTGGGTGTCACCATGCCCCTTGTGAAGCACTCCTATGTCGTGCGCGATGCCGCCGATATCCCGGCCGTGATCGAGGAAGCCTTCCATATCGCCCGCTCGGGACGCCCCGGACCGGTCCTGGTTGACCTGCCCAAGGACGTGCAGTTCCAGGCGGTGACCCGCACACGCGGCTTCCACATCCCCAATGACACCGCCCGGGCCGGTGCGACCGCCATCGCCGATGCCGCCCAGGCCATCCGCGCCGCGCGTCGTCCGGTGATCTATATCGGCGGCGGGGCCAAGATCTCGGGCGCGGTCGAGACGGTTCGCCGGTTCTCGGCCCTGTCCGGTATCCCCCAGGTCTCGACCCTGAATGCCCTGGGCACCATCCCGACGGGCCAGGACAACTACCTGGGCATGCTGGGCATGCACGGCACCCGCGCCGCAAACCAGGCGGTGCAGGAAAGCGACCTGCTGATCGTGGTCGGTGCCCGCTTTGATGACCGCGCCACCGGCAAGTTGCCCGAGTTTGCGCCCCATGCAGGCGTCATCCACTTTGACGTCGATCCGTCCGAGATCGGCAAGCTGCGCCCGGTTGCCGTGCCGGTCGTCGGCGATCTGAAGCCCAATCTGGAAGCCCTGATTCACGAGTTGGAACAGGGCCCGGCCGTCGAGGTCAGCGACTGGGCGGATCAGTGCCGGGCCGCCATGGCCGCCTGCGCCGTCGACTATGATGCGCCCGGTGACAGCATCTATGCCCCTGCCCTGCTGAACGAGCTGTCGCGACAGGCAGGTGCCAGGTTTGTTGCCGCCTGCGACGTCGGCCAGCACCAGATGTGGGTCGCCCAGCACTGTAGGTTCTCGCGCCCGCAAGCCCACCTGACCTCGGGCGGCCTGGGGGCCATGGGCTATGGCCTGCCTGCCGGGATCGGGGCCAAGCTGGCTGATCCTGACGCCTGCGTCGTCACCATCACCGGCGATGGCGGGGTGATGATGAACATCCAGGAACTGGCGACCATCAACCGTTTCCAGATACCGCTGAAGATCATCGTCCTGGACAATTCGCGTCTGGGCATGGTGCGCCAGTGGCAGGAGTTCTTCTTTGAACGCAACTTCTCCGAGGTCGATCTGTCCGACAATCCCGACTTCGTAAAGGTGGCCGAGGCCTTTGGCGTACCGGGCTTCCGGATAGAGCGGCGCGACCAGGTAAGTGAGGGCATCTGTCGCCTGCTGGCCGCCGATGGTCCGATCCTGATGCATGTCGTCATCGACCCCGAAGACAACGTCTGGCCGCTGGTGCCGCCTGGCAAGAACAACTCTGAAATGATGGAGGGCTCGCGATGAGCAATACGATCCACATCCAGATCGACCGTGCCGACGGCTCGCTTCAGCGTCTAATCGGTCTGGTGGAACGCCGCGGCTTCCATATCGACGGCATGAACATGGCCGACGAGGGCGGGGCCCGCCGTATCGCTTTGACCGTGCGCGGCCGCGATGCCGGACGATCCATCGACAACCTGGGCTGCCAGATCGACCGTCTGTTCGGCGTGCGTCGCATCGAGGCGACCCCCGTGATCAACGCCGCATGAAGACCACTGGGGCAAAGACCAGGTCATGAGCCAGCCGAAGACCCTGTATGAGAAGGTCTGGGAGCGTCACGTTGTCGTCCCGGAAACCGACGCCACCCCCGGCGTAATGTATGTGGACCTGCATCTGGTCCATGAAGTCACTTCGCCCCAGGCGTTTTCGGAACTGGACGCACGTGGCCTGAAGGTGCGCCGCCCCGACCGCACCTTTGCCACCCTGGACCACTCCACCCCCACCCTGCCCGCAGGGCCGGACGGCCAGCGCCCCTATGTCACTGAACAGGCGCGCAAACAGGTCGAAACTTTGGAAATCAACACCCGCCGCTTTGGCATTGAGCTGGCCGGTTGGGACAGCGACCAGCGCGGCGTGGTTCACGTCATGGGGCCGGAACAGGGTCTCACCCAGCCGGGTATGACCGTGGTCTGTGGTGACAGCCACACCGCCACCCACGGCGCATTCGGTGCCCTGGCCTTTGGCATCGGCACCTCCGAGGTCGGACACGTTCTGGCCACCCAGTGCCTGTTGCAACGCCGCGCCAGGACCCTGCGCGTGACTGTGGATGGCCAACTGCAGCCCGGCGTGTCGGGCAAGGATGTGGCCCTGGCCATCATCGCCACCATCGGCTTTGGCGGCGGCACGGGATACGTCATCGAGTATGCCGGATCGGCCATTCGCTCGCTGGACATGGAAGGGCGCATGACCCTGTGCAACATGTCGATCGAGGCCGGTGCCCGCGCAGGCATGATCGCGCCGGACCAGACCACCATCGACTGGCTGCGCGGCCGCAAACACGTTCCCGCCGACTATGAGAACGCCGCCCGCGACTGGCTGTCGCTGGCCACAGACGAAGGCGCGGTCTTTGACAAGGAGGTCCGCATCGACGGCACCTCCGTCCGCCCGATGGCCACCTGGGGCACCACCCCCGACGCCGCCCTGCCGGTTGGCGAGGCTGCGCCGCAACCGCAGTCGGAATCCGACGCCAAAGCGCTGGCCTATATGGGCTTTACCGCAGGCCAGCCGACCACGGCCGAAAAGGTGGACGTGGTCTTCATCGGCTCATGTACCAACGGCCGCCTGCCTGACATACGCGTGGCCGCCTCCATCCTGAAGGGTCGCAAGGTCGCCGACGGCGTGCGGATGCTGGTCGTCCCCGGCTCGGAGGCCGTGCGCCAACAGGCCGAGGCGGAAGGCCTGCACAGGACCATCACCGCCGCCGGTGCCGAATGGCGGATCCCCGGCTGCTCCATGTGTATCGCCATGAACGGCGATGTGGTTGGACCGGGCCAGCTGTGCGTCTCGACCTCCAACCGCAATTTCGAGGGTCGTCAGGGCAAGGACGCCCGCACCATCCTGGCCAGTCCCGCCACTGCCGCCGCCAGTGCCGTGGCCGGTCATCTGGCCGATCCGCGCGACTTTCCTGTCATTGATGGCTCGGCTCTGGTCGAGGAGGACGCCTGATGGAGCCCTTCCGCAAACTGACGTCCAAGGTCGTGGTCCTGTCCCAGGCCAATATCGACACCGACCAGATCATTCCGGCCCGTTTCCTGACCACCACCACGCGCGAGGGTCTGGGCCAGCACGCCTTCAACGACTGGCGCTATGAGGCGGACGGTTCGGTCAAACCGGAGTCTGTGCTGAACCGCATCGACCCGACAGATCACCGCATCCTGCTGGGAGGGCCGAACTTTGCCTGTGGCTCCTCGCGCGAACATGCGCCATGGGCCTTGCTGGACTACGGCTTCAAGGCCGTGATCTCGACCGAGATCGCCGACATCTTTACCTCCAACGCCCTGAAGAACGGCCTGCTGCCCATCGTCGTCAGCCAGGAGGTTTGGGACGATCTGGCCGCCCATCAGGACCAGCCCGTCACCATCGATCTGGAGAACAACCAGATCCAGCGCGGCAATGCCGAGCCCGTCCCGTTCAAGGTCGAGAGCTTTGCCCGCCAGTGCCTGATCGACGGCGTCGACACCCTGGGCTGGCTGCTGGCCCGCAACGACGACATCTCGGCCTTTGAGACCACCCGCAACGACCCCCAACCGGAGATCGCACGATGAGCGACAAACGCAGCTTCAACATCGTCGTCCTGCCCGGCGACGGGGTGGGACCCGAAGTCACCCTGGCCGCCCGTCGCGTCCTGACCTGTATCGGCGATATCTATGGCCACAACTTCAACTTCACCGAGCACCTGATCGGCGGCGCGGCCATCGACGCGACCGGTGAGCCGCTGCCGGCCGCAACCCGGGATGCCTGTGTCGGCGCGGACGCCGTTCTGTTGGGCGCGGTCGGTGATCCCAAATACGACGGCAAGCCGGTGCGCCCCGAACAGGGCCTGCTGTCCATCCGCAAAGCCATGGGCCTGTTCGCCAACCTGCGCCCGCTGCAGGTCTCCCCTGCCCTGGCGCATCGCTCACCCTTGAAGCGCGAGATCGTCGAGGGCGTGGATCTGTTGGTGTTCCGCGAGTTGACCGGCGGTGTCTATTTCGGCGAGCGCACCCGCACCGAGACGGCGGCTTCGGACCTGTGTACCTATTCGGTAGAGGAGATCGAGCGTGTGACCCGCGCCGCCTTCAAGGCCGCCGAGCAACGCCGTGGCAAGGTCACCTCGGTCGACAAGGCCAATGTGATGGAGACTTCACGTCTGTGGCGCGAGACCGTCACCCGCATTCACGCCGACGAGTTTCCCAACATCACGCTGGAACATGCGCTGGTCGACTCCATGGCCATGCACCTGATCCTGAAACCGCGCGAGTATGACGTCATCCTGACCGAGAACATGTTCGGCGACATCCTCTCGGACGAGATCTCGGTGCTGGGCGGCTCCATCGGCCTTCTGCCCTCCGCCTCCTTGGGTTCGGACGGCCCGGGCCTGTTCGAGCCCATCCACGGGTCGGCCCCCGACATTGCCGGTCAGGACAAGGCCAACCCCATTGGCACCATCCTGTCGGCGGCCATGATGCTGCGCCACAGCTTCCAACTGGAGGATGAGGCCTGTTCCATCGACGCGGCTGTGGCAGCCGTCCAGGCCTCGAACCAGGTGACGCGCGATCTGGGCGGTGAGCTAGGCACCGAGGCGGCCACCCGCGCCATCATTGATGCCATTCGCGCCATTCACTGGGCCGCAGCGCGTCACGTGCCCATGCACTGGGCCTAAATCTTTCACGTGAAACAGAAAAAGGGCGGCCCGCGGAGCCGCCCTTTTTATATGGTCGCCCAGGCTGGGCTCAGCTATCGACGATCGCCTGCAAAATATCGGCCATCCTGCGCGCCAGATCGCGCTTTTGTTCGTCGTCCAGCGACGAGAAGCCCTCTGACAGTTCACGGCTGATCGCCATACCCATGATGATGCTGGCCGCCAGGCGGGCGCGGACCGGGGCATCCTCCCCGCTGAGCCATTGCGAAAGAGGGTCGAAGAATCGGCTATCGGACGTCCGCTGGACCACCTCCATCGCCTTGGCTGAACCGATCGAGCGCAGCAGGATCAGCAGGCCGCGGATCTTGACCCCGCTGCCTTCATCTCCACACGTCATGACTTCGTCATAGATGATCTCGCGCGCCAGACGTTCGCCAAAGTCCTGGCGCGGCCCATCCATCAGATCGCGCCCGTTCTTGCAGCTTTCCAGAACGGCGATGAACAGGTCTTCCTTGGAACCGAAATATCGGCTGATCAGGGCCGCATCGACCCCGACGTCACGAGCCACGTCTCGCATGCCGACCTCGTCATAGCTGTCAGCGCAGAACCGCACACGCGCGGCCTCCAGAATGGCCTGCCGCGTCGCATTGGCATTGCGTGGGCGGGCGACATCACATGAGACCAAGACGAGACACTCCGATTAACCTGACAAGCAATATGGCTTTGTCATCAGGCGTTGACAAGGGCGGTAGAACAGATTTATGTCACCGCCCGTTGACTGGGCGCTCCCCTCCCTGAATCCCGCGTCTGGCAGTTATATAATGCTAATCCCAGGAGTTCGCGCCTATGCGCACGGTTAAGATCGCGGCAGCATCCATCATGCTGGCAGCCGCCCTCCACGGCTGCTCGAACAGCGCTGAAGCGCCCGCCCAAGGTGCCCCGCCCGTCACCGTCGCTGCCCCCCTGTCACAACAGGTCGTGGATTGGGATGAGTTCACCGGCCGGTTTGAAGCGACCCGCAATGTCGATGTGCGCGCTCGCGTTGGCGGCTATATCCAATCGGTTCACTTCAAGGACGGCGACTATGTTCGCCAGGGTCAGCTGCTGTTCAGCCTCGACCCGCGCCCTGCCCAGGCCGCCCTGGCGGCGGCTCGCGCCCAGCTTGCCCAGGCCCAGGCCCAGTCGGCGCTGGCCAAGCTTGACCTGGCCCGCGCCGAAACGCTTTTGGCTTCCCAGGCCGTGTCCCAGGCCGAATTCGATGCCCGCAAGGCTGCGGTCCAGACTGCCGAATCGGCCCTGGCTGCGGCCAATGCCGCGATCCGCGCCCGCTCGCTGGACGTGGAGTTCACCCGCGTGACGGCCCCGATCTCCGGCCGCGTGTCCGACCGCCGCGTCGATCCGGGCAACCTGATCGGCGGTGGCTCTTCGGCGGGCGACGTCCTGACCACCATCGTCTCATCATCGCCGATCTATTTCGTCTTTGACGGTTCGGAAGCCACGGCCCTGAAGTATCAGCGCCAGGCCGCCTCGGGTGCTGTGCCCATCAAGGTGCGTCTGCAGGACGAAGCCGAGTTCACCCACGAAGGCCGCCTGGACTTCACCGACAACGCCATTGATCCGGCCTCGGGCACCCTGCGCCTGCGCGCCGTCATTCCCAATGCCAGCGG
>DLIT01000105.1:9457-11242 GCA_002483865.1 Brevundimonas sp. UBA7635
TACCAGGCCATGCTGATCCCCGACGCCGCCATTGTCGCCGATGCCGGGCGCCGCGTCGTCTATACTGTTGCCAAGGATGGTACCGTTGGTGCCAAACCGGTCCAGACCGGCCCGCTGGTCAATGGCCTGCGCGTGGTCCGCACGGGGCTGACGCCTGACGACCGCGTCATCATCAATGGTCTGCAGCGCGCCCGCCCGGGCCAGAAGGTCACCGCCCAGAACGGCGAGATCAAGCCTCAGCCTGACGCCCAGAACCCGGCCCCGACGACGCCTGTGCCCACGGCCTCGTCGGCCAGCTTCGTCAACGCCGGTTGATGGAGATCAGGCCCAGGCCGGAACACACATCATGAATTTCTCCCGCTTTTTCATCGATAGACCGATCTTTGCGATCGTCATCGCGACCTTCATCACCCTGGTCGGCGCCTTTGCCTATCCGAGCCTGCCGGTCGCGCAGTACCCGGAGATCGCACCGCCCACGATTACCATCAACACCGCCTATCCGGGGGCCTCGGCCGAGACCCTGGCCGGGACGGTTGCCGCCCCCATCGAACAAGAGGTGAATGGCGTCGAGGGCATGCTCTACATGAGCTCCTCGTCCACCGCCGACGGCGCGGTGGCCATTACCGTGACCTTCGAGCCGGGCACCGACCTGGATACGGCCCAGGTGCTGGTCCAGAACCGCGTCGCCCTGGCCGAACCGCGCCTGCCCGAAGAGGTGCGCCGTTCTGGCGTTGTCGTGAACAAGGCTTCCAGCGGCTTCCTGATGCTGGTGTCCCTGACCTCGACCGACCCCTCAATCGACACCACCTATCTGGGCAACCTGGGCAACTCGATTGTCCGCGATCGCCTGCTGCGTCTTGACGGCGTGGGATCGGTTCGGGTCTTTGGTGGCGGCAACTACGCCATGCGCGTCTGGATCGACCCGGCCAAGGCCGCTGCGTTGAACCTGACGGCCCAGGACATCGTCGGAGCCCTGCAGGCCCAGAACGTCCAGGCTGCAGCCGGCTCGCTGGGCCAGCCGCCCTTCCCGACCAATGCCTCGGCCTTCCAGACGCCGATCGACGTCCAGGGCCGCCTGGAGACGCCGGAAGAGTTCGGCAATGTCGCCATCCGCACCGACGCCCAGGGCCGGACTATCCGCCTGCGCGACGTGGCCCGCATCGAGCTTGGGCCCCAGGACTATGGCGTAAACGCCACCTTCTCCGGCAAGCCGGGCGTGGGCCTGGGCATTGTCCAGCAGCCGGGTGCAAACTCGCTGGCCGCCGCCAACCTTGTCATTGCCGAGATGGAGGCCCTGCAAAAGGATTTCCCCGCCGGCGTTGAATACGATGTGCCTTACAATCCCACCGAGTTCACCCAGGCCTCGGTCGACTCAGTCATCCACACCGTCTTTGAAGCCGTGGTCCTGGTGGCCATCGTGGTCCTGGTCTTCCTGCAGACCTGGCGCGCGGCCATCATCCCGGTGATGGCCATCCCGGTCGCCCTGGTCGGCACCTTCGCCGTCCTGCTGGGCCTGGGCTATTCGATCAACTCCCTGTCGCTGTTCGCCCTTGTCCTGGCCGTCGGTATCGTCGTCGACGACGCCATCATCGTGGTCGAGAATGTCGAACGCTATATCCGCGAGGGCCTGACGCCCAAGGAAGCCGCCCACCGCTCGATGGCCGAGGTCTCGGGTGCCCTGGTGGCCATTTCCCTGGTGCTGACGGCGGTCTTTGTGCCGACCGCCTTCGTGCCGGGCATTCCGGGTATCTTCTATCGCCAGTTCGCGGTGACCATTGCCTCGGC
>DLIT01000105.1:11295-13252 GCA_002483865.1 Brevundimonas sp. UBA7635
CGCAAGAAGGGCGTGCTGGGCACCATCGGCTTCTACCTCGGCTGGGCCGGAGACAAGTTCAACACAGGCTTTGACTGGCTGTCGGACCGCTTTGGTCGCATGACCGCCCGTCTGGTCCGCATGACCGCCATCGTCCTGGCCGTCTATGTCGCCCTGCTAGCCCTGACCGGCTGGCGTCTGATGGACACCCCGACCGGCTTCATCCCGGACCAGGACCAGGGCGTTCTGATCGGCGTCATCCAGCTTCCGGCCGGTGCCTCGCTGGTTCGCACCACCGAGGTCCTGAACAAGGCCCAGGCCATCATCTCGGCCAACCCCAATGTCGCCAATGTCACGGCCCTGGCGGGCCTGGACGGGGCCAGCTTCTCGATGGCTTCCAACTCGGCCACCATGTTCATCAAGCTGAAGGACTGGTCCGAGCGCCCGAACCCTGACCAGGCGGCTGCCGCCCTGGGTGGGGCTCTGACCGGGGCTGCGGCCCAAATTCAAGACGCCCAGATCTTCATGCTGTCGCCCCCGCCCGTTCAGGGCCTGGGTACCGGCGGCGGTTTCAAGATGATGATCCAGGATCGTTCAGGCCAGGGCTACAAGGCCCTGGAAGGCGCGACCTATGCCATGATGGGTGCTGCCGCCCAGAATCCCAACGACGTGCAGCAGGTCTTCAGCCTGTTCAACACCGGCTCGCCGCGTATCCAGGCCGATGTCGACCGCAACAAGGCCCTGATGATGGGCGTCCAGCCGTCCCAGGTCTTTGGCACGCTCGGCGTCTATCTGGGCTCGGCCTATGTGAACGACTTCAACTATCTGGGCCGCACCTTCCGGGTGACGGCACAGGCAGAGCCGGCCTATCGCGACGACATTGCCGACATCGCCAACCTGAAGGTTCGCGCCAATTCGGGGGCCATGGTGCCCATCGGCTCGGTCGCCAACCTGTACGAGTCCTCTGGCCCGTCGCGCGTTGTCCGCTTCAACCTGTTCCCTGCCACCGAGTTGCAGGGGCAGGCCGCACCGGGCGTGTCTTCGGGCGAGGCCATCGCCTTTATGGAAGGTCTGGCCGGTCAGGCCCTGCCCGATGGCTTCAGCTATGAGTGGACGGAAATGGCGTTCCAGGAGAAGGCCGCCGGCTCGTCCGCTGCGGTGATCTTCATCCTGGCCGTGGTCTTCGTTTTCCTGGTGCTGGCGGCCCAGTATGAAGCCTTCACGCTTCCCCTGGCCGTCATCCTGATCGTGCCCATGTGTATTCTGGCAGCCATGATCGGGGTCAACCTGATGGGTCTGGACAACAACATCCTGGTCCAGGTCGGCCTGGTGGTGCTGGTCGGTCTGGCGGCCAAGAACGCCATCCTGATCGTCGAGTTCGCCAAGCAGGCCGAGGACGAGGAAGGGCTCAACCGCTTCGACGCTGCCGTTCAGGCTGCCCGCCAGCGCCTGCGCCCGATCCTGATGACCTCGTTCGCCTTCATCTTTGGCGTGATGCCTCTGGCCCTAGCCACGGGTCCGGGTGCCGAAATGCGCCAGGCCCTGGGCATCTCGGTGGTCTCGGGCATGATCGGGGTGACCTTCTTTGGCCTGATCTTCACCCCGGTCTTTTACGTCGTCTGTCGCTGGATCGCGGGCAAGCTGCCCCAGGGACCGGAGAAGGAACGCGAGCTGCCGACCACCTTTGGCACCAATCCGCACGACCCCTATGACTGGAAGGACGCAGATCCCGCTTCGGCTGGTCCGCGTCCGGGAGACGCCTGATGTCTGCAAAACTGCGCACCCTGCTGACGGCCGCCGGCACCGCCGCCCTGCTTGCCGCCTGTGCCGTTGGCCCTCGGCCGGTGGACCCCACCGTGCCCGCTTCGGGCCAGGGTGCCTTCATCGGCTCCCAGTCCGCCTCGGTTTCGACCGAGGCGGTGTCCGGGGACTGGTGGCGGCTCTATAATGACCCGGTGCTGGACGACCTGATCCAGCA
>DLIT01000105.1:13462-13695 GCA_002483865.1 Brevundimonas sp. UBA7635
CAGGCCTCGACCATTACCAATCCGGCGGCTGGCGGCGCCGAACTGCCGGACGTCGATACCTATGACGTCGGTCTGGACGTGGCCTATGAGGTGGATCTGTTTGGCCGGGTCGAATCCAGCATCCGCGCCGCCCGTGCCGATGCCCGTGCGGCTGAGGCAGCCCTTGATGTGGTCCGCATCCCCGTCGTGGGCGAGACGGCCCGCGCCTATGCCGACACCTGCGCCCTGAACGC
>DLIT01000083.1:0-11571 GCA_002483865.1 Brevundimonas sp. UBA7635
GGGATCGCGGACCAGCTTGATCTCGGCAGCCGCGCCGAAGCGTTTGCGCGCGCCGTCCACGGCCTTCCAGGCATCGATCGGGGCCCAGACGCGAACCTGAAGCCGGCCCTGGCGCGCCAGGCCCCAGCCCATGATCTCGCGCCACAGGTGCTCGACCGCCTCGCGGTGTTCGGGTTCGGCCTTATCCAGTACGCGGGCCTGAACGGCCTGCTCGCGGTCAGGGCGCAGCTTGGTGTGCGGGCCGGTGGGCGCGTCCTTGGCCCTGCCGACCTGGGAGGCGATGTCCATGCGGCGCTGGAACAGCTCAAGAATCTGGTCATCCAGACTGTCGATCTCGGCGCGCAGAGCGGCCAGAGCCTTTTGTTCAGGGGTCAGTTCGGCTTCGTCAACGGGCCAGACTTGCTGAAGATTCAACTTGGGCATGGGATGTGGCTTTCGGCATGAATTTTTCGATGGGGAGGATGCGAATGATCGCGTCGCCGCTCTGATGCAGAGCGGTCGCCGGTGAGACAGTCAGGGTTCTTGGCGGTGCCTGATGTCTCAGCCGGCGTATCGAAAGCCGTAAAAGCCGTAGCCAAAATAAAAGCCGGCCACCGCGCACGTGGTGGTTTCAAGGGTCGATTGTGCGCGCAGCGAGGACATGAATCCGGTCCGGGTTAAGGGGTCAGCTTGATCTGACTGCCCTAATAGGAAGCAAAATCCATGCGTGGTCAAGCCTCTGGGGCACCCAGAAGGAGAAACCGTGTCCGATTATCGCTTGAATCCTGCAAATCCGTGCGAAGGACGGACAACCCGTAAACCTCGGCGGCCCGGACAGGCGCAATGGCAGCACGGGTTACGTCCCCCGCCTCGGCCACGGCGGCGGCGGCACCGCCCGTGTCAAAAACGTTGACCGGTTCGATCTTCAGGCTGTTCAGTGACTGGGCGCACTGACCCAAAGCCACCGGATGGCTCTCGGCCGTGCGAACATCCGACAATCGTGCGCCGGGCAGGCCAAGCAGCGCCAGCCGGATCGGACGCCAGGCCTCGCTGATGGCCACCAGCCCCGCCTTACCTACCAGACTGGCGGCTGGCTCTACCGTGCCAACCGTCGTGTTCTCGACCGGGATCAAAGCCAACTGGCAATCGCCCGCCAGCAGGGCCTGGATGGCCTGCTCAAAGGTTTCAAACCCCACGGCCTCGTCCCAGGGGCGCAGGTCCAGACAGGCTTCGTGGCTGAAGGCACCGGGCGCGCCCTGGTAAGCGATGCGGCCCGGCAGATCCATACTGTCTGTCTGTGTCACGCCGCCTCGGCTCGTGCCTGACGTCCCGCTTTCAGCCGCTCGGCCACCAGGAAGGCCAGTTCCAGCGCCTGGTCGGCGTTGAGACGGGGGTCACAGTGGGTGTGATAGCGGCTGGACAGGTCGTCCTCGGTCACGGCCTGGGCCCCGCCCAGGCATTCGGTCACGTTCTGGCCCGTCATTTCCAGGTGGACGCCGCCGGGATGGACACCCTCGGCCTCTGCAACATCAATGAATGTGCGGACCTCGCCCATGACCCGGTCGAACGGCCGGGTCTTGTAGCCATTGCTGGCCTTCAGTGTATTGCCGTGCATCGGGTCGATCGACCAGATCACCCGCCTGCCCTCGGCCTTGACCGCCCGCATCAGGGCGGGAAGGCGCTCGCCCACCTTCTCGTGGCCAAAGCGACCGATCAGGGTCAGACGGCCGGGGACGTTGTTCGGGTTCAGGGCGTCGATCAGCGGCAGGATATCGTCTGCCGTCATGGTCGGGCCGCACTTCACGCCGATCGGGTTCGAGATACCGCGCATGAACTCGACGTGGGCACCGTCCAGCTGACGGGTCCGCTCGCCGATCCACAGCATGTGAGCCGAGGTGTCAAACCATTCGCCGGTCGCCCCCTCCACGCGGGTCAGGGCACTTTCGACATTCAGCAACAGGGCCTCGTGGCTGGTAAAGACCTCGACCCGCGACAGGTCGGGATGGGTCTCGGGCGTCACGCCCACGGCTTCCATGAAGGCCAGGGCCTCGGTGATCTTGTCAGCCAGCTCGCGATAGGCCGCCCCGGCTCCGTGGTCGGCAAAGCCCAGGGTCCAGCGGTGGATATTGTACAGGTCGGCATAGCCGCCACCGGCAAAGGCACGCAGCAGGTTCAGCGTCGAGGCCGACTGGTTGTAGGCCTTCAGCAGGCGCTGCGGATCGGGCACGCGTTCATCGGCGGTAAAGCCCATGCCGTTGATGATGTCACCGCGATAGGACGGCAGCTCGACCCCGTCGATCTCTTCCACTGGCGACGAACGCGGCTTGGCGAACTGGCCCGCGATGCGGCCGACCTTCACCACCGGCTTGCGCCCGGCAAAGGTCAGCACCACCGCCATCTGCAGGATCAGGCGGAAGGTGTCGCGGATATTGTCGGTTGAGAACTCCTTGAAGCTCTCGGCGCAGTCGCCGCCTTGCAACAGGAAGGCATTGCCTGCCTCGACCTGGGCCAGATGGCTTGTAAGACGGCGCGCTTCCCCCGCAAAGACAAGCGGCGGCATGGCCCGCAGCTCGTCTTCGACACGGGCCAGCTCAGCCATGTCGGGATAGTCCGTCGGCATATGGACGACGGGCTTGTTTCTCCAGGATTCAGGGGTCCAACGCGTGCTCATGCCGCCTAGATAGCCTCTAGCGCCCCCCGGAACAACGAATGTTCCAAAAATTATCCGTTTAGAGCGGAGTCCATGCATCATCCCCGGTCAAAGGGGCGAACAGGCGGTCAAGACTTGCATTATCTATGCCCTCCAGACCTGCGGGAGACCAGTTTGGCGCATTGTCCTTGTCGATTATGACCGCGCGCACGCCTTCCTGGAAATCATGGGTCTGCACCACGCGGCCACCCAGGGCATATTCCATGGCCATGTTCTCGGCAAAGGTCGCCAGTCCTGCCCCCGTCCTGATCTGACGCAGAGACACCTTCAGCGACTGCGGCGACTTGGTCTTCAGTGTGGCCAGCTGCTTGAGCGCCCACTCAGACCCGTCCGCTTCCAGGGCCGCAAAGATTTCCTCGACAGTATCAAAGGCAAACAGGCGGTCGATCTGCTCGCGGTGCGCGTCCAGCGGAGCCGGGCCCGCATCGCCGGCCACGCGGTCGGCCACGGCCTGCGGATCCGAAGGATTGGCCAGCAACTCGTCCTTCAGCGCCGCCACGGCCCCGCTGTCGATGTAGTGGGTATGGATGCCCAGGGCCACGGTGTCGGCTGCCTTCAGTCGCGCCCCCGTCAGCGCCAGCCAGACCCCCGTCTGCCCCGGCAGGCGCGGCAGGAACCAGCCCCCGCCCACGTCGGGGAACAGGCCGATGCCCGTCTCGGGCATGGCGTAGGTGGTGCGCTCGGTGGCAATGCGGACCTGGGCGGGCTCACTGATGCCGACCCCGCCACCCATGACGATGCCATCGACAATGGCCGTGATGGGCTTGGGGTATTCGAACATCAGGTGGTTCAACTGATACTCAGCCCTGAAGAAGGCCCTGGCCTCTGACGCATCCCCTGCCCCGCTTTCGGCAATCATGCGGATGTCACCCCCGGCGCAGAAGCCGCGCTCGCCTGCATGGTCGATCAGGACCGAAGAAACCGCATCATCCCCGCGCCAATCCAACAGGGCCGCGATCATGGCCTCGCACATGCCCCGGTTCAGCGCATGAATGGCCTTGGGCCGATTAAGCGTGATGCGCCCCACACCCGACTCAACACGGGCAATCACTTCGATTTCAGACACAGTTTCCTCCCACGAGGGGTTACGATCATTCTCAAGGTGACGCAGCAGCGGCGTCAGATGCAGGCCCAGCCGATCGTTCGGCTCCAGCCAGTAAACGGCAGGCGAGGCGGCATACAGTTCTACGGCAATCTTGGTCTGGGCCAGTTGCAGGGCCTGCAGACCGTCGATGCCAAAGGCGCGCCCGTGGCTGTGATCCCGATCCGGCCAGCGGATAACATAGGCGCAGGCATAGTCCTCACCTTCAGGTTCGGGCACATGGCATTGCACCGTCAGGTCCAGCGTAGCGTCACCCCGGCGTGTGCGAAACACACGCTCAAAGGCGACCATCGGCGCATCCAGAAAAATCACTACCCGACGTCCAGACGCCTTTGCGCCTGGTCCCGCTTGATCACTCCCTGAACTGAAGACACCGCGCCCGCTATCGGCTCATCTCCCGCGCTATGATCACACGCATGATTTCGTTCGTGCCTTCCAGGATACGATGCACCCGCAGATCGCGCACGATCTGCTCCAGCGGATAGTCCTTCAGATAGCCATAGCCGCCATGCAGTTGCAGGGCCTCGTCGGCGATCTGGAAGCAGGCATCCGTAGCAAACCGCTTGGCCATGGCGCACCACTTGGTCTTTTCGGAATGACCCGTATCAATAGCCCATGCCCCGCGCAGCACCATCAGCCGCGCCGCTTCCAGCTCCGTTGCCATATCGGCCAGCCGGAACTGCAGGGCCTGGAACTCGGCCAAGGCCTTGCCGAACTGCCTGCGCGTGGTGACATAGTCCTGCGCCGCCTCCAGCGCCTTGCGCGCCCCGCCCAGCGAGCAGGCGGCGATATTCAGGCGCCCGCCATCCAGCCCCGCCATCGCATACTTGAAACCGTCACCCTCGTTGCCGATCAGGTTTCCGACCGGCACGCGGCAGTCGTCAAAGCTGACCACGGCTGTCGGCTGGGCATTCCAGCCCATCTTCTTCTCATTAGCCCCGAACGACAGGCCGGGCGTGTCCTTCTCGACCACGATGGCGCTGATGCCCTTTGGGCCCTCGCCGCCTGTGCGCACCATGACGACATAGACGTCCGAGGCCCCTGCGCCCGAGATAAAGGCCTTGGACCCGTTCAGCACATAGTGGTCGCCGTCACGCACCGCCGTGGTCCGCAGCGCCGCTGCATCCGATCCCGACCCCGGCTCGGTCAGGCAATAGGACGCCATCTTCTGCATCGTCACCAGCCCGGGCACGAACCGCGCCCGCAGCTCGTCTGACCCGAAGCTGTCGACCATCCAGGTCGCCATGTTGTGGATCGAGACAAAGGCCGCCGTCGCCACGTCCCCGCGCGACAGCTCCTCAAAGATCACCGCCGCCTCGACCCGGCCCAGCGCCAGGCCGCCATGTTCCTCGCCGGTATAGATGCCGCAAAAGCCCATCTCGGCGGCCGACTTCATCACATCGACCGGGAAATGCTTTTCCTCGTCCCAGCGGGCCGAATGCGGGGCCAGCTCGGCCTCGGCAAACTGACGCGCAGCCTCCTGAATGGCGCGCTGGTCATCATTGAGGGCGAAATCCATCCCTGCTCCCTGTAATCCACTGCCCTCTGCCGGGGCTTATGCCGCGGTTCTATCCAAGCCCGCCCCCCACGTCACCCTCAGAAGCAGGCCCCCCTTCATCCTCCCCTGCGTCAGCGGGGGAGGTGGCATGGCGCACCGCGCCATGACGGAGAGGGCGGCACACCCACTGCCCCCACCACCATGCTCACGCATGGTCCCCCTCCCCCGCTTCGCTGGGGAGAATTAACACGCCCCTCGATCCGGATTCCGACCTTTCCGGGATGAGCGACACCCCCTTGAACGCCGTTACATCACCCCTACATCCCCCGCCTGGCCCCAGGGGTTCGTCGCGAAAATGAGACAGATAAGACTCTCAAGACCCTGTTTTTTCTTCCGCCCGTCTAATCCGTCGCCGACTTCGGGATTTTCCAGACTCATCTGTGGGGTTTAAGAACCCGATCATGACCACGCCCTTCGCCCCCGCCGCCTTCCCTTATGCCCGCCCGCGCCGCCTGCGCGCCCAGCCCTGGGTGCGCCGACTGGTGGCCGAGACCACCCTGACGCCGGCTGACCTGATCTGGCCCCTGATCGTCCATGACGGTGATGAACCCCGACAGCCGGTGGTTTCCATGCCCGGTGTCTTCCGCCTGTCGCCCACCGAGGCGGCAAAGGCTGCAGTCGAGGCCCGCGATCTGGGCATCCCCATGGTCGCCCTGTTCGCCAATGTGAATGATGGGCTCAAGGACAAGGTCGGCACCCCGGCCACTGATCCCGATGGCCTGGTCCCCAACTGCATCAAGGCGATCAAGGATGCCGCGCCCGAGATCGGCGTGATGACCGACGTCGCCCTGGACTGCTTCACCGACCATGGCCACGATGGGGTGCTCCAGGACGGGAAGATTCTCAACGACGACACGGTCGAGCGCCTGTCGGAAATGGCCTTCATCCACGCCCACGCCGGCGCCGACGCCGTCGCCCCGTCGGACATGATGGACGGCCGCATCCAGGCCATCCGCGAGGCGCTGGAAGCCAATGGCTTCCACGACACCCTGATCATCAGCTACGCCGCCAAATACGCCTCAGCCTTCTATGGCCCCTACCGCGACGCGGTAGGCTCCTCGAAGTCCCTGAGCGGCGACAAGAAGACCTATCAGATGGATTTCGCCAATGCCGACGAGGCTTTGCGCGAGGTCGCCATGGACATTTCCGAAGGGGCCGACGCCCTGATCGTCAAGCCGGGCCTGCCCTATCTCGACATCCTGAAACTGGTTTCGGAAACCTTCAAAATCCCGACCTTCTCCTACCAGGTGTCGGGCGAGTACGCGATGATGAAGGCCGCCATCGCCAATGGTTGGCTGGACGAGGATCGCGCCATTCTGGAAAGCCTGCACGCCTTCAAGCGCGCCGGGGCCTCAGGCGTTCTCAGCTACTTCGCGCCCCAGGCCGCCCGCCTGCTGGGGGCCTGACACCGAGCGGCAGGTGCGAAGATTTTATTCTTTCGGATCAATGGCCTGACCGTATCTTCCGCGGAAGAAGGTCAGGGCATCCCCACCCCGGGTCTCGAACCCGGTCACCCGGCCCACAATGACCAGGTGATCGCCCATCACGATCTGCTCGTGGGTCTGGCAATCCAGCCGTGTCAGGGCGTCGATCAGGCGCGGCGGCTCGGGGTTGCCGACCTCGAACTCATGGTCCGCCAGGGTCGAGTTGCCCCTCGCAAAGCGATGCGACACGTCGCGGTCCTCGACCGGCAGCATGTGAATGGCAAACCGGTCAGCCCCGGCAAAGGCGTCATGACGTTCCGACCGGATATCCATGCACCACAGCACCAGCGGCGGGTCCAGCGACACGCTGGTAAAGCTGTTCACCGTGATGCCCAGGGGCCCCTCGCCGGTGTGGGCGGTCACCACGCAGACCCCGGTGGCAAAGCCACCCAGGGCACGGCGATAGGCCACGGGGTCGAAATCAGGCAGGGGGGAAACCGGTGCGCTCACCCGCCTGACCTAAGCTGCGGCTGATCGAAGGGCAAGCCCGGCCCCTCAGGGAAAGACCGCCCCTTCGCGCCGACCATGCGCGGTCTGGGCGTCATAGGCCTGGCTTGCGGCCGAAACGGCATCTGCCGACGCCTGACTGACCGCCTGCAAGGCATCACAATCGGCCGCAGCCCGCATCGCCGCCTGCATCTGCTCAGCGCCCGCCAGGGCAATGCGCGCATGATTGGTCTCGTGGGTCACCAGGGCGGCGTAATAACGCTCCCACAGCTCGCGATCCCTGCGCCCCAGCTGCGCTGGCTCGCTGAGATAGGGCAAGGTCACCTGGATCGACACCTTCACCTCGCTGGTGGCCGGATCGCACCTGCGGTTGGTTGCGCGCCACCGGGTGGAATATCTCCACTGGGTCAGGGCCTCATAGCGGCCACCCGACGGCTCGGCCGGCCGCAGGCGGTTCATGTTCTCGCGGATCGCCCGCGCCGTGCGCCCCGGCACGGCATAGGGCAGGATCTCGACTTCCGGCATGGCCACCAGCCCCGGTGCCGCCTGGGCCACCGCCGCGCGCCCTGCGTCCGGCTGTTCCGTCCCGGCCCCAGCCTGGACCGCCGCCGCCAGCCACATCACCAAGATCAACATCACAGCCCCGAAAAATCCTTCCCTCACCCAAGCCCCCCGACCGGCCAGGGTTCCCTGTTCAACAGCTTCTTAAGAGGCAGGGGTTACCACGTCAGCGTTAATCATCTTTCGGACTGGCCTGCCCCATGCCCCTGAGCGATCGCCCGATCCTGATCAAGAAGGTCAAGAAGGTATCCGGCGGCGGGCACCACGGCGGTGCCTGGAAGGTTGCCTACGCCGACTTTGTGACGGCCATGATGGCCTTCTTCCTGCTGATGTGGCTGATCAACTCGACCAGCCCCGAGCAGAAGCAGGGCATTGCCGACTACTTTGCCCCCGCCAGCGTGTCGTCGTCGACGTCCGGCTCTGGCGGCATCCTGGGCGGCACCGCCCTGGGCGAACAGGGGGCCAAGAGCTCGGGCACCAACTCGGTCATCGAGCAGTTGGCCCCGCCCTCGCCGGAGTTCCCGGACCAGGCGGGCCAGAACTCCAACCTGGCCGCCGCCAGCGAATCCGACCTGCGCGCCGAGCTGGCCCGCCGCGAAGCCGCCGACTTCACCAGCGCCGCCGAGTCCTTGCGCCAGGCCATGCAAACCATGCCCGAGCTGGCCGAGCTGTCGAAGCAGATGATCATCGACCAGACGCCCGAGGGCCTGCGCATCCAGCTGGTCGACCAGGAAGGCCGCTCAATGTTCGAGAACGGCTCCTCGCGCCCCAACCCGCGCGCCCAGATGCTGCTTCGGGCCGTGTCCCGGGTGATCAACCAGCTGCCGAACCGCATCGCCATCAGCGGCCACACCAGCGCCGTGGCCGGCTCCAACCGCGCCAGCTCGCCGGGCGACTGGCCCCTGTCCCAGGCCCGCGCTGACGCGTCGCGACTGGTCATTCAGGGTTCAGGCGTGAACCCCGATCGCATCTACTCCATTACTGGCAAGGCCGGTTCGGATCCGCTGTACCCTGACGATCCCTCGTTGGCTGGCAATCGCCGCATCGCTATCGTCCTGCTGCGCGAAGCGCCGGTCCTGCCCAATGATACAAGCCTGTAAGGACCCGAGATTCCCAGTCTTGCCCTCAGCGGTGATCCCTGCCCAAATAGGGGCATGTGCCAATGGTCGGGATACGGACATAGTGCCAAGGTAGAGGCGGTCTCGTGACCCAGCACTTCCCCTCACCCCTGCTGCGCTTCTATATGACTGCGGACGCGCCCTGCCCCTATTTGCCGGATCAGCTGGAACGCAAGATCTTTGCCAGCCTGCCGATCAGCAGCGGCGCAGACGTCAACGACGCTCTCAGCCACCTGGGCTTTCGCCGCAGCCAGAACATTGCCTATCGTCCGGCCTGCCAGTCCTGCCAGGCCTGCATCTCGGTGCGGATACCGGTGGCGGAGTTCGCCTTCTCCCGATCCCAGCGCAAAATTCTCAATCGAAACCGCGATTTGACCCGCAAGCTGGTGGAGGCCGAGGCCACCGTTGAGCAATTCGAGCTTCTGCAACGCTATCTGAGCGCGCGCCATCCCGAGGGCGGCATGGCAGGCATGAGTCAGGCTGACTACGTTTGCATGGTCGAGGACACCGCAGTGCGCACCCACCTGATTGAGTACCGTCTGCCGGGCGCGGACGATAAGCCAGAGGCTCTGGTCGGAGTCTGCCTTACCGACCTGCTCTCGGACGGACTTTCAATGGTCTACAGCTTCTTTGACCCGAATTTTGAGCGCCGCAGTCTGGGCCAGTTTGCCATCCTGGATCACCTGCGCCAGTCAGCGCAGGTCGGCCTGCCCTATCTCTACCTCGGCTTCTGGGTCCAGGGCTCTCCCAAGATGGATTACAAGGCCCGCTATCGCCCGATGGAAGCCTTGTCCGGCAACAGCTGGCACCGCCTGCCCACCGACTAGATCGTAGGAACCGAGGTGCTGGACGGGCCAACTGGAACGTCCCACGATCCTACATCGCGTCCGCCCGCAAACTGGACCAGGGCCGCAATGCGCTTCTCGATCGGCGGGTGGGTCGCGAACAGGGCTGAGAAGCTGGCCTTCTCCGGCGCATTGTCCAGGAACATTCCGCGCAGTTCGTCAGGAGCCTCAACCTTCGACTGTCCTGACACCTTGCGTAGCGCCGAGATCATGGCGTCCGGGTTCTTGGTCAGTTCCACCGCGCCGGCATCAGCCACATATTCGCGGGTCCGCGACAAACTCATGCGGATAACAGTGGCCAGGCCATAACCAATCACGCCCACCGCCAGACCGATCAGGATCAGAGGCATGGCGTTCTTGTTGTCCCCGCTCCGTCGACCACGCGTATAGAACAGGCTTCGGAAGATCAGTTCGGCCAGGACACTGATGATGCCCGCAAAGATCGAGGCGATCACCATGGTCCGCACGTCCTTGTTGATGACGTGGGTCAGCTCGTGCGCCAGGACGGCTTCCATCTCTCCACGGCTCAAGGCCGCCATCAGCCCGCGCGTAACGGTAACGCTGTAGTTGCCCTCATGCAGGCCTGATGCATAGGCATTCAGCGCGCCGCTTTCGATGATCCGCAGCGTCGGGGTCTTCATGCCGCGTGATATGGCCAGGTTTTCCAGCAGGTTATAGAGCTCCGGCTCAACCTTCCGCTCGACCCTGCGTGCCCCGGTCATGGCGTCAATCATCATCTGGTTGCCGAAATAGGCGATGACGAACCAGATCAGCGAAGCCACCACAGCCAAGGGGACGGTGACCACCAGCATGGAGGCGGCCAGGGCCAGGTCCTGCCCCAGGTCACCGCCCGAGTTGGGCAGGATGCCAAAGCCCATCAGCAGAACCTGTCCGGCAAACAGCAACAGGACCATAAGGACCGGAAACCCGGCCAGCAGAAGCACTGACCGGGTATTATTGGCCCAGATATGGGTCTTTAGACCAACGGCCTGAGCAAACACCGCCATCGGACCTAGAAGCTCACCGTCGGCGGGGCTGCGTTCAGCGTGGCGCGCTCGGTTTCACCCACATCGAAGAAGGTCCTGTCCGAGCCAAAGCCGAACAGTCCGGCGAACAGAACCGTCGGGAACTGGCGGCGCACGGCGTTGAACTCGGCCACGGCGTTGTTGAAGAAACGGCGCGCGGCGGCCAGCTTGTTCTCGATGTCCGATAGTTCCATTTGGAGCTGTTGGAAGTTGGTGTTGGCCTTCAGATCCGGATAGGCCTCGGACACAGCGAACAGGCGGCCCAGGGTCGCGGTCAGCATGTTCTCGGCCTGGACCTTGTCCTCCACCGTTCGGGCACCAGCGGCAGCGGCTCGGGCCTGGGTCACGGCATTGAGGGTTTCACGCTCGTGCGTGGCGTAACCCTTTACGGTCTCGACCAGGTTGGGGATCAGATCCTGACGCTGCTTCAACTGGACATCAATATCGGCAAAAGACTGGTTCGCCGTCTGGTCCAGCTTGACCAGCCGGTTATAGGCCCCAACGACGACAAACAGCAGGATGGCGACGATTACGCCAATGACAATCAAGGTGATCATGGAAGCTCCCTCAGCTATGATCACATAATGATGCACAGCTGGCCGCATTTCCTAATGAAATCGATGTCAAGCTCGGTACGCCGCAACCCTTGAGTGAAGGCTACCGAATGAAATACCTCACCCTCAAGGTCGTTCTGGGCGTCGGCGTGGTTGCGGCGGGCATTTCCGCCCTGGTCATGATCATT
>DLIT01000083.1:11706-22503 GCA_002483865.1 Brevundimonas sp. UBA7635
CGACGGCGGCCACCACCATCAACCCATTCCGGGCCGACTTCAGCGTTGAACAAGGTCACATCGACCATGCCCCCCTGCTTGTAGTTCTGCAGCTTCACACCCTTGCCCCGGCTCATTTCCGGCAGCTCTTCCAGCTTGAAGACCAGCGTCTTTATGTTCTCGCCAATAACCGCGACGTGGTCGGCCGCCGGATTGGACGGAATGCGCAGCATGGTCTTCATCTCGCCGTTCAGCACCTGCTTGCCGCCGCGCTTCTGGGCCAGAAGATCATTCTCGGGCGCGACAAAGCCATAGCCTGCTGTTGAGGCAAACAGCAGCTTCGCCCCCGGCTCGTGGGCGATCAGGTTGATAATCTCGGCCTTCTCGTCCAGGTCGATCATCAGGCGCAGGGGCTCTCCATGACCGCGACCAGAGGCCAGCTTGTCGGCTCCGATGGTGAAGACCCGGCCGTCGGACGCCCCGACCAGCAGCTTGTCCGTGGTGAAGGCGGGCACCAGGAAGGCCAGGGCATCGCCTTCCTTGAACTTCAGCTCTGACGGGTCTTCCACCTTGCCCTTGGCGGCGCGGATCCATCCGCGCTCGGACAGGATGACGGTGATGGCTTCGCGCGGGATGAAGGCTTCCGGCGCGACAAAGGCCGAAGTGTCCACGGCCTCGCCCATGGTCGTGCGGCGCGGCGACAGCATGACCTTGCGGACCGCTTCCAGCTCCTTACCGATAGCCTTCCACTGCTTGGCTTCACTTGAGGTCAGGGCCTTCAGCCTGGCCAGTTCCTCGGCCAGCTCGTTGTACTCCTTCTCGATCGTCATTTCTTCCAGACGGGCGAGTTGGCGCAGGCGGGTGTCGAGGATGTAGTCAGCCTGAAGCTCCGACACGCCAAAGCGGGCGATCAGGACAGCCTTGGGATGTTCCTCCTCGCGGACGATACGGATCACCTCATCGAGGTTGAGGAAGACGATGCGCAAGCCTTCCAACAGGTGCAGACGCTTCTCGATGCGGGCGATCCGCCACTGCGAGCGGCGGTTCAGCACCACGCGACGATGATCCAGGAAGGCTTGCAAGCAGGCCTTCAACCCCATGACGCGCGGCGTGTTGGTCGCGTCCAGCACGTTCATATTGATCGGGAAGCGGATTTCCAGATCCGACAGCTTGAACAGGCTTTCCATCAGCATTTCAGGCTCGATGGTGCGGTTCTTGGGCTCAAGGATCAGACGTATGTCTTCAGCCGATTCATCGCGAACATCGCCCAGCAACGGGGCCTTCTTGTTCTCTATCAGGTCCGCCAGGCCTTCGATCAGGCGGCTTTTCTGGACCTGGTAGGGGACTTCGGTGACGACGATGCGCCAGGCTCCACGGCCCAGGTCTTCGGTCTCCCATCTTGCGCGCAGACGAACCCCGCCACGACCGGTCTCATAGGCCTCATGAATGGCCGCATGGCCCTCGACCGCCACGCCCCCGGTGGGGAAGTCCGGCCCCGGCACCAGCTCCATCAGCTCTGCCGTCGTGGCCTCGGGCCTATCAAGCAGAAGCTGGCAGGCATTGATCAACTCGCCCACATTGTGCGGCGGGATCGACGTGGCCATACCCACGGCAATGCCTGACGAACCATTGGCCAGCAGGTTAGGGAAGCCCGCCGGAAGGATGACCGGCTCCTCGTCCTGGTCATCATAGGTGGGGCGAAAATCAACGGCGTCCTGATCGATTCCCTCCAGCAGCAGGACCGCCGCCGGGGTCAGCTTGCATTCGGTGTAACGCATGGCGGCGGCGCTATCGCCGTCGATATTGCCGAAGTTCCCCTGGCCATCCACCAGCGGATAGCGCTGGGCAAAATCCTGGGCCAGGCGAACCAGAGCCTCGTAGATCGAGGCATCACCGTGCGGGTGGTAGCCACCCATGACCTCACCCACGACCTTGGCGCACTTGCGCGCCGCTGCCTGCGGGTTCAGCCGCATCTGGTGCATGGCGTACATGATCCGCCGGTGCACCGGCTTGAAGCCGTCCCGCACGTCGGGCAGGGCCCGGTTGGTGATCGTCGACAGGGCATAGGCCAGATAGCGCTTCGACAGCGCCTCGCTCATCGGCTCGTCGACGATGCGGCCACCTTCGGGCGTCGGGGTATGAACGGTCATGGGATTCGAATCGGTGATCTGGACGACAAAGTCTAGCGCGCGAAGCGCCTGAGGCGGGGACGGGATGAAACCGTCTGTGGACGAGGCCTACAAGCGCCCGGCCTCGGTCAGGCGCTCGATCATCCAGACCCGCGCGGGCGGCAAGGGCTTGTTCAGGGCATGAAACACGAACTGCTCCAGAAAATGCCCGGTCAGGTCCATGCCGGCGCGCACGTCGCCCTCACCCACCCCCGCCTGGGCCCCCAGCATGAACTGCGGCAGCTTCAACAGCTTGTCGGCATAGGGCTGACCTGCCTCGCGACTTACTGCACGACCCGTGCGGGGGCTGACATAGATCAGCTCGTCCATCGACCCGGTCGCGGCACAGCGCGAAAGATCAAGTCCGAACCCCAGATCTTCCAGCAAACCGGCTTCAAAACGCACATAGATGGCGGGCCAGACGTCGGGGAAGGCCAGGGTGTTCATCATGGTCTCAAAGGCGAGGAAGGTGCCCGGATGTGGCTCACGTTCAGGCACCCCACCCTGGACCACCGCGGCGGCGGCGTTCAGCCCCAGCAGGGCCAGGGGATCGTCAAACAAAGCCGATGGTCCCTCGCCCACCGGCTCCAGCCGGGCTGAGCCGAGCTGGTCTGCGGTCCGGTTGCGGAACTGGGCCACGACGCGCGCACCTGATTGCAGGAAGGGCCGCATCCGCCGCGACGCCCCGCCATTCACATAGGCCGCCCGTCGGCCATGACTTTCGGTCAGCAGCTCGACCACCGCGCCCGTGTCCCCATGCCCCCGCGCCGACAGAACAAAGGCCTCGTCCTGAAACTCCATCAGTCGGCCTTCTTGATCGTCTCGACGACCTCGCCCGCCCGCTCATTGGGCACGGCGAAGCTGAGCACATACTGTTCGATCTTCCAGCCGTCGTCGGTTAGGCGCAGGACGCCCGAGCCCCGCGTGCGGCCATAGCTGGCATTGTCCAGTTGCTCGTCGAACCAGGCGATGCAGCGGCACGGAATATCGGCCACCGTGATGACGCGCTCCGACGCCTGATAGGTCCAGCCGCGCCCTTGCGAGAAATAGGGCATGGCATAGGCACGAAACGCCTCCAGATTCCAACGCTCGGTCGCGTCCGTGCCGATGAAACGAGCATTGGGCGTAAAGCGGGCAAAATAGGCCGGGCCATCAGCCCTGGCAGCCGCCTCATGCAGCCCGTCCAGCACCTGGCCAATGGCCCGCGCCTCCGTCTCGGACAGGGTATCCGGCTGGGACTCGATCGGGGCCGACGGGGCGGATAGGGACAGCATCAGGGCAAGGGCGATCATGGCGATGTTCTAGTCCTGTTCTCAATCCTTAGAAAGAGGTCATTCAAGGCTGCACCAACGAACCTCACCTGACCTCACGCGTTGATGGCCCAGCCAAGGGAGGCCGACATGAAGATCGTGACCAGTCTCAGCTTTCATGGCCAGTGCCGTGAAGCCATGGAATTCTATGCCAACGTCCTGGACGGGACCCTGACCTCGGCCCATCCCTATGGCGAGGGCCCGCCCGGAATGCCGGTGGACCCGCGCTACAAGGACTGGCTGATGCACGCCTGGCTGGAAATCGGCGACCAGGCCATCATGGGAGCCGACCTGCTGCCCGAGTTTGCGCCCGATGTCGCCAAGCCCAAGAATGGCTTTGACGTCACCCTGCACACCGGGGACCTGGACGAGGCGAAGCGCATCTTCGGCGACTTGTCCGAGGGCGGCGAGGTGGTCATGGACTTTGCCCCTACCTTCTGGTCGCCCGGATACGGCAGCCTGATCGATCGTTTTGGCGTTCCGTGGATGGTCAATGCCACGCCAGCCTGAGCTGGAACGATCCGACGCGATCAGATTTGCCGCCACCGGCTTACGACCAAAGGCTTATTGGAATCGGACTGATGCCACCATTAAGCCACGGTACCGCCTCGCAGCACGAAGGCGCTTTTATAGGGTTGTGAATGTCTGTGATCCGTAACCAGGCGCTGAAGTCCAGGGTCATGTCCGCTGAGGATGCCGCAGCGCTGATCCCCAATGGTGCCAATGTTGGCATGAGCGGTTTCACAGGCTCGGGCTATCCCAAGGCCGTGCCTCAGGCGCTGGCGACCAAGATGGAAGTCGCCCGCGAGGCTGGCGATCCTTTCCGCATCAGCGTGTGGACCGGTGCATCGACCGGACCGGAGCTGGACGGCGAACTGGCCAAGGCCGACGGTATCGAATTCCGCCTGCCCTACAACTCAGACCCCATTGCCCGTGAGAAGATCAACTCGGGCAAGATGGAATACCTCGACATGCACCTGTCGCAGGTCGCTCCGGTTGCATGGCAGGGTTTCCTGGGCCCGCTCGACACCGCCCTGGTCGAGGTCGCAGGCGTCACCGAAGACGGCGATCTGATTCCTTCTTCGTCGGTCGGCAACAACAAGACCTGGCTGGACCGCGCCGAAAACATCATCCTGGAGGTCAACCGCTGGCAGAATCCGGCGCTGGAAGGGATGCACGACATCTATTACGGCACCGCCCTGCCGCCAGAACGCGTGCCGATTCCGCTGATCAGACCCGACCAGTTGATCGGTCAGCCGACCTTCCGCGTAAATCCGGACAAGATCAAAGCCATCGTCGAAACCGACGCACCGGACCGTAATCTGCCGTTCGCCGCGCCGGACGAGAACGCCCGCGCCATCGCGGGCCACCTGATCGAATTCCTCAAGAACGAAGTGAAGCAAGGCCGCCTGCCCGCCTCGCTGCTGCCGCTGCAATCAGGCGTGGGCAATGTGGCCAATGCCGTGCTGGCCGGCCTCAACGAAGGCCCATTCGAGCGCCTGTCGGCCTATACCGAGGTGCTGCAGGACGGCATGCTTGACCTGCTGGACTCGGGCAAGCTGACGGTTGCCTCGGCCACCGCCTTCTCGCTGTCGCCGGAAGCGGCTGCCGATCTCAACAGCCGCATGGAACAGTTCCGTGGCCGCATCATCCTGCGTCCGCAGGAAATCTCGAACCACCCCGAGATCATCCGCCGCCTCGGCTGCATCGCCATGAACGGCCTGATCGAGGCCGACATCTATGGCAATGTGAACTCGACCCACGTCATGGGCTCTCGCATCCAGAACGGCATCGGCGGCTCGGGCGACTTTGCCCGCAACGCCTATATCTCGTGCTTCGTCACGCCTTCCACGGCCAAGGGCGGCAAGATCTCGGCCATCGTGCCGATGGCGTCCAACACCGACCACATCACCCAGGACGTGCAAGTCATCGTCACCGAGCAGGGTCTGGCCGATCTGCGCGGCCTGTCGCCCAGGAAGCGCGCCCAGGTCATCATCAACAACTGCGCCCACCCATCCTACCGCGATGCCCTGCGCGACTACTATGATCGCGCGCTCAAAAGCTCCTATGGCCTGCAGACTCCGCACCTGTTGAACGAGGCCCTGTCCTGGCACCAGAAGTTCGTCGAAACCGGCTCGATGAAGCCCTGACATCCCGGCTTGCGCGCCCTGTCAATTCACTCCTATGTTCATAGGGGAATTGATAGGGGCCTGTGATGCGACGGGGATTTCGGCTGACGGGCTGTGTTGCCGCGCTGATTCTGAGCCTCGCCGCAGCCTCCCTGGTGCTTCGGCCATCAACCAATCCCTGGCCGCGCATGGCCGAACGCCCTGGCCCGGCAAGGCCCAGTGAACTAACCCTGCGCTTCCTCGGCACCTCGACCCTGCTGGTGGATGATGGCCAGGATCAACTGATGATCGACGGCTATCTCAGCCGCCCGGCTTACGGACCCTGCTGACACGACGGCTCACGCCAGACCGGGCCGCCATCGACAGGGCCCTGCAGGCCAGCCGGATCGAGCGCCTTTCGGCCCTGCTGGTCGCCCACACCCACTTCGACCACGCTCTTGATTCAGCCCTGCTGGCCCAGCGGTTCGATGCGCGCCTGCATGGCACTTCCAGCATGGCCGCCATCGCCCGCGCCGAAGGCCGCGACGTCGCCTTTCAGCCCCTTGTTTCGGGCCAAGCCTTCAGCGTCGGGGCCTTTCGAGTGACGCCCTATGCGATGCCCCATGCGCCGGGCGACATAGCCGATGGAGCCTCCGCCCAAGCCTTTGTCTATCCCGCCCGGGCGAGGGACTATCCAATGGGCGGCAATCATGCCTTCCTGATCGAGGCTGGCGATTGCGGCATCCTGGTCGTGCCCAGCGCGGGCCAGCCGGGGCCAGCCCTTGCCGATGTGCGGGCCGACATCGTCCTGCTGGGGATCGGGCAGCTGGCGGCCCAGGGCGAGGATGGCACGGCCGCCTATTGGCGTGACACGGTCGAAGCCAGCGAGGCGGGCCTGGTAATTCCGATCCATTGGGACGATTTCAGCCGACCGCTGACAAAGCCGTTGCGTCCCCTACCCTATGCCCTGGACAGGTTCGACATCACCATGCAGCGGCTCAACAGGCTGGCAGAGGACCAGGTCGCGCTGCGCCTGCCCCCGTCCATGGCCGCCATGGACCTATCCGACCTGCCCGTCGGCGACTGCGCCTAGCGCTTCATCGTTTGCGGGAACGGGCGGCCCAAGGCCTCGGCCATGGCCTGTTGGCTCAGCATGAAGACCTGATCGCGCTGGTGATAATTGTTCGACAGCACCACCACCGTGATGTCGGCTTCGGGCTGGTAAAGCACCAGGTTGCGGAACCCGGCCCAGCTGCCCGTGTGATAGATCTGCCGGTCACTGAACGCGGGCGAGACCTGCTCGCCCAGGCTATTCACATAGAGACCAAAGCCATAGTCGCGGCGGCGACGCCCCCGCTCTGATTTCGTGTAGGCGGGCGCGTGATCGCGGATCATCTCGGCATAGGCCGCATCGCTGATGACCCGCCCCTTATGCAGGGCCTGATTCCAGGCCAGCATGTCGTCCAACGTCGAATACAGGGCCCCTGCCCCAAAGACCACGCCGACATTGGCCAGGGGTTGGGCCGTGACGCCCTTGGGGAAGTTGGCATAGCCCATGACCAGACCCTTTGCGTCCGCATGGGCATCAGAGCCAGTATCTTTCAAGCCCAGCGGCTTCAGGATGGCCTGCTCCAGATAGGTCTCGAACGGCTGGCCGCTGGCCTTGGCCACGACCTGGGCGGCCAGGTTATAGGCGGCGTTGTTGTAGCGGATCTTGGTGCCCGGCTGGAACTGCAGGCGGTATTCGGCGGACTTTGCCGTCAGGATCTCCGGTGTGGTCGGCGTGACCCGCACCAGGCCCCACTGCGACTGGGCCATCAGGTCCGGTATGCCCGAAGTGTGCGACAGAAGATGATGAAGCTGCAGCGGCTCCCAGGCCGTGGGACAGGGCTGGATCCACTGACAGACCGGATCACTCAACTTCAGCCGGCCCTCGTCCTGCAGTTTTAGCAGAGCTGCGGCTGTGAACTGCTTTGACACGGAGGCCAGACGGAAGCGGCTGTCCAGTTCCAGCGGCTCGCCACGCTCGCGATTGCCCATGCCATGGACCTGCCTGAACAGGACCTCGTTCCCTCGCGCAACCAGGACAGCCCCCATGAACTGCCCGCTGCGCCCCATGTAATCGAGACGCGCCTTGAGTTGAGGCAGATCTTCGACCACCACAACAGGTGGACGTTCGGGCTGTATTGGCTGCGCTACAGCCGTGTCGGGAGAGACCTTGCCCTTAGAGGCACCGCTCCACGCCGTCAGACCCGTCAGGGCCATGACGACCGCGACCGACGCCAGAAGCCAGGGTCGCCGCGTCGTCTTGGGAACTATAAACACACGTCAGACCATTTTACTTAGACATCAAAATCCAGGCCAAACTGGGCATAGAGGGCGCGGCTGTCCTGCCACTTGGGGTCAACCTTCACCGTCAGGAACAGGTGAACCGGACGACCCAGCAGCTCAATCAATTCCTCGCGCGACTTCTGGCCGATCCACTTAAGGGTCTGCCCCCCCTTGCCCAGAACGATAGGGCGCTGGCTTTCGCGCTCGACATAGATAGTCTGCTCGATGCGGGCCGAGCCGTCTGCCTTCTCCTCAAAGGCAGTGGTCTCTACCGCCGCCGAATAGGGCAGTTCTTCATGGACGCGCAAATAGACCTTCTCGCGGGTGATCTCGGCCGCCAGAACACGCACCGGCACATCGGCCGACTGGTCTTCCGGATAGAGCCACGGCCCCTCGGGCATGGCCAGGGCCAGACGGGCCTTGAGGTCGTCCACGCCGTCGCCGCTGAGCGCCGAGATCATATAGACGTCGGAATAGACGCCGCTCTCAAACAACTGGTGCGAGAGGGCCAGAAGCGTGTCACGACGCATTCCATCGATCTTGTTCAGGACCAGGATAACCTTGGTGCCGGTCGCCTTCAGATTGGCGATGATGGTCTCGGTATCCTCGGCCGACTTGCGGTCGGCGGGCGTACCATCACGGCCTTCCGAGGCAATATGCGACGGGGCGTCGATCAGGTGGACAACGACGTCGGCATCCTCGGCCCCGCCCCAGGCCGAGGCGACCATGGCGCGATCCAGGCGGCGACGCGGCGTAAAGATACCTGGTGTGTCGACCAGAACAATCTGGCTGTTCTCGTGCATGGCAATGCCACGCACCGGAAACCGTGTCGTCTGGACCTTCTGGGTCACGATCGAGACCTTGGAGCCCGTCAGCCGGTTCACCAGCGTCGATTTGCCGGCATTGGGCGCGCCGATGATTGCGGCGAAGCCTGCGTGCTGTTCGGGGGAGGTGGTCTCGGTCAAATTACGCCTTCATGTTTTAACAGCGCCACGGCCGCCGCTTTTTCGGCTTCCTGACGCGAACGTCCAGATTGTCTTACGGGATCACATCCGACCACCGTGACCTCGACCACAAAGGTCGGGGCATGATCAGAGCCCTTGCGATCGACCACCTGATAGGTGGGCAAAGGCCGGCCCCTGGATTGCGCCCACTCCTGCAGAGCGGACTTCGGATTGGTCAGGGCCGGTGCCGGCGGCGACGCAAACTCTTCGGCCCAGGCCTTGTCGAACATGGCCCTGGCCCCATCCAGACCGCCGTCGCGATAGACGGCCGCCAGGATAGCCTCGACAGCATCGGCGATAACTCCGGCCTTTCTGCGGCCACCCGACTTGGACTCGCCGGGCGACAGGCGCAGAGCCTGGCCGACACCCAGGCGCTCGCCCACGCGCGCGCAGGCGTTCTTGTCCACCAGGGCGTGAAGCCGTGCCGAAAGCTGGCCTTCATCCGCCTCAGGAAAGTCGCTCGTCAGACGGTCAGCCACCAGCAGGCCCAGCACCCGGTCGCCCAGGAACTCCAGCCGCTCGTTGTCGCCGATGCGCTTGCTCGGCTGTTGTACGCCTTCGGCTACGCTGGAGTGGGTCAGAGCCCGCTCCAGCAGCCTACGGTTCTTGAACGTATAGCCTAGCCGTCCTTCAAGCGTGGCGAAGGCTTCGGCCCGTTGGTTAGTCATCAGTCAAGAATCTTGAAGAACCGGTTCAGGCGGAGCTTGGAGACCCAGCTGATCGGATTGAACAGGGATGCACCCGGCTCCCACGAGAACATGATGATCTCGGCCTTGCCGACCAGGTTGGCCGCAGGGACCATGCCGACGCCAGAGGATTCTGCGACGCGGCTGTCAATCGAGTTATCACGATTGTCGCCCATCATGAAGAAGTGGCCAGCGGGCACCTGATAGACCGGCGTGGTGTCCAGGTCGCTGCCCGGGCCAAAGTCCTGGGTCATGTAGCTGCGGCCATTGGGCAGGGTCTCGCGAATCTGCGAAACGGGACGGGGTCCGAACATATTGGTCATTTCCGCCTGACCAACGACGACGTTCTCGACCAGCTTGTCGTTGATGTAGAGCCGGCTGTCGCGCATCTGGACGCGGTCGCCTGGCAGGCCGATCACGCGTTTGATGTAGTCAGTCTTGTCATCGCGCGGCAGTTTGAACACGGCGATGTCACCGCGTTCCGGATCCTTGCCAAATAGCCGCCCCTCGAACAGCGGCGGGCTGAAGGGAATCGAATGCTTCGAATAGCCATAGGACCATTTCGAGACGACGATGTAGTCCCCCTCATACAGGTTCGGCTCCATTGAGGCCGACGGAATGGTGAAGGGCTGGAACAGCAGGACGCGCAGAACCAGGGCGATCAGAAGGGCGAAGACGATGGTCTTGATGACCTCGACCGTCTCATTACTGGCAGACTTCTCTTTTTTCACACGCTTGGCTTTCTTGGCACGCGAAGGGGCGTAGATCGGCTTGTCACTCTCAAGGGCTTCGGGATCGTCGCCCATATCGAAGGGGGCGTCCCCTTCATCACTCCAGATTGGTCGCTGAACAGAAGCATCCAGGCTCGCGATGCCAATGCCACCTGTCGCCTTCGGGTCGTCTCTCATGGTCTGCTCGAATCCCCCGCAATGTGCAGGGTTGGAAGTTCGAGGCCTAGCCCCAGATCAGGCCACGGGCAAGGCTTCGATAACGACGAACGCCAGGGCATAGGGGTATTCGTCGCTGAGCGTCAGGTGAATATGCGGCTCATGACCTGACGGCGTCAGTCGTTGCAGGTGTTCCGCTGCGTGCCCCGTCAGGGCCAGGGTCGGCTGACCGGACTTGAGATTTATCACGCCCATATCGCGCCAATAGACGTCTGCCCGCATCCCGGTGCCCAGGGCCTTGGCGCAGGCCTCCTTGGCGGCAAA
>DLIT01000083.1:22536-24237 GCA_002483865.1 Brevundimonas sp. UBA7635
GACTTCTGGATGCGCCGGATGTCCGACAGGTCAGCCCCGACACCGATAATCATGCGTTCAGGCCCGACGACGCCGCATCCATGGCCGTTCGCATCCGGCGGATCGCGGCGTCCAGGCCAACAAAGACAGCCTCGCCGATCAGGAAGTGGCCGATATTCAGCTCAACGATCTCGGGGATGGCCAGGATTTCGGCGGCGGTCGCATAGTCCAGGCCATGACCAGCGTGGACTTCCAGCCCCAGGGCGTGGGCCTGGGTGGCCGCAGCCTTCAATCGTTCCAGCTCCCCTGCCCGCTCGGTGCCAGACACGTGGCAATAGCGCCCGGTGTGGAACTCGACCACCTGAGCCCCCACCGCATTTGCGGCCGCTACCTGGTCCTCTGACGGTTCGATGAACAGGCTGACGCGAATACCAACATCGGACAGCGTCCGGACCACCGGCTGGATACGCGCCTCATGCCCCGCCACGGCCAGGCCGCCCTCGGTCGTGACCTCCTCGCGCCGTTCAGGCACCAGGCAGGCCGCGTGCGGCTTGTGTCGAAGCGCTATGGCCAGCATCTCGTCCGTGACCGCCATCTCGAAGTTCAGCGGACGATCAGCCCGGCGGCACAGGGCGCTCAAGACATCAATATCGGCGTCAGTGATGTGGCGGCGATCTTCCCGCAGGTGGGCGGTTATACCGTCCGCCCCGGCTGACAGCGCCTGCTCGGCGGCGCGGGCCGGGTCCGGATGGGCTCCGCCGCGTGCGTTGCGAACCGTGGCGACGTGATCGATATTGACGCCGAGACGGACGCGACGGGACATGGCGGGATTTCCTCTACTTCGACAGGCGGCGGCTGCCCGGATCCTCGACTGGCAGGGCTGCCAGCTCGGCTGGCAGAGCGTCGGCCGGATAGGCAGGAACATCAAGGGTAGCCAGGGCGATCAGCGGCACGCCCACATCGGCCTTTCCTCCCGAACGATCCACGATGCAGGCTGCGGCCACGACCTCGCCGCCCGCCTTCCTGATGGCTTCGATGCATTCGCGGGACGACAGGCCGGTGGTGACGATATCCTCAACCATGACGACCTTCTCGCCCGGCTCGACACTGAAGCCGCGACGCAAGCGGAACTCGCCATCAACACGCTCGACGTACATCGAGCGGACCTTCAGATGCTTTGCGGTCTCGTAGCCGGGAATAATGCCGCCGACCGCCGGAGAAATAGCGACATCTACCGGACCCACAGTGGCGACGACCTTCTCAGCCAGAGCCTTGCACAGGCGCTCGCAGCGTTCGCCATCCATAAAGACCAGGTTCTTCTGCAGGAAGACCGGGCTGTGCAGGCCGGATGACAGGACAAAATGGCCTTCGCGCAGGGCACCGGCTTCGCGGAATTCGTTGAGGACGTCTTCAGTGTTCATGAATGCGTCCCTTAAACCCTGAGAGAGATGGCCTCAACCGCACTATGGCTCACCGTTTTGCGTAATGTCTTTATTGGGCTGCAGCCCGCCATCGAGCAGACATTGCCACACCGCTTCGGCATCGTCGGCAAAGGCGAACAACTCCAGATCACGGGCGTGGATCATGCCGTGCTCGATCAAGGCGTCGAAATTGATCACCGAGCGCCAATAGTCCTGGTCGAACAGGACGATGGGAATGGGCGGGGCCTTGCCCGTCTGGCGCAGGGTCAGGATTTCAAAAAGCTCGTCCAGAGTTCCAAAG
>DLIT01000102.1:0-2138 GCA_002483865.1 Brevundimonas sp. UBA7635
ACGACCAAGAAGGACCTGACCGGCATGGGGACCTTCCTGATCATGGGCGTGATCGGGCTGGTGATCGCCTCGATCGTCAACATCTTCCTGGGCTCGGGTACCCTGTACCTGATCATCTCGGCCCTGGGTGTGCTGATCTTTGCAGGCTTGATCGCCTACGACACCCAGCGCCTGAAGATGACCTATTATGCCCTGGGCGGTGACAGGGAAGCCATGGGCGTGGCCACCGGCTACGGCGCGCTGAGCCTGTTCATCAACTTCATCAACCTGTTCCAATTCCTGCTCGCCTTCATGGGCGGCAGCCGCGAATAGGCCTGAAGCCAGGCTCAAGGATCAAAGGCCCCGGTGGAAAACACCGGGGCCTTTTTATCGTACGGCCTACTCCACCACCGTGAAGCGGCGGGCATCGAAGACCTTGAGCACCTGGTCCAGGTCGCGGCCGCGTTTAAGCACGTGGCCGCCTTCGCTGATGACGGCCCACTGGCCCTGTTTCAGGCGCAGGGCTGGGCGCTTCTCAATGCGGTAGAGCGGCGCATCGCCGTGGCGGCGAAAGACCGCGAACTCGGCCACGTCGCGATGCCCGACCATGGCATAGTCGCGCTATTCTCCCTGGGCAACCATGCGCCCATAGACCCTCAGCAGCAGGCCTAGTTCGTGCCGGTCAAAGAAGATCGGGCCGCTGGAGGCCGTGTCGGAGAGGGGCATATCTGCGCTCATGAGGCTCACCTTACGACAGCTTCTGCGTCTGACCAGCCGCCTTGAGCTTGTCACCCGGCCCACAGCCGTCCAAAAGGCAGATCAAGTTTCAGATACGGAGATAACCCATGGCGACGAACGAAGGCTGGGATATGCCGACCGGCGAACTCATGAAGGGCAAGAAGGGCCTGATCATGGGGGTTGCCAACTCCAGCTCAATCGCCTGGGGCATCGCCTCGCAACTGGCCGCCCAGGGTGCTGAGCTGGCCTTTACCTATCTGGGCGAGAGCCTGGAACGCCGCGTACGCCCGCTGGCGGAAAGCGTCGGAGCCAAGCTGCTGATCCAGGCTGACGTCACCGACGACGCCTCGATGGACAAGGCCTTCGAGGAGCTGGAAAAGGAATTCGGCACCATCGACTTCGTGGTCCACTCGGTCGCCTTTGCCAACAAGGACGAGCTGAAAGGTTCGTTTGTCGACAACACCACGCGCGACAGCTTCCTGCTGGCCATGAATATCTCGGCCTTCAGCTTCGTCGACGTGGCCAAGCGCTCGGCCAGGCTGATGCCCAATGGCGGCTCGATGATCACCCTGACCTACCTGGGCTCGGAGCGCGTCATTCCGAACTACAACACCATGGGCGTGGCCAAGGCAGCCCTGGAAGCGGCGACCCGCTACATCGCCCGCGACCTGGGTCCCAAAAACATCCGCGTTAACGCCATCTCGGCCGGTGCCATGCGCACCCTGTCGCTGGCTGGCATCTCGGGAGGCCGTGGCCTGCATTCCAAGTCGGCCCAGTTCTCGCTGATCAAGGAGGAAACCTCGATGGAGGGCGTCGCCGGCGCCGCCCTGTGGCTCTGCTCGGACCTGGGCCGCTCGACCACCGGCGAGGTCGTCCACGTCGATGCCGGCTTCCACGCCGTCGGCCTGCCCGAAGACATGGAAGGCTGAGCCCGGCCGATCTATGCAAACACAGAGGCCGCCGGGCAAACCGGCGGCCTTTTTTGCGCCTCCCTTGCCAAAAGAGAGCTTTTGAGCGCTCGGCATGGTGGCATCCCTCCAGAATCGGCAGGCTGCTATCCTGATCCTTGCCGCCCGGGCCGCCCGCCACTTCATCCCCGCGCTTCGCTCACCCGGCGATAGGGATAGCGGTCGCGAATCCACAGGCTGAAGAAGCGCCCGCGAGAGCCTGCCTCGGCCAGACCCTGGGCCACCTGGGGCGGGACGGCCTCATAGTCATAGACCGCACCCGAGACGAAGATGATCCTCAAACAGCGCGTCTGGGCATCATAGTCATGGGCACGGATGACACTGGAAGGCATCACGCTCTAACGACCAAGGCCCGGTGCCGGCTCCCTTCACCCCGGTATTCAGAAAGAGCGACGGCAGCGAGTCCCCAGACACAACGCGAAGGTCGTTTCTCGATCGAAGTCTATTTCCGAC
>DLIT01000102.1:2254-2985 GCA_002483865.1 Brevundimonas sp. UBA7635
CCGCCATCGCGCGGGGCGATCTCCAGCATGTCCGAGGCCCCGAAGTTCTGTACCGACTTCACCTTGCCAATGACGGCCTCGTCGCCATCGCGGGCCTCCAGCCCCACCAGGTCGGTCAGGTAGAACTCGTCCTCGTCCGGTTCGGGCAGGCGGTCACGCGGCACAAACAGCTTTTGCCCGCGAAGGGCATCGGCCTCTTCCTTGGTGACGATCTCCTTGACCTTGGCGACCACGCCCGCCTTGTCAGGCCGCGCAGACATCAGGGTCAGGGCCAGCTTGCCGTCTGCCTTCAACAGGGGCTGGTAGTCCAGCAGGGACATCGGATCGGCGGTAAAGGCGGTGATTCGCACCTCGCCGCGTACACCAAAGGCTCCGCCCACCTGTCCCACCAGGACCAGTTTATCCGCACCGCTCATCCCGGGGCTCCGTCAATTCACATCGGCTTCAGATAGCAGAAAAGCAGCGCCCGGCATCGGACGCTGCTTTCCCTATTTCAGATCCCGGCCGGAGCCAGGCCACGCAAAGCCTTAGGCTTCGGTGTTTTCTTCAGCAGCCGGAGCTTCAGCAGCGGCTTCTTCGGCCGGAGCCGGAGCGGCAGCAGCGGCTTCAGCTTCAGCCTTGGCAGCGGCAGCGGCTTCAGCGGCTTCCGCCTTGGCAGCGGCTTCGGCTTCCAGGCGGTCAGCTTCACGCTGGGCGCGTTCAGCGGCGCGTTCCTGGGCCTTCTTGCCCGG
>DLIT01000092.1:0-1346 GCA_002483865.1 Brevundimonas sp. UBA7635
TCGCCCGCTCCAGTCGAGACTGTGAAAACGGGGTCTGACCAGCCGGTCAGGCCCCGTTTCGCGTCTGGAGCCCTGTCAGGCTTGCCCCTTTCGTCCGCCTCGGGATGATAATTTACGGAAATGACGGCGAACCGGCGAATCCTCTTCGCAAAAGCGTCGTGTTGACGTTGCCAGGCCCCGTTAGCAGCGCCTCGAACCGGGTCTGCAGGGTGCACCCCGGCTTTTCGGGGAAGTTCTATGAGACTGCGACTTCTGGTCGGTGCGGCTGTTGTGCCGCTTTGCCTGGGTATGGCTGCACGTGCCGATGACATGGCGTCGGCCTCGGCCCTGACGGTGGCGGCTGATGGTGTCTACGGTCGGGTGGTGTCCGCCGAGGGCTCGCCCCTGCCGGGTGCCGAGGTCCTGGAGCGCGGCACAGGTCGCCGCGCCGTCACCAATACCCAGGGCGAGTTCAGCCTACCGGGCCTGACGGGCCAGGCCACCCTGGACGTGCGCTACATCGGCCTGCCTGGCACCAGCCAGACCGTCACCATCACCCCCGGCCACATGACCTCGGTGGTCCTGACCCTGGGCGGCGACGTGGCCACGGTGGATGACATCATAGTCACCGGCGTGATCACCGAGGGCGTGGCCCGCGCCCTGAACCAGCAGAAGAACGCCGACGGCACCATCAACGTCCTGTCGGCCGACGCCATCGGCCGCTATCCCGACCCCA
The DNA here is from genome assembly GCA_002483865.1 of Brevundimonas sp. UBA7635. Classification (GTDB taxonomy): domain Bacteria; phylum Pseudomonadota; class Alphaproteobacteria; order Caulobacterales; family Caulobacteraceae; genus Brevundimonas. The sequence continues at coordinate 716 of DLIT01000092.1, forward strand.
ATGTGGCCGAGAGCCTGCAGCGCGTCGCCGGCATCGCCATCTCGCGCGACCAGGGTGAGGGCCGCTACATCAACATCCGCGGCGCGCCCCAGGCCTTTACCGCCGTCTCGGTCGATGGCGTGACCGTGCCGGCGGTGGATTCGGGCACCCGCGCGGTGGACCTGGACACCCTGCCCAGCGACATCGTCGCCAACGTCGAGGTTTCCAAGACCCTGCTGCCGTCCCAGGACGCCGACAGCATCGCCGGGGCCGTCAACATCAAGACCCGCTCGCCCTTCGACCAGCGCCGCCTGGCCATCAGCGGCTATGCCGGGGCCAGCTATAACGACTATGGCGGCGAGGACGTGCGCGGAGCCCTGACCGCCTCAAACGTCTTTGGCGCTGACGAAAGCCTTGGGGCCCTGCTGTCCTATTCCTACTCGCGGACCAACCGCCGCCCGGACAATGTCGAATCCGGCTGGACCCGCATGGAGACCCCCGAAGGCGAGGAGATCTTTGCCCTCGAGGAGACCCTGTTCAAGGACTATGACACCGAACGCACCCGCCAGGCCCTGAGCGGAGGCCTGGAATGGCGTCCGACCGACCGCACCCGCGCCTGGCTGCGCGGCTCGCTGGCCATCTTCGAGGACGA
>DLIT01000092.1:1390-5067 GCA_002483865.1 Brevundimonas sp. UBA7635
ACCTTCTCGGACGTGACGGTCGAGCGCCAGCTGCGTCACCGCACCCAGAAGAACGAGATCACCACCCTGACCGCCGGGGCAGAGCATATCTTCGACAATGGTGCCATCCTGGACGCCAGCGTCTCTGTGGCCAATAGCCAGCAGACCTATCCGAACCGCAACGAGCTGCTGTTCCGCTCCGAGCTGGAGCCGTCGGTTACCTATGACTTCACCGGCAACCACTACGAGCCGACCTATTCCATCTTCCAGTCGGGCGAGCATATGGAAGCAGGGGAATACCGCTTCCGTGAAAACGTCTTCCGTTCCAACACGACGGAACAGGACGACCTGACCGTGGCGGCCAACCTGGAGCTGCCCAGCCAGTTCGGCGGCCGCGACATCACCTGGAAGTTCGGCGGCAAGTATCGCACCCGCGACGTCCTGGCCGACGAGGAACGCTTCCGCAGCCGCGATGACGCCCACGCACCGGCCCTGTCCTATGCCGACCTGCTGACCGGGGAGCATTCGCGCAACTACGACTACATCCTGGGCTACAAGTTCGATAACGTCCTGGTGGACGAATACTTCGGCCAGGCCCGTGCCAGCTCGGCGCGCCGGATGCCCGACTCTCTGGTGGCGGACTATGAGGCCCAGGAAGACATCCTGTCGGCCTATGGCCAGGCCCGCTTCGACATCGGGGCCACCAATGTGATCCTGGGCCTGCGCGTCGAGAACACCAGGTTCGAGGGCTCGGCCCCCACCTATACGGTCACTGACGACGGCGACGAGATCTATGATGTCGCCCGCGTTGATCGCGACGATACCGAGTTCTTCCCGAACCTGACGGTGCGTCACGCCTTCTCGGACAACCTGATCGGTCGCTTTGCCCTGACGCGCGCCATCAACCGGCCAGAGTTCAGCCAGATCGTTCCGCGCCGTGTCGAGGAAACCGATGGCACGGACGTGTCCTACGAGATCGGCAATCCGGATCTGAAGCCGACCTTGTCGAACAATGTCGATCTGGGTCTGGAATACTATTTTGCCTCCCTGGGCGTCCTGTCAGCCAATGCCTTCTACAAGGACCTGTCTGACTATCGCTATGTCCTGAAATACGAGGACGAGCTGAACATCGGCGGCACCCTGTTTGACGCCGAGTTTGAGACCCCGATCAATGCGCCGAACGGCCATATTGCTGGCCTGGAGCTGAACTGGCAGCAGAAGCTCAGCTTCCTGCCGGGATGGGCGTCGGACTTCGGTGTTTTCGCCAACTACACCTGGACCGATGCCGAGATCGAAACGGCCCAGGCCTATGGCGGCCGCACCCAGTTCGACCTGCCGGGCCAGTCGGACAACATCTATAATCTGGCCGTCTTCTTTGAGCGTAGCGGTCTGTCGGCTCGCCTGAGCTACACCAGGCGCAGCGACTATCTGGAAGAGATCAATGCCGATGATCCGGCCATGGATCTGTTCGTCGAGGGCCGCGAGCAACTGGATTTCACCGCCAGCTATGACTTCGGCAATGGCATCGAGGTCTTCGGCGAGGCCAAGAACCTGACCGATAGCGCGGGCGTCCGCTACTACGGTGTGCGCGAGCGGACCTATGAGTATGAGAAGTTCGGCTACAACGTCTTCGTCGGTCTGCGCTTCAAGCTCTGATCTTGCGCCCGTCTGGGCGATGCCGGGGATTCAGATGCGTGGATCCCTGCAATAATGAAGGGTCGGGCCGCAGGGTCCGGCCCTTTTTGCCACGCTGCGCATGGTTCATGCTCAAAGAGCGGCCTATATAGGTTCCTGACGGTTGACCCCGCCGGGACCGACGCTAGTTTTCGCGCCGTTTCCTTACCCCAGTGCCTGAACCTCAGAGGATTTCCATGGCCGAAGCCGCAGCCCAATTCGACGTCGTTATCATCGGGGCCGGACCCGGTGGTTATAATGCCGCGATCCGCGCTGGCCAGCTGGGTCTGAAGGCCGCCATCGTCGAGAAGAACCCGACCCTGGGTGGCACCTGCCTGAACGTCGGCTGCATGCCGACCAAGGCCCTGCTGCATTCCTCGGAACTGTTTGAGCAGGCCAATACCGAGTTCGCCAACATCGGCATCGAGGTTAAGCCCAAGCTGAACCTTGGCCAGATGCACAAGTCCAAGGACGAGAGCGTCGAGGCCCTGACCAAGGGCATCGAGTTCCTGATGAAGAAGAACAAGGTCACGGTCGTTAAGGGCTATGGCAAGATCGCGGGCACCGGCAAGGTTGAAGTCGAAGCCGCCGACGGTTCGAAACAGGTTCTCGAAACCAAGAACATCCTGATCGCCACGGGTTCGGAACCCACCCCGCTGCCGGGCGTCGCCTTCGAGGAAGGCAAGATCATCGACTCCTCGGGTGCCCTCTTCCTGCCCAAGGTGCCCAAGCACATGATCGTCATCGGTGCGGGCGTGATCGGTCTGGAGCTGGGTTCGGTCTGGCGTCGTCTGGGTGCCGAAGTCACCGTCGTCGAATACCTGGACAAGGTGGGCGCAGGCATGGACGGCGAAGTCGCCACCGCCTTCCAGCGCGGCCTGAACAAGCAGGGCCTCAAGTTCAAGATGTCGACCAAGGTCACCGCCGCCAAGACCACCAGGGACGGCGTCGAACTGACGGTCGAGCCCGCCGCTGGCGGTGCCGCTGAAACCCTCAAGGGTGATGTGGTTCTGGTCGCCATTGGCCGTCGTCCCTTCACCGCAGGCCTCGGCCTGGAGACCGTCGGCGTTACGCCTGACCAACGCGGCTTCATCGCCAATGACCACTTCAAGGTTGCCGATGGCATCTGGGTCATCGGTGACGTGACCCACGGCCCGATGCTGGCCCACAAGGCCGAGGAAGATGCCGTCGCTGCCATCGAACTGATGGTCGGCAAGGCCGGTCACGTCGACTATGCCCTGGTTCCGTCGGTCATCTACACCGCGCCGGAAGTGGCCTGGGTCGGCAAGACCGAAGAGGCCCTGAAGGCCGAAGGCGTGAACTACAAGAAGGGCAAGTTCCCGTTTGCCGCCAACAGCCGCGCCAAGATCAACCACGAGACCGAAGGCTTCGTGAAGGTTCTGGCCGATGCTGCGACCGACAAGGTCCTGGGCGTCCACATCTTCGGCCCGCAAGCCGGCGAGATGATCGGTGAGGCCTGCATGACCATGGCCTTCGGCGGCGCGTCGGAAGACATCGCCCGCACCTGCCACCCCCACCCGACCCGTTCGGAAGCGGTCCGCCAGGCCGCCATGGGCGTCGAAGGCTGGACGATGCAGGCTTGATTTTAAGTGGGCCTACCGCCCTTCGGGCTGCTTGAGGCCCGTTGAAAGTGAGCCAAGATCCAAGGGCGCGTTCCGCAAGGACCGCGCCCTTTTTTCTTCACCCTTCTCCCCTCGCGGGAGAAGGTGGCTGCCGCAGGCAGACGGATGAGGGGGCAACCGCCCCGCATCCCCTTTCCCTCCGTCATCCTCCGGCTTGACCGGAGGACCCACGTCCACCCGCCGCGCCCCACAGCCCTCCGCCATCACAATCACCCCCGCCAATGCCCGATATTTCCCGGCATTGGCCTGCGCCGATGCCTTTCTGCCTGACCCCCTCCCGGTTGGCCCCATAATCGACCACCCGGCCACCTGGCCCCGCCCGGTCCTCGCCCCCGTCTCCCCTGGGCCAGATGAGACAGATGAGACTCTCAAGACCCTGTT
>DLIT01000092.1:5156-5377 GCA_002483865.1 Brevundimonas sp. UBA7635
TAGGCTGCACAAGCGTGGAGATCGTCGATGGACCTGCAACTGACCGGAAAGCGCGCCCTTGTCTGCGGTGGCTCCAGTGGCCTGGGCCGCGCCGTCGCCACCGCCCTTGTCGCCGAAGGGGCCCACGTCGCTCTGCTGTCGCGCGATGCCGCCCGGCTCCAGGCCGTGGCCGACGAGCTCAACGCCATGGGACCGGGCCGGGCCGTCATCGCCCCGGCGGA
>DLIT01000115.1:0-23382 GCA_002483865.1 Brevundimonas sp. UBA7635
GCGTCCAAGCTGTGCCGCGCTGCGGCTGTCCAGTCCGACAAAGAGTTGGACGCGGCGCGAGCCATGATCGCCAGCCCGTCGGCCGCCGGTGCGAAGCCCGCCGTCGCTGCCCCGATAGATCGCGAAGCCTACGCCGCTGCCGCATTCGCTGCCCTGCAACGGAAGCGAGACGCCGCTTTCTTGGCTGGCGACCTCCCGACCTTTGATGCTGAGGCGCGTGAGAACCTAGAACTCTATGCTGGATGGCGGCGACAATCTCGGCCTGTCGTTGGCACAGGTTGAGGGGATGCAGCGGGCGACGAAGGCGCTGCTAACTGGGGACGGCGCGGCCGTGCTGGCGTCCGCTGCGGCAGTATCGCGGGAACGAAAGCAGGTGGCGGCGAAACCGGATACGCCCATGCTGCCCGAACTCATCGACATATGGGCGGCCGAACGTAGCCCTGAGGCTAGGTCCGTCGATATGTGGCGGCGGACGTGTGCCATGTTCTACGCCGTCAATGGAGAAAAGCCTGTAGGTGCAATCACTAAGGCTGATGTTCTGGCGTTTAAGGCGCACTTGATCGCCAAGGGAAATGCTCCGGCGACCGTGGATAGCCGCCTCAATCATCTGCGCTCGCTGTTCAGGATCGCCGTTGAGCAGGACATAATCCCCCTCGACCCGGCGGCCACCGTAAAGGCCCCGTCAATGAAGGGAGAAGCGCCGCCTCGTCGCTACTATGACGCCGATGAACTCAAGGCTGTGTTCGGGTCTGCGATCTACATCAAAGGCGAGCGTCCTAACCGTGGGGCAGGGGAGGCCGCCTATTGGCTTCCATTGCTGGCGCTCTACACGGGCGCACGGCTCAATGAGATGGGCCAGCTTCGGCCGAAGGACATTTTGCAGGAAGTCTATCTGGACGCGGACGACCAGGAACAGAGGGCGTGGGTCATCCGCATCACGGAGGATAAGCAAGACGGCCTGACGGTTAAGAACCCCAGTAGCAACCGGCGTGTCCCGATCCATCAGGCGCTTATCGACCTGGGCTTTCTTCGCTTTGTGGATGCTGCTCGCGACAAGGGGCGGGCTCGTATCTTCCCGGACCTCAAGCCCGACCGTTATGGCGTCGTCACCGGCAACTGGTCGAAATGGTATGGCCTTCACCTTCGCCAAGTCTGCGGCGTGTCGGATAAAAAGATCACCTTCCACTCATTCCGCCACAACTTTAAGCGCCATTGGCGTGAGTGCGATCTCAACAAAGCGGCAAACGACGCGATCACGGGGCATGAGAGCGGTTCAGTCGCTGACAAATACGGCGGGGACTATCCTCTCAGACCGCTGGTCGAGGGCATGGCCCGCTACCGGGTGCCGGGCTTCACCCTGCCGACCCCGCCCGCTTCTTGAGGTAGCCGGGGAGGCCGGAAAGCGGGGCGCTGGAACGGCGGTTGGGTTCTGGCTGGGTGATCGCCCGTCCGGGTCGGAAGCCCCCTCAGCGGGGCTGTATTTCGCTGGCCGAGATGGGGCGATTTTTGAGACAGATGCGGCGGGCGAATTCGGCGGTCTATATCGCGGCGTCGGATAGGATCGACGACACGGTGCAGCCCAGCGCCGCTGCTATGCCGATCAGAGCCACAAGGCTGACGTTCCGCTTGCCGCGCTCGACCTCGCCCATATGGGTCCGATTGATCCCTGCGGCGTCAGCCAACGCTTCCTGCGACATGCTCCGCTCGTTTCTGCGCGCGCGGATAGCATCGCCGAGGCGTCCCAGCGCGCGTTGATTATCAGGACTGACGGAGACCCTCGGCACCCATACAGCGTCGCCGCATGTTGGATTTACGCACCACCTGATCTATGCACCATTCGACGCTGAGCGCGGATGAAAGGGCGAATGATGGGGTCTGTAGCAGGAGGGGCCGTAGCCGCTTTCGTGTCGGCGTTGTCTATGAGTGCACTGCTGCCGATTGATGCGCTGGCGCAGACAGGTGCTGAGAAGGCGAAGGCGCAGCTAGAAACCGTCGAGGATGTTGCGGGCCTCGCCGATCTTTCCTTCGACGAGTTGCAAGGCAAAGACCTTTCTAGCGTCAATGGCGCGATGATGCGGCCAGCTCCCTCTGCGGTGAGGCAACCTCAGGCCCAAGCTGATCGTGAGGCTGCTACCAGTATGGGCCTTACCGGCGGGCGCGATATTCGCGGACACACGGTTATCCCGGATGCGCCCAATCAAGAGGCGGCGGCCGAACTGCGCCGTAACGAGGAAGCTGCGAGGGCGGAGCATCGCCGGGCTCAAAGCTACAGCTTTGCTGACAAGTTCGGCGCAGCGTTTGCGGACAGGACGTTCGCCGCCGCCTTGATCCGTCAGTTTGGCCGCGAGCCTGCGCCGATGGATACGGACTGGATGAGGGCCTACTTATCGAATGAGCGGGAACTGGAAGAGGGCTACGGTTGGCCAGAAGTCCAGCGTCTGCGCCGGGCGAACTCTCAGGCGGACTTCGACCGGATAGCTGAGGACATTGCCAAGGGGCGTGAGCGCAAAGCCATCTATATGAACGGCGGTGGTCAGGGGATTTCCATCTTCGCCCATATGTTGGACCCGGTAGTGTGGTTGGCGCTTGCCGCCCTATTGTCAGCGTCAATGGTGGCGGTGCGTGCTCGACGTTGCCTCAGAGTTCCTGTTGGGAACTAATCTGACCATAGATTGGATGAGTTGTTCGTAGGCTGCCCGGCTCCCTCGTCAAAATAGATGGCGAGTTTGCCGGATCAGCGACGCTAACTCTTGGTCTGACCATGAGTTGGATTGAGCGTTGCGTGAGTGTGCCCGGTGGCCGCGATCAGCTTTCGCTGAACTCCCTCGGGCAATGCCCTACCTGCGACCATGCCTTTTTACGTCGGCCAAGACGGGGAAATTCTGTTCGAATAACCCGAGGGTCGAAAATGGTTCCTCTCCCGAAGGGTATCGAACCTCCGACCTGCACGATCCGACCCCTTGGGCCTTCCTGTCGACCGGGCGACGCAAGATTTGTGTTCTTGGGGAATGCTCACGCCCGTCGAAAATATCCTGCCGGTCCTCAGGTCCGGGCGTCCCGTGAGCGAACGCCTGGGCGAAATCGGACGGCTTGGCCATATGCTGCTGCGAGGCCTGTGGAGCGCCGGGAAGGCGTCGGCGCCCCAAGTGTCGAGCGGGCCCGAGAAACCCGCCCACGCGCCCGAAATCCGCCCTAGCGTGGCCGCTGCGATCCCGGCCTATGCCGCCGCCTCATTGAGCAGCCGATAGACCGATGCGCGGCCCATGCCGAGGCGCTTGGCGATCTCCGTTGCGCCCAGCCCTTCGGCCTTCAACGCTTTGACCTGATCGCGGGGCAGAGTGACCGGGCGGCCCTTATAGACGCCGCGATCCTTGGCCTTTTCGATGCCCTCGCGCTGGCGCTCTTTCCTCAGGTCCGTCTCGAACTCCGCGAAGGCGGCGAGCATGTTGAGCATCAGTCGGCCGTTAGGCGTGGTGGTGTCCACGGCTGCCTGATCCAGAACGCGGAAGCCTACGCCCTTGGCGTCCAGTTGATCGACTATGCTGCGGAGGTCTGAGACGGAGCGGGCGAGGCGGTCCATCTTTGTGACGATCAGGACGTCCCCCTTACGGACTGAGCGCAGGGCTGCGTCCAGTTCCGGCCTATCCTTAGCCGTAGTCCCGCTGCGCTTCTCTGCAAATAGATGATCGGGCTCGACGCCTGCGGCTATCAGCTTCTCCGTCTGAACTTCTAGGCTCTGCCCGGTGCTGCTGACGCGGGCGTATCCAATGGCGGCCATGACTGTCTCCGTGTCTCGATTGGGTCTAGACCGTGAGCGTTAGCCTGTCTCGTAATTGCTGTAAAGACCCGCATGAGACACAAGGCGCGGCCGGATGAGACGCCTTGCATGGGTATAGCCAAGCGAGACGCCCGTTTCTGGCGGCGGCGGAAGCCCTGCATATTCGGAGCGGGGCCGCTGGCGGGATCGTGGCGGCAGGCGATGGCTTGGCGGGATGATGATTTGCGGCCAGCCGGGAGGGGGATACCGGGGGAGCCAATGCCTCTTAGGATCGGAGGTCTGCCCTCGCATAGCTAAGCTAAAATTGGGTCGCGTTGATAAACTGCTGGTTGTTGGAAGCCGTTTCGCCCTTTACCGGTGGTGTTCACCCTCGGGGGGAGGAACGCATGGCGCGAGCGACGCCTTACATTTTTGCGCGGTTCAAGGTCGGCTTTGAAGAGGACGATTGGGACGGTGCACGTTTATTCAAGGCCTTGCGCAAGGTTAAGGGGCAGCGGTTTGATCAGCCTTATTCGCGATCAACGGTGCCCGACACACTAGCGATGGCTCCGGCGTCACGGACCATAGGTGGCTTCCAGGTGCTGCACTGGATGGTGGGGCACAAAGTTATGGTTCGCACGGCCATTGACTATGACGACTTGAACCATGTGCTGAAGGTCAACACGTTCCCGGGAGAGGGAGTGCGCTACGAGGACTTTATAGCCATTCCGGCGCTTGGGGTTATGGCCATATCCGACCGAACAGGTGAGCAGCATATTGGAGCCAAGAATGCCGCGGCTCGCCTGCAAACCGTTGTTCGCAAAGGCTTTCCTGGTGCTGAGATAATCCTTGATCTTGGCGTTAGTGAGGATGACGTCGAAGCGGCGCTTAAGCAGTGGACTGTTAGGGAGTTCAGTTTCACCGTTCGGCCTTTCAATCCAACGGTTCGCCGCCAAGGCCAGAAGGTGCATGAAGCGCTCGTGGATGAAAAAGGAGCCGTTTTCAGGGGGGTGATTAAGGCTCAACCCGGAGAAGGATTGGAAGCCAAGGAGGGTGGCTTCATTAACGAAGCGATTGGACTATCTCGTGCAGGTTATGGTCAGATCGGCTTTACTGGAGAGACGCCTGAAGGTCAGGTCGCTCAGTTTAAGAAACCTGAGTTCAGTCAAGATAAGAATAAAAATCAGAAAGTTAGGGATAAGGGGCAGCCGCTCAAGGTCTTTATTGAGCCGCAACCGTCCGCTAAGAAAGATATCGAAGAGATCGCAAAGGCTCTCATTTCATTCTATGACCGACCAGCCTCCAAAAATTGAGAAACGGCCACGGTTCGGCTCTGTGCTCTTGCAGGAATTGCGGGAGGACTACGACGAGCGAGGAGTGCTCGCAATCATCCCTGTTTGGCTAATCGGTTGTGTCGGATTGTCTTTATGGACGGCATGGCTTCTGCCTGCGGAATTTTTTACAGACAGCAAGTGGGATATCTCGACTGCGGTTTACGCGGGATTGCTGACGTTTAACGGTCTGCTTCTAGCCTTAAGTTGGCAGGCCTTCTCTCGAATTCAGGCTAGCATTTGCGCGCCCGGATTTTCGTCTTTCTTGAAACGAAAATCACTCATGAGTGGTTATCTGTTTTGGATTGACTATGTTCAGTATTCTCAAGTCGCTGCCGTATGCGCCTCCGGTATAGGCCTTTTAAGTATCCTGCTAGACCGCCTTCTGCTTTTCACGGATCGTATCATCATCGGTCTCGCTGTTGGCCTGAGCATTTATGCAATCAAGAATGCTTTAGATGCGATGCACCTCATGCATGATGTGGTTTGGCTTCACGCGGAGTTCGACGAGATCGAGCGTCTGAAGAAAATCGACACTGGGAATGTTACGCGCCTGTCGACAGGCGGTCGTCAGGAGGCTTGAACCTCCTCGCGGGACTGCTACATTCGCTTCCCTCAACCGCTACACACCGCTTTCTAAAGCGCGTTGATTTTGCAGGACTTTTCGGCGGGCTAGGGTAATCCCTCCGTCTCCGCCAGCAACCCCTTAGGCATCGGTCGCTCGCGATAGTCCTTTGAGGGAGTGCCGAGGATTCCGGCAAAGCTTACCTCGCGACTCTAGGCCGTGTCCGACAGGGCATGATGTCCGGTGCCGGTGATTGCTTGTCGGAGCGTCTCGCGGGCCTGAATCTGCAGAGCGTTTGGTTGAAGTTTCATTTCAGACGGCCCGCAGACGACATTTTTTTGTCGAACATGAAGATATGGGCGAACCTGTAGCAGGTTGTAAGCAGTATTTTCGCAAAATATTTGTGCCGTGATCGCCAATGTCGGGATCAATTTGCAACAAAATTTCGGATAGCCTCATTTTTCCTCTTGTTTATTTCGCACCTGCAATGAAATCTTCGCAAATGCGTAATCACAGGGGGATACCGAAGTGTCGCATCTATCTAAAACGTGGAGGGGAGCGATAGCTCTAGCCTGCCTTGCCGGTGGCCTTGCCGTCGCAGGCGGGGCCCTCGCCAGCGTCGCCGCAGAGGCCGCGCAAACCATTGCTGAAGTCGCTGAAACAGCGTCGGAGCCTGCTCCGGCGCTGTTTTCACATCAGGTTCCGTTGGAACTGGATGCCGCCGCCACATCCTGGCTGGGAACCTCGACGGCCCTGGTGCTGCTGATGACCTTGCCGGGCCTGGCCCTGTTCTATGGCGGCATGGTGCGCCGCAAAAATGTCATTGCTACCATTACCCAGTCGGTCGCCGCCTTTGCGGTGGTCACCCTGGTCTGGTTCGTGGCGGGCTACAGCATCGCTTTCGGCGTCAATCCGGATGAGGGGCTGAACCGCTTTGTCGGCAGCCTGGATGCCGTCTTCCTGAATGGCGTTACCAAGGACACTGCCTACAGTGCCCTGCCGGGGATACCGGAGTATCTGTGGCTGTCGTTCCAGCTGACCTTTGCCATTATCACCCCGGCCCTGATCACCGGTGCCTTTGCCGAGCGGATCAAGTATTCCGGGCTTCTGCTCTTCATCGGCCTGTGGTCGCTGATCGTCTATGCGCCGATTGCCCACTGGGTCTGGGGCGGCGGCTTCCTGGGCGCTGGCGGGGTGCTGGACTTCGCCGGTGGTGCGGTGGTCCACGTCAACTCGGGCGTGGCGGGCCTGGTTTGTGCCCTGTTCCTGGGGGCTCGCAGAGGTTACGGCGTCGAGCCCATTACGGCCCACAACCCGGTGCTGACCATGATCGGTGCCTCTCTGCTGCTGGTCGGTTGGATTGGCTTCAACGCCGGTTCGGCCGGTGCGGCTGATGGCCTGATGGGCGTCGCCCTGATCAACACCCTGCTGGCGGCCGCTGCCGGTTCGCTGAGCTGGAAGGTGATCGAGCGGATCGAGAAGCGCAAATATTCCCTGATCGGTGTCCTGTCGGGCATCGTGGCGGGTCTGGTTGCCATCACCCCGGCGGCGGGCTTCGTTGATCCCAAGGGCGCTGTCATCATCGGCCTGATCGCTGGCCCGGTCTGCTATGTCGCGTCGGTCTGGCTGAAGAAGCTGCTGAAATATGACGACAGCCTGGACGCCTTTGGCCTGCACGGCGCGGGCGGCCTGGTTGGCGCGCTGCTGACCGGCGTCTTTGCCTCTACAGCCATTAATGACCTGTCGGCTGATGCGACGGTCTGGGCCCAGTTCATGGGTCTGGTGTGGACCATCGTCTGGAGCGCCATCGGCACCCTGATCGTTCTGTTCATCTGCAAGTACACGACGGGGCTGCGCGTCAAGGAGGAGGTCGAGGACGACGGCCTCGATACCCACCTGCACGGCGAAGCGCTCGAAGCCTACTGACGCTCGCCTGAAACCGCGCTGATCCAGCCGGTTTCACCAGGGCAAGGCCGGACGGTCTCCTCCCGACCGCTCCGGCCAGCCCGATCCCTGCCTGAGTAATCATGCCCAGTTCCCCGAAAGCTTGTCGCTATCGGTTGCGTTCGCGTGCCTGAAAATCAGTTAAATCAAGGGGATATATATCATGAAGAATTTGCTGTTCCGCGCCGCCTCGAGCCTGGCGGTCCTGTCCGCCTGTGCCGTCATGGCCGCGCCCGCCCACGCCCAGGACGAGGCTCCGAGCGTGTCCTACAACGTGGCCGTGACCAATGACTATGTGTGGCGTGGTTTCAGCCAGTCGGACGAGAACGTGGCCTTCCAGGGCGGCATCGACTTTGCCGCCGGCAACTTCTACGCGGGAACCTGGGCCTCGACCGTCGATTTTGGCGACGACACCGATGCCGAATGGGACTTCTACGCAGGCGTCACGGGAACGGCCGGGGTCATCGACTGGGACGTGGCCGTCACCTTCTACACCTACGTCAATGCACCGTCGGGGGCCGACTACAACTTCGTCGAGTTCAAGGCGGCCGCCTCGCACACGATCGACAAGATGACCCTGGGCGCGGCGATCCACTATTCGCCCGACTTCTATGGGGCGGACGAGACGGCCACCTATGTCGAGGTCTACGGCGAATATGCCTTCAACGACCGGTTCAGCCTGTCGGGCGGCCTAGGTCGCCAGACCCTGGATGTGGGCGATGACTACAACAGCTGGAACCTGGGCCTGGGCGTCAACCTGACCGAGATCGTCTCGCTTGATGTGCGCTACTGGGACGCTTCGGTCGATGGGCCGCTCAATGACGCGCGCCTGGCGGCAACCTTGGGTGTGGCCTTCTGACGCTCGCTGTGGACGGGGAAGTTGCCCGCAGCTTCCCCAAGGTGATCTTGGCACCGGGCGCGACAGGGGCTAACCCTTCAACTCCAAACGTCTGAGGGATGACGCTCTATGGCCGACCTGGCTCAAATCACCGCAAAAATCCAAGAAGCCATCAACACCAACGGTGGCTTCGGCAAGACCATCAAGCTCGACCTGGGCGAGGCTGGCAAGATCTTCATCGACGGCATCAACAACACCGTCACCAACGACGACAAGGCGGCTGACGCCACGGTCTCGCTGAAGATGGAAGACTTCCTGGCCCTGGCCGAGGGTCGCCTGGACCCGATGATGGCCTTCATGCAGGGCAAGCTGAAGGTGGCGGGCGACATGATGCTGGCCCAGAAGCTGGCTCCGCTGCTGAAGGGTCGTTGATCCTTGGCCGGCTAGGCCAGAAGATTTCGGGGCGCGCTCCTTCGGGGGCGCGCCCTTTTCATGTTCAGGCTGGCAACAGACCGGCCGCGCAGATGGGGACAGGAAATGGATTTTCGTCATTCGGACCGGGCACGGGAGTGGCAGGCGCGGCTGACCCGCTTCATGGATGAGCGGGTGATCCCGCGTGAGGTCGAGCATTTTGACGCCGTGCATGCCCAGCCCACGGTGCAGTCACCGGTCATGGAGGTCCTCAAGGCCGAAGCGCGCGAGGCGGGGTTGTGGAACATGTTTCTGCCGGGCGAGCACGGCGCGGGCCTGACCAACCTGGAATATGCGCCGCTGGCCGAGATCATGGGGCGCTACCTGTGGTCAGCCGAGGTATTTAACTGCAACGCCCCGGATACGGGCAACATGGAGGTGCTGCACCTCTATGGGAACGCGGCACAGCAGGATCGCTGGCTGAAGCCCCTGATGGCGGGCGAAATCCGCTCGGCCTTCCTGATGACCGAGCCCGAGGTGGCCTCGTCCGACGCTACCAATATCCAGACCCGGATCGAGCGCGACGGGGACCACTATGTCATCAATGGGCGCAAGTGGTGGTCGACCAACATGGCCCATCCCAACGTCGCCATGACCATCGTCATGGGCAAGACGGACCCGGATGGCCCGATCCACCAGCAACAGAGCCAGATCATCGTCCCGGTGAACACGCCCGGCTTCCGCGTCGAGCGGATGCTGTCGGTCTTTGGCTATGACGAGGCCCCGATCGGCCATGCCGAGGTGGTGCTGGACAACGTCAGGGTGCCGGCTGAGAACCTGATCGCCGGCGAGGGCAGGGGCTTCGAGATCGCCCAGGGCCGTCTGGGGCCGGGCCGCATACACCACTGCATGCGGGTGATCGGGGCGGCCGAGCGCGCCCTTGAGCTGATGTGCCAGCGCCTGATGAGCCGTACCGCCTTCCGTAAGGCCGTTGGCGAGCACTCTGTCTGGGAACAGCGCGTGGCCGAGGCCCGCACCAATATCGAGATGTGCCGCCTGCTGGTGCTGAAGGCCGCCTGGATGATGGACGAGGTGGGGGCCAAGGATGCCCGCTCTGAAATCGCCCAGATCAAGGTCGCAGCCCCCCGCATGGCGCTGAAGGTCATTGATGATGCCATCCAGGCCTTTGGCGGAGCAGGGGTTTCCGGCGATACGCCACTGGCCGAACTGTATGCCACGGTGCGGACCCTGCGTATCGCTGATGGCCCGGACGAGGTGCATAATCGCACAATCGCGCGGCTGGAGTATGGGCGTCACGGCGGACGCGGTTGACACGGAACTGCTTCATCTTGGCAGCAGTTTCCTCTGCACAGGCCTGAGGGGCGGATGGGGAGCTTAGGCCCCTGTCTGTCCACGGGCGCAGAGGAATGCCAAGGATGAACTACCTCCAACGGGTGTCCGCCACGTGTCATCCCGAAATCGAGGCTTATCGACAGGTAAGGGCCGTTCTGCCTCGCTTGGCTCGCGAACTGTCCGACGAGGATCTGGCGGCGCAGTCCCAGCCATCCTCCAGCCCCGGCAAATGGCACCTGGCCCATACCAGCTGGTTCTTCGAGGCCATGATCCTGTCACGGCAGGATGACTATCGACCCGTTGATGAGCGACTGAACCGGCTGTTCAACTCTTACTATGAGGGCCTGGGTGCCCGCGTGGATCGGGCCGAGCGGGGCCTGATGACCCGCCCGTCGCGGGATGACGTCATGGCCTATCGCGCCGAAATCGACCGGCGGATGGAGGCCAGGCTGGCCGACGGGCTGGAGCCTGGCCAGGAAGCCTATCTGTTCGACCTGGCCCTGAATCATGAGCAGCAGCATCAGGAACTGTTCCTGATGGATATCCTGCACCTGTTTTCCCGCTCGCCCTTGCGGCCAGCGACCTATGCCGTCGAACCGCGCTTTCACGATCGTGAGGCCCAGGCTGGGGGCTGGGTGAGGCTGGACGGCGGCCTGGTCGGCGTCGGGGCTGGCCAGGATGGCTTTGCCTTTGACATCGAGCGCCGTCGCCATCGCGAATGGCTGGAAGCCTACCAGCTGGCGACGGACTTGGTGACCAATGCCGACTGGATCGCCTTCATCGATGACGGCGGATACCAGCGCCCGGAGCTGTGGCTCAGCGATGGCTGGAGCGAGGTACAGCGCCAGGCCTGGTCAGCCCCGCTCTATTGGCAGCGCGAAGCGGACGGCTGGTACAGCTTCGGTCTGGCCGGCTACCACCCGGTTCAGCCGCAGGCCCCGGTGCGACACGTCAGCTATTACGAGGCCGACGCCTTTGCGCGCTGGAGCGGCAAGCGCCTGCCCACCGAGGCGGAATGGGAGGCGGCGGCCCAGGTCAGGGGCGAGGCCTTCAGCAATCTGGCCACCGAGGTCTGGCAGTGGACGGCCTCCGCCTATCGTCCCTATCCCGGCTTTGCCCCGACGCCCGGGACAGCCGGCGAGTACAACGGCAAGTTCATGGCCAACCAGATGGTGCTGCGTGGCGGGGCCTTTGCCACGCCAGGGGGCCACGCGCGGCCTTCCTATCGCAACTTCTATTATCCGCACGAGCGCTGGATGTTCTCGGGCGTGCGCCTGGCCTGCGACGTGGCCGAGGCGCATGGCGAAACCGATGGCTTTCGCGATGAGATGATCATGGGGCTGTCCCAGACGCCCAAGGCCGTGTCGCCCAAGTGGTTCTATGACGCCGAAGGCTCGCGCCTGTTCGAGGAGATCACGCGGCTCGCCGAATACTATCCGACCCGGCAGGAGGCCGCCCTTCTGCGCCGGGTAATGCCCCTGTGGGCTCCGCTGTTTGGTCCGGGTGCAAGCTTGCTGGAACTGGGATCGGGGGCCAGCGAGAAGACCCGGATCGTCCTGGATGCCGTGCCCGACCTGGCAGTCTATGCCCCGCTGGACATCAGCCCCTCAGCCCTGGACGACGCCGCGCAGCGCATTCGGGCTGACTATCCGCATCTGCGGGTCATGCCGGTAGTGGCCGATTTCGAGAACCTGCCGGAACTGCCGGATGACATAGGCGAGGGCCGCCGGATCGGCTTCTTCCCCGGCTCGACCATTGGCAACCTGTCCAGCGGCGAGGCACTCTACCTGCTGCAGTCGGTCGGCCGGATGCTGGGCCCGGGCAGCCTGTTCATCCTGGGCGTTGACCTGATCAAGGCCGAAGATGTCCTGGTGCGGGCCTATGACGACGCCGCAGGCGTGACCGCTGCCTTCAACCGCAACCTGCTGGCCCGCGCCAACCGTGAGCTGGGCACGGACTTCGACCTGGACGGCTTTGACCATGAGGCGCGCTGGAACCCGACGCTGAGCCGGATGGAGATGCATCTGGTGGCCCGGCGCGCCATGACGGTTTCACTGGATGGCCATCGCTTCGAGTTTGCGCCGGGCGAGAGCCTGCACACCGAATCGTCGCGCAAGTTCGATGAGGTCGGGCTGCGCACCCTCGTGGATGGTGCAGGCTGGCACATGGAGGCGTTCGCGGTCAGCCCGGACCCGGCCGTGGCCCTGGCCCTGTTGTCGCGCTGAGGCCAGGCGCAAAAAAACGGCCAACCGAGGTTGGCCGTATCTTGCTCCGTCAGGCCGAGGCAATCAGCTCTGCTTGGGGGTTTCGTTCTTGTTGCGCGCACCGTGGGAGGCTTCACCGCCCTTACGGCCCGCCGTGGCGGCGAGGGAACGATCCTGAGAGAAGCTGCGCTTTTCGCTGGGCACGCTGGCACCGCCTTTTCGGGCGATCTCGCGCTGACGTTCGGGATCCATCGACGCGAATCCTCGTTTGGACACTCCTGAGACGCGGGTGGGCTGACCCTCGGCCATAAGATCACTCCTTATCATCACTGTGGCGCTTAGACCTGAACCCGAGATGAGCAATCCGGTTCCAGACCCTTGCCAGCTGCAGTGATGAAAGAGCGATTTCCAACCTTATGAAATCAGGGAATATTTCGACGCACTGTGTTATCCCGAAGGCCTGCTCGGACCTGCTCAGGACGGTCCGTTGGCGGTGCGGGCCAGCGGTGAGCCGCGCATGGCGGCATCCGAGACGAATGGATTGCTGCGCCGTTCGGCTCCAAAGGTCGAATGAGGCCCATGCCCACAGACAAAGGTCACGTCGTCGCCCATGGGCCAGAGTTTGGTTGTGATGGCTGTTAGCAGGGCAATGTGGTCGCTCTGCGGAAAGTCCGTCCGTCCGATAGAACCCCGGAACAGGACGTCGCCCACCTGGGCGAACTTCGCTGCCTCATTATAGAAGACGACATGACCCGGCGTATGGCCCGGGCAGTGCGCGACCTGCCAACGAGTGTTGCCGAGTTCCAGCACGTCGCCGTCGGCTAGGAATCGCGTCGGGGTAAAGGTGCGCGCCTCGGGCAGGCCATACTTCTGGCCCTGGACGGGAATCAGGTCGATCCAGAACTGATCGGCTTTATGGGGGCCGATAATATCGGCTCCCGACTTTTCCTGCATCTCGGCAGCGGCACCGGCATGGTCAAGGTGTCCATGGGTGATCCAGATCGCCTCCAGCGTCAGGCCGCGGCGTGAAATCTCGGCCAGAATGGCATCGACAGACCCGCCAGGATCAATCACAGCGGCCTTTCTGGTCTGGGTGCACCAGACTGTGGTGCAGTTCTGCTGAAGCGGCGTGACGGGCGTGACGAAGACGCCGATGGGGGCAGGAGACTGGCTCATGACCGATGAGATAGCTCTGCTTTCTTGTCAAAGAAACCCGTGCGCGTTGACGTTTGCCCCCCTTCTCGACATAAGGGCGGGCTTCAAGGTGCCGCTCCCGACGGAGCGGCCCTGTTGCTTTATCCACCGCGCGCCGTATGGCGTCGCCCCAGAGCGTCAGATACCCGACCATGCAAGTCGTCGAAAAGTCGAACGAAGGCCTCAGCCGCGTGATCGCGGTGACCATTCCCGTAGCCGAGCTGAACGAAAAGCTCGAAGCGCGCATCAAGGAAGTTGCGCCGCAGATGAAGCTGAAAGGCTTCCGCCCGGGCAAGGTGCCGGCTTCGTATGTCAAGAAGACCTTTGGCCGTGACTTCATGGGCGAGATCATCAACGCCTCGCTGAACGAAACCAGTCAGGCGGCCCTCGAAGAAGCCAAGATCCGTCCGGCCGCTCCTGCCGAGATGAAGCTGATCTCGGACATGGACAAGGTCATCGCCGGTGAGGATGACCTGTCGTATGAAATGTCGCTGGAAATCATGCCGGAGTTCACCCCGGTTGACCCGGCATCGCTGAAACTGGAACGCCCGACCTATGAGGCCTCGGACGCAGATCTGGAAGAAGCCCTGAAGGAACTGGCCTCGCAGGCCAAGTCCTATGAAGACAAGAAGGGCAAGACGCCCAAGGCCGCGGAAGGCGACCAACTGACCATCGACTTCGTTGGCAAGCTGGACGGCGAAGTCTTCGAAGGCGGCTCGGCTGAAGACGCTGACCTGGTGATCGGTTCGAACCGCTTCATCCCGGGCTTCGAAGAGCAGCTGAAGGGTGCCAAGGTCGGCGAAGAGAAGACCATCGAGGTGACCTTCCCGGAAGACTACCAGGCCAAGAACCTGGCCGGTAAGCTGGCAACCTTCGACATCAAGGTTAAGGCCATCAAGGCTGAAGCCGAAGCCAAGATTGACGACGAGTTTGCCACCCGCATCGGCCTGGAGTCGCTGGACAAGCTGAAGGAACTGTTGAAGCAGAACCTCGACCAGCAATACGTCGGTGCCGCTCGCTTCAAGCTGAAGCGCGCCCTGCTGGACCAACTGGACGAAGCCCATAGCTTCGACCTGCCGCCGAAGATGGTGGAAGCCGAGTTTGACGGCATCTGGGCCCAGGTGTCGGCTGACAAGGATGCTGGCAACCTGCCGGAAGAAGACGCTGCCAAGTCCGAAGAAGACCTGAAAGCTGAATACAAGACGATCGCCGAGCGCCGCGTGCGCCTGGGCCTGGTGCTGGCTGAAATCGGCCGCGCCAACGACGTCACCGTCTCGGACCAGGAACTGACCAACGCCATCATCAACGAAGCCCGCAATTATCCGGGTCAGGAGAAGATGGTTCTGGACTTCTATCGCCAGAACCCGAACGCCGCTGCCCAGCTACGCGCCCCGATCTATGAAGAAAAGGTCGTCGACCTGATCGTCTCCAAGGCCGAGGTCAAGGACGTGGCGATCTCGAAGGAAGACCTGCTCAAGGACGAAGACGAGGGCTAACGCGGTTCTCTGTTCACATACAGTTCATGTAAATAGCGTGAAAGTGGGGGTCGCCGAACGGGGCGATCCCCATTTTTTTTAACGAACCAGCGGGAGAGGGAGCATGGTTGGTTTTGCAGGGCTTTTAGCCGCCGCCGCCGTTTGGGGCGGGGTGGCATCGGGGCAGGAACAGCCTCAGAGCGACCCGGGTGCAGCTGCAACCGTCGCCGACATCGAAGTGACCCAGGCCAAGGACTACGACGAAACGCGCAAGGAGGTCGAAGCCTTCGTGGGCAGATATATGCTGGCACCTCCCGGCCAAACTCTGGCGCGGTGGACCCGGCCGGTTTGTATTGCAACCGGCCACCTGCGCGAGCCTCATGCACAGGCGATCATTGATAGAATTGCCCGACGCATCTTTGAAGTCGGGGGAGACGTTGCCGGCCCCGGCTGTCGCGCTGATGTCATTATCGTCGGGGCCGAGGATGGAGCTGCTACAGCCCGGGACCTCGTGGAGAGGGACCGCCAAAGCTTTGTCCCGGCAGTGTCATCGACCGATCTGGGCGAAAAGGCGCTGGAAAGCTTTATGACGGTCGATCAACCCGTGCGTTGGTGGCATGTCAATATGCCCGTCGAAGTCAGGACTGGTACGATTGCCACGACGTTGAAGGGAGAAGAGCCGATCATAGTCAATGTCAGCAGCGGTTCGCACCTGAACCGCAATGTTCGCAATGACATGGCGCGTGTTTTCATCATCGTGGAATTCGCGAAGCTTCCTGCGGATTTGCGGATGACGGCCCTGGTCGATTATCTGGCCTTTCTCGCAATGGCCCAGGTATCGCCGGACAAAAGCTTCGACAATGTCGATACGGTCCTGAACGCTCTGGACGATCCCGCCCGCTACGACGGCATGACGGAATGGGACATGGAATATCTGAAGGCCCTCTATCGCGTTCGGGGAGATCGTCATTCAGTCGCGCACCAGACCCAGGACATCAGCCTTGACGTCCTGCGTCAAAGGCAGGGCCTCTGGTGACGAAAAGTCCCAAGTGACTTGCGCATAACGGGCCTGATCGCGATATGCTGCTGCCAGGAGGGGGCGACTCAAAGCGCGTCCCCCGCACCCGAGAGAGTCTATGCGCGATCCGATTGATTACATCTCCAACAACCTGGTGCCGATGGTTGTGGAGCAGTCCAGCCGTGGCGAGCGGTCCTTTGACATTTTCTCGCGCCTGCTGCGTGAACGGATCATCTTCCTGACCGGCCCGTTCGAGGACGGCATGGCCTCGCTGATCTGCGCCCAGCTGCTGTTCCTGGAATCGGAAAATCCGAAGAAGGAAATCAGCATGTACATCAACAGCCCGGGCGGTCAGGTGACCTCTGCGCTGGCGATCTACGACACCATGCAATACATCCGCTCGCCGGTTTCGACCGTGGTGATGGGCATGGCTGCATCAGCCGGGTCGCTGATCCTGACGGCGGGTGAGGCGGGCCAACGCGTGGCCCTGCCGAACGCCCGCGTCATGGTGCACCAACCCTCGGGCGGCTTCCGCGGCACGGCCTCGGACATCGAGCGCCACGCCGAGGACATTATCCAGACCAAGCGTCGTCTGAACGAGATCTACGTCCATCACACGGGCCGGACCTATGAAGAGGTCGAGCGCACCCTGGACCGCGACCACTTCATGACGGCCGAGGAAGCCAAGGCCTGGGGCATCGTCGACCACGTCTATGACAAGCGCACCGAAGCCGATGCCGACGGTGTGAAGGCACCCTAATTCGGCGCTTCAATCCGAGGTTTAAGTCGGGGGCGGGTTCCACAGCGAATTCGCCCCTGAGTCTGACTGGCACATAGACAGAGGGGGCTCTGACATGAAAATCCGCGACGATGGCCTGCGTTATGGTCTGGTGACTCGCGTGCTGCACTGGGGCATCGCGGGCTTGTTGCTGTATCAACTGGGCGGTGTGGTGGCGGGCGCAGCCCTGGGCGAGACACCGCTGACCGAGGCCTGGGGATCGTCCCACAAGACGGTTGGCGGCCTGCTGTTCGTCCTGGCGGTCCTGCGGGCCCTGTGGGGCTTCTATAACCTGGCCACACGACCGACCGGCATCGGGGGCGTCGTTGGTCGTCTGGCCGGGATCGGGCATCTGGTGCTCTATGGTCTGATGTTGGCGTGCCGGCCCTGGCGCTTCTGCGCCAGTATGGCTCGGGCCGCGCCTATGAGGTTTTTGGCCTGACCATCATGCAGGGCGGGGGCGAGCGCATCGAATGGATGATGGCCCCGGCCCGGGCCTATCATGGCCTGCTGGGTTGGGTCCTGCTGGTGGCGGTTCTGGGCCACATCATCATGGCCCTGGTTCACCATTTCGTCCTGAAAGACGATACGCTGAGGCGCATGGCAGGCTGAGGCGGTGCCAGCGGCCCCTTTGTGCTACACAGGAGCCATGCAGTACACGCGCGATTCCAGCGGCACCGTCGAAGTCGACGGCGAGATCTATGAGTGGGAAATCCGTCGCCAGCCCCGCCCGGTTGGCCGGCACTGGGAGGGTGTGGGCATTGCCCTGCGCCTGAAGGACCACCAGCGAGAGGCCGTGGTCCAGTTCCCCATGCCGCTCAGGCCCAGCGGCCGCCCCGACCTGGAAAAGAAGAGCATCAGCCTGGATGCGATCCGCAATTCCGTAACGGCGGCCATCGAGGCGGGCTGGAATCCCTATTCGCGCGGCAAGGTGGTTCAGTTCGACGTCGACGAGAACGGCTTCTGACCACCCGGTTCGTCAGGGCCTTCCCGTAAAGACGCGGAAGCCCTTTTCCTGAGCCATGGCGATCATCTCGATGTCCCCGGACGTGTCGCCATAGGCGGCGGCGAGGGCGAGGTCAGGGCCATAGACGGCCTGCAAACGCCTGACCTTTTCGGCGCGGCGGCAGTTGTTATCCAGAAAGCGCCCGGTGATACGGTCCTGGGAATCGAACTCAAGCCGGGTCCCGATCAGGTTCTCGGCCCCCAGGCGGTGGGCGAACGGGGCGACGGTCGTTTCCGGTGAGGCGGTCACGATGACGCGGTGCGCGCCCTTGTGGCCCCAGGCCTGCCAGCAGGCGAGGGCGTCAGGACGGAGGAAGCGGTCCCAGATCTGATCGGCAAAGCGCTCAGCCTTTGCCTCCAGCTCCGCGCGAGTTGTGCCTGCCAGGAACTGACGCACCGAAGCGGCCTTAATGCGACCTCGGTCGCGATCGCCGACATAGGTCACCATGTCCGGCATCATCCCGGCCAGTCCCTGCACCCAGCCGACCGGGCCGACGTGCCATCGCAGAAAAGCGGTGAAGCTGTCTCGAATCGTCAGCGTCCCATCGAAGTCGAAGGCGACGATGGACTGTCCCGGCGCAGGGGACTGGCAAAACGGAGGAGGGCTGCCCATGTCAGTCAATAGCCTTGTTCACTCGAGAAACTGTGTCTTCCTAGACCCTTGATGCACTTTGATGCGCTTCAACAGGGTTGTGGCGGAACGTGTGATGGGTGATTGTCTTTTTTTGAAGTCTTTCGTGCATAGATTCACGGATCAATCGCGAAGGAAGCGCCTTTCGTCCCATGTTGGGCCGGATCGCGGGAGTGAGAAGGGTCTATGACCAAAGCCGCAGGCACTGACGCCAAAAGCACCCTCTACTGCTCGTTCTGCGGGAAGAGCCAGCACGAAGTCCGCAAGCTGATTGCGGGACCGACCGTATTCATCTGCGATGAATGCGTCGAATTGTGCATGGATATCATCCGCGAAGAGCACAAGATCGCCTTCAAGACGACGAAGGACGGTGTTCCGACCCCGAAGGAAATCCGCGACGTTCTGGACGACTATGTGATCGGTCAGTCCCACGCCAAGAAGGTGCTGTCTGTTGCGGTCCACAACCACTATAAGCGTCTGAACCACGCGACGAAGAACAATGACGTCGAGCTGGCCAAGTCGAATATCATGCTTATCGGTCCGACCGGCTCGGGTAAGACCCTGCTGGCCCAGACCCTGGCGCGCATCATTGATGTGCCGTTCACCATGGCCGACGCCACCACTCTGACCGAAGCCGGTTATGTGGGCGAAGACGTCGAGAATATCATTCTGAAGCTGCTTCAGGCGTCGGACTATAACGTCGAGCGGGCCCAGCGCGGTATCGTTTACATCGACGAAATCGACAAGATCAGCCGCAAGTCGGACAATCCCTCGATCACGCGCGACGTGTCGGGCGAGGGCGTTCAGCAGGCCCTGCTGAAAATCATGGAAGGCACGGTTGCTTCCGTCCCGCCGCAAGGGGGCCGCAAACATCCGCAGCAGGAATTCCTGCAGGTTGATACCGCCAATATCCTGTTCATCGTCGGCGGTGCCTTCGCTGGTCTGGAAAAGGTCATTTCGGCACGCGGTGACAGCGTCTCGATTGGCTTTGGGGCCAAGGTCAAGGAAGTGGATGAGCGTCGTACCGGCGACATCCTCAAGCAGGTCGAGCCTGACGACCTGATGCGCTTCGGCCTGATCCCGGAGTTCATCGGCCGCCTGCCGGTTCTGGCGACCCTGGAGGATCTGGACGAAGAAGCCCTGATCAAGATTCTGACCGAGCCAAAGAATGCCCTGGTCAAGCAGTACAAGCGCCTGTTCGAGATGGAGAACGTCAACCTGACCTTCACCGACGACGCCTTGTCTGCTGTCGCCAAGAAGGCCATCACCCGCAAGACCGGCGCCCGCGGCCTGCGTTCCATCCTGGAAGGCATCCTGCTGGAGACCATGTTCGAGCTGCCGACCTTTGAAGGCGTCGAGGAAGTAGTCGTCAACGCCGAGGTGATCGAGGGCAAGGCCCAGCCTCTGCTGATCTATTCGGAAGCCAAGAAGAAGACGGCCGACGGCGCCGCCTGATCCCTGGCCTGAAGCTATAGGTGAGGGGCCCCGGACCGCACGTCCGGGGCCTTTCGCATCTCTGATCTGTCCGTTGAAACCGTGCCCGCCGGGCACTCCTGGGACAGACAGATGTGGGCGGTTCCCCGGCGACGCTTGAACCGCGCCCAGTCTGAACCACATACTGTCGGAAACGCCGTCGGAATCGACGGACCGGGACGTCGCGCCAAGGCATTTCGTTGAGGCAGTCATCCCGGTGGGCCGGAGATCCACAATGGCCCTGGAAAGTAAGCATCATGACCGAGAGCAAAATCCTCCCCGTCCTGCCGCTGAGAGACATTGTTGTCTTTCCGCACATGGTCGTGCCGCTGTTCGTCGGCCGCGAGAAATCGGTGCGCGCCCTCGACGAGATCATGAAGGGTGACAAGCAGATCCTGCTGGCCACCCAGAAGAACTCTGTCGACGACGATCCGGCACCGGACGCTATCTACCAGACCGGCGTCATGGCCACGGTTCTGCAGCTGCTTAAGCTGCCCGACGGCACCGTGAAGGTGCTGGTCGAAGGCAAGAGTCGTGCGCGCCTGGTCCGGTTCACCGACCGTGAGGATTACTACGAAGCCGAAGCTGTCGAGATCGCCGACGACGAGGGTGACACCTCCCAGAGCGAAGCTCTGGTGCGCGCGGTCGTCGAGCAGTTCGAAAACTACGTGAAGCTGAACAAGAAGGTCCCGCCTGAGGCCCTCAGCTCCATTCCGCAGATCAGCGACGCCTCCAAACTTGCCGACAGCGTGGCCGCTCATCTGTCGGTGAAGATCGCCGACAAGCAGGGCCTGCTGGAAACCATCGCCGTCCCCGAGCGCCTGGAACGGGTCTATGGCCTGATGGAAGGCGAGATCTCGGTCCTTCAGGTCGAGAAAAAGATCCGCTCGCGCGTCAAGCGCCAGATGGAGAAGACCCAGCGCGAATATTATCTCAACGAGCAGATGAAGGCGATCCAGCGCGAACTGGGCGAGACCGACGATGCTCGTGATGAGCTGATGGAGTTGGAAAAGCGCATCGCCAAGACCAAGCTGTCCAAGGAAGCGCGCACCAAGGCCGAGGCGGAGCTGAAGAAGCTGCGCAACATGTCACCCATGTCGGCGGAATCCACGGTTGTTCGCAACTATCTGGACTGGCTGCTGGGCATTCCGTGGGGCAAGGCCAAGACCAAGCCCATCGACCTGCAGAAGGCCGAAGATATCCTTGAAGAAGACCACTATGGCCTGGAAAAGGTCAAAGAACGGATCATCGAATATCTGGCAGTGCAGGCGCGGACCGGCTCGCTGAAGGGGCCGATCCTCTGCCTCGTTGGTCCTCCCGGCGTGGGTAAGACCTCACTGGCGCAGTCCATCGCCAAGGCGACGGGGCGTGAATATGTCCGTATGTCGCTGGGCGGCGTGCGCGACGAGGCCGAGATCCGTGGCCACCGCCGCACCTATATCGGCTCGATGCCGGGCAAGATCATCCAGTCGATGAAGAAGGCGAAGACCACCAACGCCTTCATCCTGCTGGACGAGATCGACAAGCTGGGGGCCGACTGGCGCGGCGACCCGTCATCGGCCCTGCTGGAAGTGCTGGATCCGGCCCAGAACTCGACCTTCGGCGACCACTACCTGGAGGTCGACTATGACCTGTCCCAGGTCATGTTCGTCACCACGGCCAACAGCCTGAACATGCCTCAGCCCCTGATGGACCGGATGGAGATCATCCGTGTCAGTGGCTACACCGAGGACGAAAAGGTCGAGATCGCCAAGCGCCACGTCCTGCCAAAGCAGATGAAGGACCATGGCCTGAAAGAGGGTGAGCTGAACATCCCCGAACAGACCATCCGTGACTTGATCCGCTACTACACCCGTGAAGCCGGTGTACGTTCGCTGGAACGTGCCCTGGGCGGGCTGGCCCGCAAGGCCGTGCGCGAGATGGCCAAAACCAAGGCCACGACGATCAATGTGGATGAGGCCAAGCTGGCTGAGTACGCAGGCGTGAAGAAGTTCCGCTATGGCGAAACAGACGCCGAGGACCAGGTCGGAATTGTTACGGGCCTGGCCTGGACGGAGTTCGGCGGCGACATCCTGACGATCGAGGCCATCAAGATGCCGGGACGCGGTCGCATGACCGTGACTGGTAACCTGAAGGACGTGATGAAGGAGTCCATCTCGGCGGCGGCCTCCTATGTCCGCAGTCGCTCGTTGGCCTTTGGCGTCAAGCCGCCGGTCTTTGAAAAGACCGACATCCACGTCCACGTGCCCGATGGTGCCACGCCCAAGGACGGTCCGTCGGCCGGTGTGGCCATGACTGTGGCCATGGTCTCGGTTCTGACGGGCATTCCGATCCGCAAGGACATCGCAATGACGGGCGAAATCACCCTGCGTGGTCGCGTCACGGCTATTGGTGGCCTGAAAGAGAAGCTGCTTGCGGCCCTGCGTTCGGGCGTGAAGACGGTTCTGATCCCTCAGGAGAACGAGAAGGATCTGGAAGACGTGCCTGAGAATGTGAAGTCGGCGCTTGAGATTGTTCCCATCTCGACCGCGGATGAAGCACTCAAGTGGTCGCTGACCGGCACCCTGACGCCGGTAGAGTGGGATGAGGTCGCTGAGCCGCTTCTACCCGTGCCGCCAGCATCGACTGCAGCGGGCGGTGCTGCCGTCAGTCACTAGGTCTCAAGAACCTTGAAAAATTGGCGCGGCTCGGGGAAACCGGGTCGCGCTTGTTTTTGACTTCCACGTCAGATTATGCGCCACCTGTTCTTTCAAATGCGATTTCGGGGGAGTATCGCGTGACCAAGACTGAACTGATTGGCCTGATGGCCCAGGCGGCAGGTATCAACCGTGAGCAGGCCCGTATGGCGCTGGAGGCCTTTACTGACAACGTCACCAATGCCCTGACGCGCGGCCAGGATGTGCGATTGATCGGATTCGGCACCTTTGTAGCTGCGGATCGAAAAGCAGGCGTGGCCCGTAATCCACAGACAGGCGAAGCTATCGCCCGCCCGGCTTCGCGAACGGCCCGTTTCAGACCTGGGGAAGGTTTGAAAAGCGCCTTGAACGGCTGAGCATTTTTGGGCATTAAGCCTCTCTGACGCACACGTCACGGGCGGTTAGCTCAGCTGGAAGAGCATCTCGTTTACACCGAGAGGGTCGGCGGTTCGAACCCGTCACCGCCTACCATGTCAAATCACTGAAAACATTACACTACTTTCCGGCATTCTGCGGGGCGGTTAGATTTGGTCCCCGGAATGGCACCCGGATTGGTCCCCTGAATTCGGGGGTTGAAGCTATTGTGGACGTCTTCCTGATAGTCGGATCTATGGTGGCCATAGTTGCGGACCAGGGTGACGACAGACATCCCCAGGAAGCCGGCGGCTTCCCAGAGGTCGGCGCGCTGCTCCATCAGCCAGGTGGCGCT
>DLIT01000115.1:23587-29139 GCA_002483865.1 Brevundimonas sp. UBA7635
AGAAGCAGGGTGTAGCGGACATAGTCCTCCAGCAATTCGGCATCGCCGGTGATGGCCAGCATGCCCAGGTCATTGCCGACATTCAGCCTGAAGCCCACGATGGGGCCGCCACCCTCAATCGATGCGGGATCGATCGTGAAGGCGTCGCCGCCGGAGGCAAAGCGGGCAATGGTCCGGCCCGCATCTACCGAGAAGTTTTGACGCCAGCCCAGGCGGATCTCAGGGCGCAACCAGCTATTTTCGCCGATACCGTAGCCGATGTTGACCGCAGCAACGCCTGAGAAGATATGGCCGTCGCGCTCTTCGATATCGAGGTCGAAGCCGTCGCCACCGCCGGTTTCGCTGCGGGCGTCTTCGCTCAAAGAGAAGTACTCAGCATAGATTTCGGGGCGCACATTCAGGCGACCAAAGTGCTGTTCATACGAAGCGCCACCGGCTGCCGAAAGTGTCAGGCCGTGCCATTCGGAACTGTTGGCGAGGTTGACGCCGTCCGTCACCAGCTTGCGCTTGGCCTCGAAGCTCGCATAGCCGGCACCGGCACGGGCCCAGGTCGACCAACGCTGGCCTTGGGCGCGCCAGTAGAGGCCCAGTTCAAGCAGGCTGGCCGACAGGACCTCTTCGGCTGCCGATTCGGGATCTTCCAGATCGGATGAGGTAAAGGCGGCGCTGACGCCGATGGCACCCAGGTCGGTGCCCTTTTCCACGCCGCCGGCGACACCAAAACCTTCCGAGCGGAAGCCGTAGGTGTCAGTCTTGTCCTTGTCAGCGTAGAAATTGATCTCCTGCAGCCAGGCGCTGGTTTCGCCCGGTTGGGCCGAAGCATTGCGACCGGTCAGGGCGCGGGTCACGGCATCCACGCCGCTGGCAAGCGATAGCAGGGGGCCGCCCGAGTGGTCCGGCAGCATCTGCTCATAGACGTCGAAGAAGTCCTCGCGGTTGACCTTGCTCAGGATGGCGTTGCGAACAACCTCGTTTTCGGCAAGCCCCTGATAGAGGACGTCATAGGCGTCGGCCTCAGCCTTGATCATGCCAGCTTCTTCAGCGGTGCGACGGCGAGCATCGATGAACAGTTCCCCAGCGGCAACATCGGAACCATGTTCAACTACAAAGGCATAAGGCGAGTTGGCCTGAACCGTATCACGGTCAATGGCCCCGAGGTTCAGCGTATCGGCGTCGATGATAGTGAACCGGGTCGGGTCGGTGATGATCGAGGTGAAGCGCACACCAAGGCCAGCACCGTCGGCGATATTGGCCGTGCCATTGACCTTGAACCCGCCATTGGTGCTGTTGGCCGGATCAAGCGACACGATCAGTTGGCCGTCTGCGCCGATGTTCAGGCCGGTCAGGGTCGTAACGCCCGACTGACGCGCGTCCAGCGTGCCCTTCGAGATGTCGATGTCCAGCAGGCCGTCGCTGTTGGTAATGGCACCAGCCACGTACGCACCTCCGGATATCGTGAGGCGGTCGGCCCCCGTCCCGAAGTCGATATCGCCGACAATGGCACCGTTCTGAGCGTCAATGTGATCCGCGCCCGATCCCAACTTGATCTGACCAAAGATCGAAGGCTCGTCGCCGTCTGCAACGCCATCATCGTCGGCGTCAGGGAAGTTCTCGCCAGCGCTGGGGATGCCGCGCTGGACAAGCGTGACCCCGGTTGTGTTGTTGCTGACGTCAATCGCCACGGCCTTGCCAGTAATGGCATCGCCGTTCTGATTGGCCAGGACATTGGCTCCGATCACGCGGGTGTTGGTGATCGAGGACAGGGTGCCGCTCTGGTCACGAATGGCGGTGGCATTGGCCACGCCGCCATTGGTTGAGGCCGCGATGGTGCCGTTATTGATCAGGGAGGTGAGGGTGGCCCCAGCGTCGATCTGGACGGCGGTAACCTCACCGGCGCGATCACTGGTGCTGGTCGCACTGATCATGGCTCCGTTAGCGTTGGACAGCGTCGGCGTGTTGGCACCACTTTTCAGCGTGATGGCTGTGGCACTGGCATTGGCACCGATGGCGCTGATGGTGCCAGCGTTACGGATACCACCAGCGATATTGACGGCCTGGCCTCCATCGACGCCAATCTGAACAGCCTTGGCGTGCACATCATCATAAATGCCGCTGCCGGTGATCAGGCCGCGGTTGATCAGGCCATAGGCTTCATCGCCAGTGCCCAGAGTACCGAGGTTGACGGCATTGGAGGTCGAGCCAATCTGGACGGCCGGAGCGCCACCCAGCGAGGTGATGGATGCCGTGCTCTCGCTGGCATCAGGCAGGCCATCGCCATCACGATCGGGATCTTCGCGATTCTTGATGCCGTCGCCGTCATCGTCTTCGTCGCCGTTCTTGACGCCGTCGCCATCGTCATCGCCATCAACGCCGAGACGATAGGACGGTGCCGTATCGAATAGCAGGCCGCGGCCCAGGTCGGCCGTTACACTGACGGCCGGTCCGCCTTGCAGCAGGTCATCCTCGTCAAGACGCTCCAGGAAAGGCACGTTTGAGGCAGGGGTGCCCGTGGTTGGCAGGTTCTGCGGACGCGTGGTGTAGCGATAGCCGGTGGTTGTAATCGTGCCTTGAATATTGGTGCGGCCGCTGACCGGCGCATCAATGGCCACGCCCACCGCGTTCTCGCCGCGGGCGGTCACAGCGCCCAGAACATTGACGTCACCGTCGACGGCACCAGTGACGCTGATGGCCCGGGTGTCAGTGCCGGTGACGGTGACATTGCCCAGGTTGGTCAGGTTGCCGACCAGGTTGGACTCAACCGACAGGCCGCGCGAGTTGTTGCCCTCGACCGTAATGGATCCCGAGCTTTCGACCAGCAGGTTGCCTGTGCGTGCGCCGGGGCCAGTGATTCTGACGCCGTAGCGATCCGTGCCCGAGGCGATGGGACCATCTAGGTCGCCGTCGTTGTCGGTGTCCTTATATTCGTCGATGTCGTCGGTGATTTTGATCGCGCCGCCAACCGTGACATCGCCCGCTGTGCCGCCGTTGACCAGGATCCCGGTGGCACCGTCGGCTGCCTTTTCCATCGTGATGGCGCTGCCAGCGTCCAGATCAACGCTGTGGCTGGAGTCCACGGTAACGGCAGCACCCGAGGTCACGGCGACCGATCCACCGCTGGCCAGGCGAACATTGTCAGGCGCGCTGCCGGTCGCAGTCGAGGTGGCAATGGGCGTGGTGCGGGCATTGGAGATTACAACCTCCGCGTAGGCCCCGGACGCGGCCATCAGGGGGGCGATCGCCACCGCGCTCGCAAGCAGAATACGCATCAATTAAAACCCCTCGTGGACAGGCGTAGAGCGACGTCACCGATCCTTAGCAGGCTCGACGACACCATGCCCCAAGTTTCTCGAATTTGAGGCGAATACAAGGCGGGCCCTATCTAAGACAAGCTGAACGGGAGATGAAGATACAAGAGGCTTGCGATCCCGCCCCATGCGCGCAAAGCATGGCAATAGATCACAAGGTCGTCATGGATCTCAAAACGTGAGTTCGAAACCCCGTCGGCGCATCCAAATAGGCTCCTCCAGCATTGGGATGTCCACCACCTCAGGAACCCGCTGCATGAGTTTGACTGACATTGACGTCCACGAAAGTGAGCTTCGCCTTTTTCCCGGTCTGGATGAGGAAGTCTTCTCGACCCTCAGGGCAATGAAGGTGGCGGCTGCCGACGAGCGGCCGCGTCTTGTCGATACCACCATGCTGTTTGCGCCGCGCTCCGGCGGCGTGAAGCGCTATCTGATGTCCAAGAAGGCTTGGCTGGAGGCGAATCGGCCCGGCGTCGCTCATAGCCTTGTCGTGCCCGGTGCAAAGCACAGGGCCGGAAGCGACGGTATCGTCCAGATTCATTCAGCCAAGCTGCCTTTTGGCGATGGCTATCGCTGGCCGACGTCCGCAAGGCGTTGGGGGGCTTGGGTTGCTGCTCTCAATCCTCACATCATTGAGGCGGGCGATCCCTATGTGCCCGGCCAGGGCGCGTTGGAGGCTGGGCAAAGGGTCGGCTGTCCGGTTGTCGGATTCTGCCATTCAGACCCGGCGGGTCTGGCGGCGCTTCATCTGGGCGAATGGGCGAAGAAGCCGGTCGAGAAGCGTTGGGCCAGATTGTTCTCGCAGTTTGACCGCGTGGTCTCGCCCAGCCGTTTCATCGCCCGCCGCCTGGAAGAGGCCAATGTCGGCAACATCGTGATTCGGCCCTTGGGGGTGGAAGTTGACACCTTCCGGCCGGACCGCCGGGATCGGGAAGGGCTGCTGAAGAAGCTCGGCCTGCCATCCTCGACGCGCCTGCTCTGCTTTGCCGGGCGTCCGGCAAAGGAAAAGAACGTCGATGTCCTGATTGATGCTGTTCAGAAACTGGGAGCCCCCTATCACCTGGTGCTGGTCGGAGCAGGGGCGGGGCTGCCAGCTGAGGAACACGTCACCAGCCTGACTTATGAGAAAGACCCCCGGGGCGTGGCGAGAATCATCGCCAGTTGCGACGCCTTTGTGCATGCCAATGACAAAGAACCCTTTGGGTTGATTGTGCTTGAGGCCATGGCCTGCGGTCGACCGGTTGTCGGGGTCAACTCGGGCGGCGTGGCCGAGACGGTGGACGAGGCTGTGGGTCAGCTAGCGCGTTCGGCTGATCCCGACGATTACGCCGAAGCGATCGAAGCCCTGTTTGCCCGCGATATCGATGCCCTGGGGCTTGCGGCCCGCCAGAAGACGGTCGAGCAATTCGCCTGGAACAGGGTGTTTGACGACTTGAGCATGCTCTATGCGGAGCTGAGCGGCCACACCGCCTTTGCGACGCAGCAGAACAGTCAGCAGTTCAACTGATACTTCTTAGAAGCAAGTTGTCGAAGAAGCCCGCCGAGGGCAGGCGGGGCGCGCCATTCTCTTGAAATGCTTGAAGAGAATGGCGCGAGTGACGGGGCTCGAACCCGCGACCTCCGGCGTGACAGGCCGGCACTCTAACCAACTGAGCTACACCCGCGTTTCCCTCGGCGTCCGAGGAGGAGGCGGTGTTTAGGGGTGTCCTCCGGATCGGTCAAGCGCCTAAAAGCAGAAAACCGAAAAATCTTCAAAATCAGGCTTTAGCGCCCGCAATCAAGGCCATCGGCGTCGGGCGGCGTGGTGGCACCCGGCCCCAGGGCCTTCTGCATGAAGACAACATCGCGCCAATCGTCGAACTTCCAGCCAGCTGCGCGGAAGACCCCAACCGGCTCAAAGCCTGCAGCGGCGTGCAGGGCGATGGAACCCTGGTTGGCGCTGTCACCGATGACGGCCACCATCTGTCGCAGGCCCATGGCCTCGCAGGCCCCGACCAGCGCCTTCAGCAGGGCCAGGCCAACGCCCCGGCCACGATGGTCGGGACTGACGTAGATCGAATCCTCGACAAAATACCGATAGGCCGCGCGCAGGCGATATGGGCCAGCATAGGCATAGCCTGCCAACTGTCCGTCGATCTCGGCGACCAGGACCGGCAGGCCCAGGGCGGCAGGTGCCGACAGCCGGGCCTGCATGTCAGCCGGAGTTGGGACGTTCAGCTCGAACGTCCCGGTGCCGTTGATCACGCT
>DLIT01000053.1:0-6933 GCA_002483865.1 Brevundimonas sp. UBA7635
CCTGGGCATTGGACTCGGTGCCGCCCGACGAAAAGACCACGGCCGTGGGATCGGCCCCAACCAGCTCGCCAACCTGGGCGCGCGCCGTCTCGACCCGCGCCCGCGCACGGCGTCCGGCCGCATGCACCGCCGAGGGATTGCCATTGTCCGCCAAGGCTCGCGCCATGACATCCTGCACCTCAGGACGAACCAGGGCAGAGGCATTGTAGTCCAGATAGATACTCACGCCGCAGCCTCCATGCCGGAGGCTGCAACGCCCATCCGCGCCTGCCCGGGACGTCTCTCAATCACGTCCTCCAGACTGACGCTGGCAAGATAGCGGTGGATTTCCTGGCCCAAATCTTCCCACAGGTGGTGTGTAATGCAGCGCTCGCCGGCGACCATGCACCCCTTGGGAGAGGCTTCGCCGCCGCAGCGAGTGGCCCGGATCGGCTCATCTACGGCCAGGACGATTTCAGCTACCATGGTCATGCCCGGCGCACGCGCCAGTCGATAGCCGCCGCCAGGGCCCCGGACGCTCTTGACCAGACCGCCCTTGCGCAGGCGAGCAAACAGCTGCTCCAGATAGCTGAGCGAGATCTCCTGACGCGCCGCGATCTCGGCGAGCGAGACCGCCCGATCTGCGCCATTGCGCGCCAGATCGGCCATCGCCATCACCGCATAACGTCCTTTTGTCGAGAGACGCATGGAAGTCCTCAAAAATTTCGCGCTTTATAGGGCTCATGTGTTAGAACCCGCGCCCTCGCAGACAAGTGTGCCGCGCCAGCGGGACTTAGAAAGTCCTACTGCGTTGGTCAAGTATTGTCCGCTCGCGAAACGACAGTTGAAGACAGGATTCCGCTGATCCATGCCCGAAGTCATTCTTCCCGGTGCCTCCGGCCGCATCGAAGGCCGCTACTCGCCCGGCAAGCGCGCCAATGCGCCGATCGCCCTGATCCTGCACCCGCACCCGAAGGCGGGCGGCCACATGAACAATCCGGTCGCCGTGACCCTGCACCAGCTGTTCGTGCAACGCGGCTTTGCCACCCTGCGCTACAACTCGCGCGGCGTGGGCAAGTCGCAGGGTGAGTTTGACAGCGGCATTGGCGAGCTGGCCGACGCCGCCACCGCGCTTGACTGGCTGCAGGCCAATAATCCGGCCGCGACCCAGACCTGGGTGGCCGGCTATCAGTTCGGAGCCTACATCGGCATGCAACTGCTGATGCGCCGCCCGGAAACCGACGGCTTCATCTCGGTGTCGCCGCCGTCAAACATCTATGACTTCAGCTTCCTGGCCCCCTGCCCGGCCTCGGGCCTGTTCTTGCACGGCACGGCTGACAGCGTCGTGCCGCCGTCGGAAGTGGAGCGCGTGGTCAACAAGCTGCGGACCCAAAAAGGCATCGTCATTGACTACGAACTGGAAGAAGGTGCCAGCCACTTCTGGCAGGACCATATGCCAGCTGTTGAGCGTCGCGTCGGTGCGTACCTGGACAAGCGCCTCGCTGAAAAGCCAGCCTGATCGAAACTAGCTGCAGGAATACGAGGCGAAGCCCGCCTCGTATTCGGCCTGGGTTGTCGGAAAGCCCATCTCGCGCCGACGCTGATCCACCGTCTCGGGCGCTTCAAGATTGATCGCCTGCCATTCGCCCTCCATGCAGGTCATCTGGGTGCCATAGGCTTGCGCTCGGCCTTCGGCCAGGGCCAGTCGATCGTACATCATGGCATAGGCCGTCCCACTGACCTCACCCTGGGCCACCAGGGGCTCAAGGACCGGCACGAAGCGACGCCAGGTCTCCAGATCGGAATGCTGCACGACCAGGAAGGCGGTCGTCGCCACCTCGATCCCGTAGCGACTTTGCAGATACCAGCCCTCCGGCGGCAGGTGCTCCAGCACAATGGCCAGGTTCTGCCGATCAAGGTCCTTCATAAGCGACCCCAACTGACCCCTGACCCGATCTCGCTCGTCGGGCGACAGGCCTCCCATCTGCCCCATAGCCTGACGCGGATGCTGGTCCAGCACATGGACGCTGGCAAAGCGGGTCTTCAGGTCGGCGTCTGCGGGAAGATTGGCCAGTTTCGCCTGTTCGCTCTCGATCCGCTCAATGACCGGTGCCATGAACTGTTCGGCCTCTGATGAGGCATTGCAGCCCCCAGGACATAAGGCTGCCGCCAGAATCAACCAGATCATCCGCCCCTCCTAGTGCTCGATCTCCGTCACGATGTCGGCCGTCGGGCGATGCGCCCTGACACACCAGATAACGCTGGTTATCATAAGTGCAATAGCCAGCAGTTCGATCAGGCTGGGGCCGCGCTGTTCCCAGATGAAGCCATAGAGAAAGGCGAACAGGGTCTCGAACACGATCATCTGGCCCAGCATGGTCAGGGGCAGCAAACGGCTGGCCTGGTTCCAGAAGGCATTGCCGATGATGGAGGCAAAGACCGCTATGCCCAGACTGATGCCGATCAGACGGACCAGCACATCCTGGTCCAGCGCCTGGCTGGTCAGAGCTGCGGGGAGCGCCAGCAGCAGGGCAAAGCCGCCGGTCACCACGCCCGAAAGCAGGGACCACTCATGGGCCGTGACATTGGGCAGACGCCCCATCCAGCGACTGTTTCCGATCGCAAAGATGGACCACGACACCAGGGCTGCCAGGGCACAGCCCAGGCCGATCAGGGTCTGGCCCATGTCGGCTGCCCCGACCTGGGTCTGGGTCAGGGATTCCCATCCGATCAGGCCCACGGCAACGGCCGCGACCGCGATCGGCGGCCCGACCCTCGACAGCGGGGGTGAGTGCGCATCACGCAGCCCCCACAGGGCCACGACGATGGGCACCATGCCGACGATCAGGGCCGAGGCGGCGACCCCGGCCAGATGGACGCTGACCACCAGGAAGATGAAATAGACGATATTGCCGGTCAGGCTCAGCCAGGCCAGGGCGCGCCATGCCCTCCAGTCCAGCGCTGCCACGACCTTCTTCCAGCGCGGCGCGATCAGCAGGACCGCGATCAGGCCATAGGCCAGGTAGCGGCCCGCCGACAGCAATAGGGGCGAAGCCTCAGGCGCGACTTTGGGGGCCAGGAAGACTGTGCCCCACATGGCCCCGGCGGCCATACCACTGGCCACGCCCCAGAAACGCGGGGATTTGATGCTGTTCACGCCTGTCCAGGCTCCACGATACGTCCGCCCGTCAGGGGCTGCTTCACTCCGGTGGTGCCCGGAAAACTGATAGGTAGGCCGAAGTGGCAGCGCGCCGCCAGATATGCAAAAGCCTCGGCCTCGATGCTGTCGCCCCGCCAGCCCTCATCCTCGCCGGTTGTGACAGGCGCACCAAGCCGATCACGAATGGCCTGCAGCAGCACCGGATTGTGCCGTCCTCCACCGCACGCCACCACGCGCTGTGGCCACTCACTGCAGCGCGCAACGCCCAGGGCCACGGCCTCAGCGGCAAAGGCAGTCAGGGTGGCGGCGGCGTCCTCAAGCCCAAGGCCAGCTACCGTGTCCAGGGTGAAATCATAGCGGTCCAGAGACTTGGGTCCGGTGGCCGCGAAATAGGGGTGGGACAGATAGGCCGCCAGCGCGGTCTGATCGACACGGCCTGCCCGGGCCAGCTCGCCCCCCTCATCCATCCGCGCGCCGGTGCGGGTCTGAACCAGCTGGTCCACCATGCCGTTGGCCGGGCCGGTATCAAAGGCCTCCAGTTCGCCATCGGCACGGATCAGGGTGATATTGCCCACTCCCCCCAGGTTGAGCACCGCTACCGGCCCCTCCAACCCTGCTTTCTGCATCAGGGCGGCGTGATAGACCGGGGCCAGCGGAGCCCCCTGCCCGCCAGCCGCGACATCTGCCGTGCGAAAATCCCAGGCCGTGGGCAGGTCCAGCCCCCTGGCAACCCGGGCCGCGTCGATCAGCTGAACCGTGCGACCGGCGCGTTGCGGCGTCGGGGCCTCATGCAGGACTGTCTGGCCATGCACCCCGACCAGGTCGAGGCTGGACGGGGTCAGGCCGTGGGCAGCCATGAAGTCTCGGGCAGCGATCAGATGAGCCTCGGCCACGGCAATGCGGGCGGCCTGGAAGCTGTCCGGTTCATCCGCGCCCCGGGGCCATGCCAGGGCGTCTTGGATCGCCGTTTCCACGACAGCGCGAGTAGGCGGATCCAGCTTCATCTCGCCAGCCGGACCCAGGCCCAGAATGGCCTCGCCATCGGTTTCGATCACGGCCATGTCGACGGCATCCAGAGAGGTGCCGGTCATGAAGCCCAGGACGCGCAGGGTCTTTTTCGCAGAGGTCGCCATGGCGGGTTGACTGCCACGTCCGCCACGCCGTAGCTAGGCCCATGATCGCCGCCCGCGCCCTTTCTGGCTCGTATTACCGTTCGCTGACTTAAGCGAGCGGCTGCGATCTCATGCCGCCTCGCTGGTGGCATGACTTCCAACAGGAAGGACGGCCGCCGGCATCCCTGCTACGGAACCGTCCCATGACCGACTACGCCTTCAAGTCCGACTTCCTGAAAACCCTGCAAGCGCGCGGCTATATCCATCAGGTCACTCACCCGATGGAGCTGGACGAGGCAGCGTCGAACGGCATCGTGACGGCCTATATCGGCTTTGACGCGACGGCACCGTCGCTGCATGTCGGCAGCCTGATCCAGATCATGATGCTGCGCCGGCTTCAGCAGGCCGGGCACAAGCCGGTGGTCCTGATGGGCGGCGGCACGACCCGCGTCGGCGACCCGACCGGCAAGGATGCCTCGCGTCCCCAGCTGACCGACGAGACGATCCAGGCCAACATCGACGGCATCCAGAAGGTCTTTGCCCAGTTCCTGAAGTTTGGCGACGGTCCGACCGACGCCATCATGCTGAACAACGACGAATGGCTGTCCAGGTTCGGCTACATCCAGTTCCTGCGGGAGTTCGGCACCCACTTCACCGTCAACCGGATGCTGAGCTTTGACTCGGTCAAGCTGCGCCTTGAGCGCGAGCAGCCGATGACCTTCCTTGAGTTCAACTACATGCTGATGCAGTCGGTGGACTTCCTGGAGCTGAACCGCGCCCACAATGTCACTCTGCAGATGGGCGGCTCGGACCAGTGGGGCAACATCACCTCGGGCGTAGATTTGGTGCGCCGGGTGGACCAGAAGGCCGCATTTGGCCTGACGACTCCCCTGCTGACCACAGCCTCGGGTGGCAAGATGGGCAAGACCGCATCAGGTGCCATCTGGCTGAATGAAGAGCAACTGAGTCCTTATGACTACTGGCAGTTCTGGCGCAACGCCGATGACGCCGACGTGGGCCGGTTCATGCGCCTGTTCACTGACCTGCCCCTGGATCAGATCACGCTCTATGAAGCCATGGAAGGCGCAGGCATCAATGAGGCCAAGAAGGCCCTGGCTGATGCCGCCACCTCGATGCTGCACGGCACCGAGGCCGCCCAGACCGCCCGCGCGGCGGCTGAATCCGCCTTCGAAAAGGGCCAGTTGTCCGCCGACCTGCCGACCGTCGAGATGGCCCGCGACGAGGTGGTGGGGGCCATGATCGCGGCCGTGGCCACCAAGGCTGGTCTGACCAGCTCCAACGGTGAGGCCCGCCGCCTGGCCCAGGGGGGCGGGCTGCGCCTGAACGACGTCGCCATCAGTGACGGTGCCCATCTGATCGCCGAGACTGATCTGAACGCCGACGGGGTCCTGAAACTGGGCGCAGGCAAGAAGAAGATCGTTCTGGTGAAGCCCGTTTAATCCGCTCATCCCTGCGCACGCAGGGATCCAGCTCTCACTCCTTGCTCGCGGTTACCCATGTCTGAAATCCTCGAAAACACCCCGGCTCCCGCCTTCAGCCTTGCAACAGACGGAGAGGATCAGGTCAGCCTGGCAGATTTCGCGGGCAAGGCGGTGGTGCTCTATTTCTATCCCAAGGCTGACACGCCCGGCTGCACGACCGAAGGCCTGGATTTCTCTGCCCTGGCGGCCCAGTTCGCGGCGGCCAATGCCGTAGTAGTCGGGGTTTCGCGTGACCCAATCAAGAAGCTGGACCGTTTCAAGGCCAAGCATGAACTCAGGGTGATCCTGGGCTCGGACGAAGATGGTGCCGTTTGCGAGGCCTATGGCACCTGGGTCCAGAAGAAGCTGTACGGGCGTGAGTATATGGGCGTCGAACGAGCCACCTTTCTGATTGATGGCAAAGGGGTCGTCCGAAAAATCTGGCATAACGTCAAGGTTAAGGGCCACGCCGACGCCGTTCTTTCCGCCGTTCAGACCCTTTGATCTGAAGGTCTTGCGTCCTTTCTGGCTTGCCACCAGCGCCCCCCTCAACTTAACCTTGTTTCTCAAGGGGGGCGCGTAGAGTTCAGCCCATTACGGGCAGGAGGCAGTCAGCGTCATGTTCAACAAGAATAAGCCTTTCGAGAACGAGCCCCAGAACCGGGTCAGTCCAGGGGCCCCGCCAGCGGATTTGAACATCCCGGCTGCACCCTCGCCCGCGCCTCGGCCCGAACCGGCCAGGCCCGCGCGCTCGACGACCCTGTCCACCCTGTCGGCTGGGGTGAAATATGAGGGCAATATCTCCGGCACCGGAGAGCTTCAGGTGGATGGTTCCCTGAAGGGCGACATCCGCGTGGTCCAGGTGACGATTGGTGAAGGCGGTTCCGTCGAAGGCTCGGTCCATGCCGACGTCCTGCATGTTCGGGGTCGCGTGTCGGGTTCGATCGTGGCCAAGCAGGTGCACCTCTACGCCTCGTCTCATGTCGAGGGGGATATCACCCAGGAGCAGATCTCGATCGACAGGGGTGCCTGGTTCCAGGGCCGATGCACCCAGGCCAAGCGCGACGTCGCACCGGCCCAGATTGCGGCACCGGTCGAGAAGCCTGCGCCCTTGCCGCAACCGGAAAAGCCCGCCGCCAAACCGGCGGCTTGAGCGCCTTAGCCTGATCTCTGGCTCTCCAATGAAAAAGGGGGGGCCTTT
>DLIT01000053.1:7051-22386 GCA_002483865.1 Brevundimonas sp. UBA7635
CTGATAGGGCTGCAGGACGTAGGAGCGGATCTGATGACCCCAGCCAATGTCCGTCTTGGCGTCATTGAGCGCCTGGGCCGCCGCCTCACGCTTCTGCAGTTCCAACTCATAAAGGCGGGCCCGCAGCATCTTCCAGGCCTGGTCACGGTTCTGGTGCTGCGAACGGCCGGTCTGGCACGACACGACCGTATTGGTCGGGATGTGGGTCAGTCGGACCGCGGAGTCCGTCTTGTTGATGTGCTGACCACCCGCACCGGAAGCGCGGTAGGTGTCGGTCCGCACGTCGGACGGGTTGATGTCGATCTCGATGGTGTCATCCACGACCGGCGAGACCCCGATCGAGGCGAACGAGGTGTGGCGCTTGGCCGCCGCGTCATAGGGGCTGATGCGCACCAGGCGGTGCACACCCGACTCCGACTTCATCCAGCCATAGGCGTTGGGGCCTGAAATCAGGACAGTGGCTGACTTGACGCCGGCCTGTTCGCCGTCTTCCAGAGCCTCGATCGTGACTTCGTAGCCCTTGGCCTTGGCCCAGCGGGTGTACATGCGCAACAGCATGCCGGCCCAGTCGTTGGACTCTGTGCCGCCCGCGCCGGAGTTCACTTCCAGATAGGCGTCATTGCCATCGGCTTCACCCGACAGCAGGGCTTCCAACTCGGCACGTGCCCCGCGTTCCTTGATGCCGCGCAGCATGGCGCGCGCTTCGTCAAGGGTAGCTTCGTCGCCCTCCTCGTCGGCCATGTCGGCCAGCATCACGCCTTCTTCAAGGCCACTTTCCAGCGCCTTGACCGTACCGATCTGGGCTTCTAGGCGCGAGCGTTCGCGGCTGACAGCCTGGGCCTGCTCAGGGTTGTCCCACAGGGTCGGATCTTCGACCCGGGCGTTCAGCTCATCCAGTTTTCTAAGCGAGACATCCCAGTCAAAGACGCCTCCTGAGCAGAGCAATGCTCTGCTCGATGTCGGCCTTCATGGCCTCGACATCCGGTCTCATCGCAATCTCCTTGCGAAACTACGCCGCTGGCCGACCCGCGGCAGCGACAACGGAAACGGCGCGCCTGCGGACAGGCGCGCCGAGTGATGGGTCTAACTAGAGCCTCAGTAGAGTCCGCTCAAGTCTTCTGCGGGCTGCTTCTTCGGCGGCGGCGGTGCTGTCGGGGCTGGCGGGGGTGCCGCCGGAGTCTGGGCGGCTTCCTGCTCGCGACGCAGGATCTCGTTGTAGGCGATGGGACCTGCCGGAGCGACCGGAGCCGGCGCATCCTCGCGCACATGGCGCTCCGTGCCCGGACGGAAAGCTTCTTCGATGCCGTTCACGGTGCGGAAGATCGCATTCTTGGGCTTGACGAACGGACGCGCCGGACGCCGCTCCAGCGCCATCTGCATGAAGTCGGTAAAGATCGGCACGGCTGTCGCGGCGCCGGCTTCACCACCACCCAGCGAGCGGTTGTCGTCAAAGCCGACGAAGACCCCGACGACGATGTCGCTGGAGAAGCCAACAAACCAGGCTGAGCGGTATTCGTTGGTCGTGCCGGTCTTGCCACCGACCCAGCGCCCCAGGCCGCGCGCGCTGGCCCCGGTGCCGCGCTGGATGACGCCCTCCAGAATGGAGCTGACCTGATAGGCCGTGATCGGGTCGATCACCTGGGTGCCGCGATCGGGCAGACGCGGCGATTCCTGCCCATTGAAGGCACGACCGCAGTCGCGGCAGGCGCGGCGATCCGCACGGTGAATGGTCTGGCCATTCCGGTCTTGAACCACCTCGATCAGGTAGGGGTCGATGCGACGTCCACCATTGACGAAGGCGGCATAGGCGGCCGTCAATCGATAGGGGGTCGCCTCGCCCGCCCCCAGCGACATGGCCAGATTGGGCTGCATGTCGTCAACGACGCCGATCTTCTTGGACAGGTCCACGATATTGCGCATGCCCACGGCCTGGGCCAGCCGTACCGTCATCACATTGCGCGATAGCTCCAGGCCACGGCGCAAGCTCTGGGGGCCATAATACTGGCGACTGTAGTTAGACGGGCTCCACGGCTTTCCGCCGGGACCGCCCGGGAAGCTGATCGGCGCATCCAGAACAATCGACGCGGGGGTGAAATCACCTTCAAGGGCCGCAGCATAGACAAAGGGCTTATAGGTCGAGCCCATCTGGCGCTTGGCCTGGGTCGCCCGGTTAAAGCTGGACAGGGCATAGGAATAGCCCCCGACCATGGCCAGGACCCGACCGGAATGCGGGTCGATCGCCACCAGGGCCCCGTTCACCGCCGGGATCTGCTTCAGGGCAAACTGGCCGCCCTGCTTCTCGACGAAGATCAGGTCGCCGCGCTTCAGCGGACGGCGGGCATTGGCCCAGGCCGCGTCCGAGCTGATCAGGTTTCCGGTTTCATCGCCGCGCGCCGTGCGGATCCGGACCGTATTGCCGACCACGTTCTCGACCGCAGCGGCCACCCAGGTGCGGCGCTCGGGTGGCGTACCCTGTTTCAGGGCGGCAGCTTGCCAACCCTCGGCAAAATCCGTTGTGCCCCAGGCACCCCGCCATCCGTGGCGACGGTCATAGCGTTCCAGGCCGTTCATCAAGGCATCGCGCGCAGCAGACTGAAGCTCGGGATCCAGGGTAGTGCGCAGATAGTATCCGCCGCGATTGACCTCTTCCTGGCCAAACAGGCCGATGGCGCGGCGGCGGGCTTCCTCGACGAAGAAGTCGGCGTCGGCGTATTCGGCCCGGCGCGGAGCCGAACGAGTATTCAGGGCGCGCGCCTGAGCAACCGCCAGCTCCTCATCGGTCAGCCAGCCATTGTCCGCCATCTTGGACAGGACCCAGTCACGGCGGCCCTTGGCGGCCGCAGGGTGGCGCTTGGGATGATAGTTGGTCGGGCCCTTGGGCAGGGCTGCCAGGAAGGCCGCCTCGTCCGGTGTCAGTTGGGACAGGGATTTGCCGAAATAGTTGAACGCCGCCGAAGCCACGCCATACGAGCGATAGCCCAGATAGATTTCGTTCAGATACAGCTCAAGAAGCTGCTCTTTCGACAGGGTCGCTTCCAGGCGGTTCGACAGCACCGCTTCCTTGAGCTTGCGGTTGATGCTGGATTCATTGGTCAGAAGAACGTTCTTGGCCACCTGCTGGGTAATGGTCGACCCGCCTTCGAGGCGACGACCTGACAGCAGATTAAAGACATTCTTGACCATGGCGCGACCGATGCCGGACACGTCAATACCGCCGTGGTTAAAGAAGTTGCTGTCTTCGGCCGCGAGGAAGGCGTGGACCACGCGCTCGGGCACCTGATCATAGGTGACGTAGATCCGGCGCTGATCCGAAAACTCGCCGATCAGGGTGCCGTCGCCTGCATAGACACGGGTCGCCGTTGCCGGACGGTAATCTGCCAAATGAGAGGCATCCGGCATGTCATGCAGTACGTAGGCGGCATAGACCGCCACAACCAGTCCTGCGAAAGCGATCGCGCCCAGCAGGGCTGCGCCTGCCATCACGAACCAGCGCTCGGCTATCTTCACCCTAAACTCCGCAAGACGGATCACATAGTTTGACGTTTATCCTGCGTCGTCACCCTGGAAAAGCCTGCGCTTGACCTAAGTCGAGTGGCGACGTCGCATCAGCCCTTGTCGCGCAACAGTCTCGCCTTGTCCCGTTGCCAGTCACGTTCGGCCGAGGCCTCGCGCTTGTCGTGCAGCTTCTTGCCCTTGGCCAGGGCGATTTCCAGCTTGGCCTTGCCCTGTTCGTTCAAATAAAGCCGCAGCG
Source organism: Brevundimonas sp. UBA7635 (assembly GCA_002483865.1). Classification (GTDB taxonomy): domain Bacteria; phylum Pseudomonadota; class Alphaproteobacteria; order Caulobacterales; family Caulobacteraceae; genus Brevundimonas. The sequence continues at coordinate 10,803 of DLIT01000053.1, forward strand.
GCACGATGGTCCGGCCCTCGCGCTGGACCGCACCAATCATCCGGTCAATTTCCTTGCGGTGCAGCAGCAGCTTGCGGTGGCGACGCGGCTCGTGATTGAAGCGGTTTGCCTGCTTGTAGGGGGGAATATCCGAATTGATCAGGACTATTTCGCGGCCTTCGACCGAAGCATAGCTCTCGGCGATATTGGCCCGGCCGTCACGCAAGGCCTTGATCTCGGTACCCAGCAACTGAATGCCCGCCTCGATCACGTCATCCAGAAAATAGTCGAAGCGTGCCCGTCGGTTCTCGGCAATCGTCTTCTGTTTGGGAGGCGTAGCTGCCATCAGCCGATCCCTGCTGACAGCATGGCCTGGTCGATGATCGCGCGCACCTGAGGCCGCGTCGGCGACAGAGGTAGGCGCGCCTCTTCTTCGCACAAACCCAATCGTGCCAAGGCGTACTTGGCCGGAGCTGGCGAGTTGTCGAGGAACAGCGCCTGGTGCAAATCTATCAGACGTTCCTGCCAGGTACGCGCGGTGACAAAGTCGCCTGCCGAAACCGCGTCATACATGGCCACCATGGCTTCGGGGACGATGTTGGACGTAACCGAAATCACCCCTGTCCCGCCGGTCGCGGCGTGACCCAGCCAGCTGGCGTCGTCACCGCTGAGCTGGTCGAAGCGACCGGAGATATGGGCTCCCATCCAGCTGACACGATCCATGTCACCCGTGGCATCCTTGATGCCGACGATATTGGGATGGGCCGACAGGCGCAGCACCGACTCATTGCACAGGTCCACGGCGCAGCGGCTGGGGACGTTGTAGAGGATCATCGGGATCTGCACCGCATCGGCGATGGTCTCGAAATGGGTAATCATCCCTTCTTGGGACGGACGATTGTAATAGGGGGTGACCACCAGGGTCGCGTCGGCACCCACCTCCTTGGCAAACCGCGACAAGGCAATGGCTTCATGAGTGGCGTTCGAGCCCGCGCCAGCGATCACCTTGACCCGGCCAGCAGCATATTTGACGCACATCTCGATAACGCGCTTGTGTTCCTCAACCCTCAGGGTCGCACACTCGCCCGTCGTGCCGACCGGCACGACGCCGTGAACGCCAGCAGCTATCTGACGTTCCAAAAGTTTTTGAAATGCCCCTTCATCCACGTTTCCGTCACGAAGAGGTGTGATCAAGGCGGTGATCACGCCCTTGAACAAGGGGGCGGTCATTGAAACAAGTACCTGCGCGGAGTCGAAGCGGGCCGTGCCCGCCTTTGGGAAGGCAGGGAGGGTAGGTCGCTCGCCGCTCGGCTGCAACCAGTCATGTATGAGGATCCGTAATCTTATGATCGCGACGACTCTGGCCGCCGCCCTGGCCATCCTCTCTCCGCCCGCTCAGGACGTAGTGAACAATGCCCCCACGTCTTATAGCGCCGCACAGCAGTCCATTCTGAGCAGTCAGGACAAGATGCTGGTGCAGCAGGGTTTGACGGCCGCACGGGCCCGCGACGTGATCGGTACCCGCAGCATCATCAACCAGATTTCAGACCCGACCGCGCGCAAGCTGGTGGAATGGGCCCTGGTCGACACCTCTGACCGCCAGCTTCCCTATTATGATCTGCACCGGGCCAATCTTGAGCTGGCCGACTGGCCGCGCGGTGATTCGCGCCGGGCCGCGGGCGAGCGCGCCCTGCTTGACGCTAACCAGCCCGCTGAACAGGTCCAGGCCTTCTTTGGCGGCCGCGATCCGACGACGGTCGAGGGGGCAATCGCCCTGGCCGCCGCCTGGGAACAGGCCGGCAATGCTTCTGCCGCCCAGAACCTGATCCGCGAATGGTGGCGGACCCAATCGTTCAACGAGGCGCAGCAGTCGCGCATCCTCGGCCAGTGGGGCCGCTGGCTGACCCCGGATGACCATGGGGCCCGCCTGAACATGCTGCTGCTCGGGCCCCATGGTCCGGCAACCCGAGCCATGGTGGCCATGGTCCCGGCCGACAGGCAGGCTGTCGCCAATGCGGTCATGAACCTGCGCACGGCCTATGCGCCCGATGCCCTGGTGGCCAGCCTGGGCCAGGACCAGGCCTATGATCCGGCGGTCGTGCTGGAGCGCGTGCGACTGCTGCGCTCGGCCAGTCGCCAGTCGGAAGCCTTCCCGCTGCTGCGCTACCTGCCCCCTGCCCCGTCCCACAGCGATGGCCAGAACACCCTGTGGACCGAGCGCCGGAACTATTTCCTGGACGCCCTGCAGCAGCGCAACGCCCAGGCCGCCTATGATGCCATGGCTGGCCACGGCTTCCCTTCGGGCGAGCGCAAGGTGGACGCCGAGTTTTTTGCTGGCTGGGTTGCTCTGACCAAACTCAACAATCCGCAGCAGGCGGCGCAGCATTTCGAGGCCCTGCGCCAGGCTTCATCGACCCCGATCACCCAGGGCCGGGCGCTCTACTGGCTGGGCCGTTCGGGCGAAGCCATGGGAGACCAGACCGGAGCCCAGACCTGGTACCGGGCCGGTGCCGCCCATTGGCAGACCTTCTATGGCCAGCTGGCCGCAGAAAAGGGCGGGATGGCTACCCTGACCCTGCCGGGCGATCCGGCTCCCGACCGGAGTGAAATCCAGAGGTTTGAGAGCCAGGAACTGGTCCGGGCGACCCGCATCCTGGGCGAGCTGGGCGAAAAGAACCTGCTGCGGGTCTTTGCCTATCACCTGGATGACAGCCTGCCGACGATCACCGACATGGCCCAGCTGTTTGACCTGATGCAGGGCTATGGCGACCAGTTCGGCTCGATGATGGTCGGTCGCGCCGCCAGCCAGCGCGGAATGGTCATGCCCGAGCGCATGTATCCCGTGCGCATCCCGACCCCGGTGCCGGGTGCCGCGCCGCTGGAGTTCACCTTGGCCATCACCCGCCAGGAATCCAGCTTTGACCCCCTGGTCCGCTCCAGCGCCGACGCCCGCGGCATGATGCAGTTCCTGCCCTCGACCGCCCAGGGCGTGGCGCGCCGCATCGGCCTGCCCTACAGCGCCGATCGCCTGTGGGATGCCGACTACAACATGCAGTTGGGCAGCTATCACCTGGCTGAACTGACCAATAACTTCGGGGGCTCGCAGTTGCTGGCCACCGTCGGCTACAACGCTGGCCCCGCTCGACCGCCTCAGTGGGTCGCGCGCTGCGGTGACCCACGCGGCAACCAGGTCGATCCGATCGACTTCATCGAATGCGCGCCCTTCACCGAGACCCGCAACTACATGATGCGGGTGATGGAGAACATGCAGGTCTATCGGGCTCGCCTGAATGGCGGCACGGCACAGATCACCCTGTCCTCTGACCTGGCGCGCGGCACGCCGCCCTACAGCGGCCCCCGCCCCTATCAGCCCTAGGCTGAGTGACGACGGCGGGCCGCCAACAGCGGCCCGCTTGCACTCTCGACCCATTTCCCGTCCAGACCAAAGACGTGTGACAACACCTCAGGCGACAGGGCCCGGGTCGGGGCCGCGTCGGCGACCAGACGTCCTGCTTCAAGGACAATGACCCGGTCAGCGAACTGGGCCGCCAGGCTCAGGTCGTGAAGGCTGACCAGCACGGCGCGATCACCGCAGGCGCGGGCACGAAGGCGCTCCAGGACCAGCAACTGGGCATCGGGGTCCAGACCGGCCACAGGCTCGTCAGCAAGCAGCAGCGGCGCATCCACCACAAGCGCGCGGGCCAGAAGGACCCGCGCACGCTCGCCCCCCGACATATCGGCCACACCACGCTCGGCCAGATGCGCCGCGCCGACTTCCTTCAAAGCCTCAAGCGACAGGGCCAGGGCCTTGTCTGCCTGAAGAAATGGGCCCCCCAGGGCAGCCACTTCTATGGCTGGCAGATTCCATGCAATGTGCCGTTCCTGCGGCAGATAGGCCACGCGTTGACCGCGCTGGCGCTCTGACAGACCTCGCACATCCTGCCCCTGCAGCAGCGCCCGCCCCGCAGTGGCGGGCAGAAGACCGAGACCAGCCTTCAGCGCGCTGGACTTGCCTGCGCCATTGGGACCGCACAGGGCCACCAACTCCCCGGGTTGAACCCGCAGGCTCATCCCCGTCAGAACGGGCTTTCCACCCAGCCGAGCCTCAACTTTGTCAAGTTCCAGAAGAGAGGTCATGACCGCCATTCCCTTGCCGCGCGCCAGGCGATCAGGGCAAAAAGCGGTGCCCCGACCAGGGCGGTGAAGACGCCCAGCTTCAGTTCCTGGTCGGTCGGCATGATCCGGGCAAACAGGTCAGCCACCACCAAAATCAGCCCGCCCGTCAGGGCCGATGGCAACAACAGACGCGCCGGATCGCCCCGCACGGCAGCGCGCACCAGATGAGGGGCTGCCAGACCGACAAAGCCGATCACGCCGGCCACGGCTACGGCCGCGCCAGCCGCTATGGCCGAGGCGATCAAGGCCAGGAGGCGCAAACGCTTCATCGCCAGCCCGGAAGCCGCTGCCGCCTCTTCGCCCAGGCTCAGCATCCTGAGAGCGGGCGCGGCCATCCTGGCCAAAACGGCAGCCAGTCCAAGGAAAGGCGCGAGCCAGGCCACGTCGATCCAGCTGCGGTTCTGGACCGAGCCCAGCAGCCAGTTCATGACCTCAGACATGGCAATCGGCGAGGGCGACAGGTTGAAAATGAGAGCCGTCATGGCACCAGCCATACTGGACAGGGCCACGCCAAACAGGATCAAGGCTTCGGGCGCGCGCAATCGTGCGGCCACCAGCAGAAGGACGCCGCCCGCCAGCGCTGATCCTGCCAGGGCCGAAGCCTCGACCAAACCAGGCACCACCGCGGCCCCCAGAACAATTGCCGTGGCCGCGCCGAACGCAGCTGTGGCGGACACGCCGAGGACGCCGGGATCTGCCAAGGGATTACGCAGCAACCCTTGCAGCACAGCCCCTGCAAGCCCCAGGGCTGCGCCGACCATGAAGGCACAAACGGCCCGTGGTGCCCGGACCTGCCACAACACGACGCCAGCGTCAGAGCGGGATGCGAAAAAGGCCTCTTGATACTGGCCAAGGCTCAGCCCCACTTCGCCCAGCGCAAGGGCTGCGCTCAGACCCGCCAGAGTCAAGATTACCAGAAAAAGGTTCAGACTCGTGTGTGATCGGATCATCGAACCGCTGCGGCCAGGAAAGCCGATGCTTCAGCCGCGAACCAGGCCGGACAGCTGATGGTAGACGCCGGCAATTCAGCCACGACCTTGTCCCGGGTCGCCTCGACAACCACCGGGTGACGCCCTGGCCCCCGCCAGTTGCTCCGCCACAGGCTGTAGAAGCCCTGAACCACCCTTATCGGTGGCCGAAACACCAGGGCCTCGATGCCTACCGACACAAACCCCTGTCCCTCGGCGCGATTGCGAAAACCGGCGGCGCGCAGGATGGCGTCTATCAGGGTGCCGCGCGCGCCGGTATAGCCGCCGGGTGTCATATAGAGGATCTCCTGCCCCTGACCTGCGCCTGCGGCCTGGGCCAGTTGGTTGTCCATCCGGGCGATGAGCGCCTGTCCCCGCTCTGCCTGGTGCAATCCCTTGGCCACGATGGCAATATTGTTCCGCACCCCGCCCATATCGATGGCATCCTCAATCGTCACTACCCGCACGCCACGACGCTCCAGCGCCCGCAACAGCCGCGGTTCCCCGCCCCAATAGCGCACGACGACATCGGGGCCAAAGCCAAGCGCGGCCTCCAGGCTGGGGCGCAAAATTCTGTGCCGTCGGGCGAAATTCCGATTCCAGGAATCCTCGTCATCGGCCCGCGGCGAAAGAGCCAGGGTCGCGTCGGGGGCCAGGCTCATGACATACTGGTCAGCACATTGATCAAGGGACATGACTCTGAGTGGCTGCGCTTTCGCGCCTCCTGCCAAAGTAGCCCAGCCCAAAACCAGCATCACACAAAGACGAGATTTCAAGGCTTCAGAAGTCCCGAGAACAGGGCGTCCAACTGGATTCGGATCAGTTCATCGCGCTGGGCCCAGTCAAAAAAAGGCTTGGCGATTTGAAGAGCCACCAGACCGTGGGATGTTGCCCATATCACCTGGGCCAGGGTCGCGGCATCGCCCTTCATCCGCCCGGCGGCGATCACGGCCTCGACCGCCAGCACGAACTGCTGGAACAGCTGGATGCCGGTCTCCTTGACGTCGGTTGCGGGCCCGTGAACCGGATCAAGGGGGGCCATCATATAGGTCAGGCGATAGGCATTGGGGTTCTCGAACCCGAACCGCATGTAGTGCTCGACCATCCGGCGCAGGCGAACCTCGGGCTCTGCCTCATCGGCCAGGGCCTCGTGGCTGGCCTCGATCAAAGTCGCAAAGGCTTCCTTGCAGATCTCATTCAGGATCGCGGCCTTGTCCGGGAAATGCATATAGAGGGCGGTCGATGACAGGCCAATGGCGCTGGCGATCTTGCGAATGGTCGCACCTTCATAGCCATGCTCCACAAAGATTTCCTGGGCCACCGACAAGATTTCGGCACGGCGGACGTGCCCTTCTCCCTTGGGTTTCCGGGGAGCGCGCTGAACCTGAGACATCGAACCCGTCAAGAACCAGACTCCTCGTCCCTTCGACCAGGCTCTTGATAGCCCCATTCCCGCACCAGGCCAAATGGTTGCCAAAAGCTTAACAGCATACTAACAGTTAAGTTTATAATGGATATGCTCGGGGGAGCCCAGGCCAGTGGAGACCTATCTGCGCGACAGCGCCCGCACCACCGTCACCCGGCTTCAGGCCCTGGTCTTGGCCTGTTTGGGACTGACCATCATTGGCGTGCTCTACTGCGGAATTATGCCTGCAAACCTGCTGGTTGCCGGAATCTGCTGCCTGTGGCTCGGCATTGCCGCCTGGCGGCTGGTGTGCCTGCACCAGGCCCGGCCGATCGCCGTCGTGGCCGCAGAGCCTATTGTCTGGCCCCGCTATACCGTCGTGGCGGCGCTCTATGATGAGGCGGCCATCCTGCCGCAGTTGATCCAGAGATTGTCGCAGATCGACTATCCCGCCGACCGACTGCAGGGCTTCATTGCGCTGGAAGCCGACGACCTGGCCACCCGGCTTGCAGCAGAGACAGTCGCACGCCCGGACTGGCTGCAGATTCTGGTCGTCCCGCCCGGCTCGCCAAAGACCAAGCCGCGCGCGCTCAACTACGCCCTGGAGCGCGCCACGGGGGACCTGATCACCATCTATGACGCCGAGGATGATCCTGATCCACTGCAGCTCAAGGAAGCCGCCGCCCGTTTCATGGCCGAGCCTGCCGACCTCGTCTGCCTTCAGGCCCCGCTAAGAATCCGTCGCCGCGATAAGTCCCGATCCAGTTCGCCCTTTCTGGACACTCATTTTGCGGTGGAATACGCGGCCCTGTTCGAGGTCACCCTGCCCGCTCTGGCGCGTCTGGGCTTGCCCTTTCCTCTTGGCGGCACCAGCAATCATTTCCGCGTCGATCGTCTGAAGGCGATTGGCGGCTGGGATGCCTGGAATGTGACCGAGGATGCCGACCTCGGCTTTCGCATCTGGCGCACGGGGGGACGTCTTGGCGTCCTCTCGCGACCGACCTATGAGACCCCGCCGGGGGACCTGCGGCTCTGGCTTCCGCAGCGAACCCGCTGGATCAAAGGCTACCTTCAGACCCTGCTGTTACACACGCGTCACTGGGTGGGCATGGGACCAAAGGGCTGGCTGGCCATGGGCCTGACCATCGGCGCTGGCACCCTGTCAGCCTCGGTCCACGCCATCAGCGTCGCCTGGGTGGCCGCGATCAGCCTGACCGCCCTGGTTTCATGCCAGCTGCCGCCCGTCCCGCCGCTGGCCAGCGCCACCTTCCTCATCGGCACGATCGCCACCCTGCTGGTGGCTATCGAGGGGGCCCGGCGGGCCGGGGTGCGCTTCAAGCCTTGGGATATGGTGATCGCGCCTGCTTACTGGAGCCTTCTGACCCTGGCCTTTGTGCACGCCTTGGCGCGATTGATCCTCGAACCTCACCGCTGGGACAAGACGCCTCACAGGCCAGAAGTCGAACATGAAGATCAGACGGAAGTGTTCGCGGGCGCTGGACGACAAGCCGCCTGAGCGCCTATCAGCGGCGGATGGCTCCGGTTCTATCCCCCACCCCTGAAACCCTCGTCACGCGAGGCTGGTCTGATTACGCGCTGCTGGATAGCGGCCACGGCCGAAAGCTCGAACGCTATGGTCGCTACAGCGTGGTGCGACCAGAGCCCCAGTGCTTCTGGGCCCCGCGTGATGCTCAGGCCATGGAACAGGCCAATGCCATGTTCGATCCCCAACAGGAGGAAGAGGATTCCGGCCGTTGGCGCTTTGACGCGCATGGCCCGATCGATGCCTTCCCGCTGAAATGGAAGGACGTGCGTTTCATGGGGCGGTTCACGCCGTTCCGCCACCTTGCCTTCTTCCCTGAACAGGCGGCGAACTGGGAATGGCTGGATACCCGCATCCGTACCCTGGAAGAGCCGAAAATACTGAACCTGTTCGGCTATACGGGCGTGGCCACGCTGGCCTGTTCGGCAGCGGGCGCGCATGTGACCCACGTCGATGCGTCCAAGAAGTCGGTCAACTATGCCCGCGAGAATGCCGAGCTGTCGGGCCTGTCCGACCGACCGATCCGCTGGCTGGTGGAAGACGCCCGCAAATTCGTGGCCCGCGAAGTTCGTCGCGGCAACAAATATGACGGCATCATTCTGGACCCGCCCAAATACGGTCGCGGTGCCAATGGTGAGGTCTGGCGCCTGTTCGAGGACATGCCCGAACTGCTGAAGGACTGCGCCGCCCTGTTGGCGGACGATGCCAGCTTCCTGCTGCTGAACGCCTATGCAGCGCGTATTTCCGGCCTGTCGCTGGCGCACATGATGGCCGAGGCCACCCATGACCGTGGCGGCCGCATCGACTGGGGCGAACTGGCCCTGTCCGAGGATGGCAAGGATGCCCGCGCCATCGGCCTCAGCTTCTTTGCCCGCTGGAGCAATGTGTAATGGGCGAGCATCTGATCACCTCCCTGACCAATGACACCGTCAAGGCTGTCCGCGCCCTGCACATGCGCAAGGAGCGCGAAGCGACGGGCCGCTTCCTGGCCGAGGGTCTGAAATTCATCGGCGAGGCCCTGGATCAGGGCCGCGCGCCGAAGATGCTGCTGGTCGGCCAGGATGCCCGCCCGCACGCCATTCTCGACCGCGCCAAGAAAGAGACCCGCAAGGCTGGCGGCCAGATCATCACCGTCACCCACGCCATCCTCGAAAAGATCAGCCGTCGCGACAATCCACAGACCGTGCTGGGCGTGTTCGAGCAGGTGTTCACCCCGCTGGACGAGATCAAGCCCGACAGCAAGCCCGTCTGGGTGGCGCTGGAGCAGGTACGTGACCCGGGCAACCTCGGCACAATCATCCGAACGGCTGACAGCGCTGGTTGCGGCGGCGTGATCCTGATTGGCGACTGCGTCGATCCCTATTCCGTCGAGGCCGTGCGCGCGACCATGGGTTCGGTTTTCGCCGTGACCATTACCAGGACCAGCCGCGAGGATTTCGTGGCGTGGCGCAAGAACTGGCCGGGCAGCGTGATCGGCACGCGCCTCGACGCCACCCACGGCTATCGCGACAGTCCGCTCCGGCACCCGGCCATTATCCTGATGGGCAACGAGCAGGCCGGATTGACCGATGAACTGGCCGCCGCCTGCGATGTCAACGTCAAGATTCCCATGCGGGGCCGCGCCGATAGCCTGAACCTGGCCGTTGCGACGGGCATCATGGTCTATTCGGTGACCGATGCCGCCTATGGATCAGGCCTTCAGGGCTAGGCCTCGCCTTCGGTCTTGATACGCGTCATGCCCAGAAGGGCCAGTACCGTCAGGACCGCCGCGACCGTCAGATAGGCCCCGACCGCCTTCAGCCCGTATTGTCCGGCCAGCCAGGTCGCCGCGAACGGAGCCAGGGACGCGCCCAGGATACCGGCCAGGTTGAAGGTCATGGAGGCTCCGGTGTAGCGCACCGAGGTCGGGAACGGCCAGGCCAGCGCCGCCCCCAGCGGGCCATAGGTGCAGCCCATCAGGCTGAAGCCGATGATGAAGAAGGCAATGACGCCCGCCATGCCTGCGCCACCAAACAGAGGGGCCAGGCCTGCGCCGAACAGGGCAATGGCGACTGAGGTGACCAGCAGCGTGCGCCCCTGACCCCACCGATCAGCCGCCAGGGCCGATAGCGGGATGAACAGCCCAAAGAAGCAGACGCCCAGCAGCTGGATCGGCAAGAACTGCTCGCGGCTGTAGCCCATGGCGGTGGTCCCCCAACCCAGGGCAAAGACCGTCATCAGGTAGAACAGGACAAAGGTCGCCAGCCCGGCCAGGGTCCCGGTCAGCAGGGCATACTTGTGCCGGGCCATCAGCGTCAGGATGGGCGTATCGACGCGCTCCTGCCGATCGATGGCGGACTTGAACTCGGGCGTTTCAGTAATCCGCAGCCGCACCCACAGCCCTACCAGCACCAGCAAGGCACTGGCCACAAAGGGTATCCGCCAGCCCCAGCTGAGAAACTGCTCATCACGCAGGGTCGCCGTCAGGATGATGAAGGACAGCGTCGACAGGATAAAGCCAATGGGCGCGCCCAGTTGCGGAAACATCCCAAACCAGGCCTTCTTGCCCGGGGGTGCGTTTTCGGTGGCCAGCAGGACCGCCCCGCCCCATTCACCACCCAGGCCCAGGCCCTGTCCGAAACGGCAAAGGGCCAACAACAGCGGGGCCACGACGCCCACTTGGGCATAGGTGGGCAGAAGGCCGATGGCGACGGTCGATAACCCCATGGTCATAAGGGCCGCCACCAGGGTCGCCTTTCGTCCGATCCGGTCGCCGAAATGCCCAAAGACGACGGCCCCGACCGGCCGGGCAAAGAAGGCTATGGCAAAGGTCGCAAAGGACGACAGCATGGCCGTCATGGCATCCGTGCCCGGAAAAAACAGGGCCGGGAAAACCAGCACCGCTGCCGTGGCGTAGATATAGAAGTCAAAGAACTCGATGGTTGTGCCAATCAGGCTTGCGAACAAAACCCGTCGCTTAGACGCTGCGGGTTGGACAAAACTTGCATCAGCCATCGAGAATTCCACACCTGAAGCAAGACCTTGCTATTTCCGTCACCTATCCGTCAAGTTCCCCGGGGCTTGGCCCTGTTGGTGGCTTCGGCATTGGCTGGGTCCTCCGGCCAAGGGTGGCGGGGATAGCGCCCACGCATCTCGCTGCGTACCGCAGCCCAGGAACCGGCCCAGAAACCCGGCAGGTCGCGCGTGACCTGGACCGGTCGCCGCGCCGGCGACAGGAGACTGAGCGTCAGGGGCACCCGGCCGCCGCCCACCGTGGGATGCTGCTTCAGGCCGAACAGCTCCTGTACCCGAATCTCGACGCGGGGCCCGCCCTCGGCCTCATAGTCGATGGCTGCGGACCCCAGCGGGGTGACCAGCCGCGCCGGTGCCAGCTGATCCAGCTGCGCGTGCCGATCCCACGGGATCAGGCCCCTCAGCGCCTCAGCCAGGCTGCGATCCGTCACCTCGGACAGCGCCCGGACCTGATTCAGCAAGGGCCATAGCCAGTCTTCGCGGCAGGCCAACAGGGCTTCG
>DLIT01000053.1:22570-22727 GCA_002483865.1 Brevundimonas sp. UBA7635
GCAGGGTCTTGCGATCCGGTGGCCCCAGGCTCTTTTCGCCCAGGACCAGGGGCCCGATCCGGCGGACGCGCCGGACCATCAGCCGGCCCGAAGGCTCGGTCACCAGTCGGTCCTCAGTCTCGATGCGATGGGCAAGGTCCGTCTCAAGCCGCTCAGG
>DLIT01000020.1:0-172 GCA_002483865.1 Brevundimonas sp. UBA7635
GCTCGACTTCGACACCTTTGACGAGGCCGAAGCCCTGTTCGAGGCGATGGAGCCCGAAGCCAGCGCCGCGCGCCTCGACATCCCCGGCCTCTAGCCGCGGGCCTCTCCCGGCCTAGATACCGGCGGCCAGGTCGTCCGGCTCAGCCTCTCTGCCCTGGACCATGCGGGCCAC
>DLIT01000020.1:243-2959 GCA_002483865.1 Brevundimonas sp. UBA7635
GCCCAGGGTGCGGAAGATGTCCGGAATGACCTCGACCGCCAGCAGAAGCGGCAGCATCTCCAGCGGCACCCCCATGGCGATGCAGATCGGAGCGATTGAGGCAAAGAAGCTGACCTGACCGGGCAGGCCCACCGTACCTATGCTGATCAGCATGGCCGTCAGCATGGCGGCGGAGAGTTGTCCCATAGATGGCTGCAGGCCGAACAGATGCGCGCAGTAAAGCGCCACGCCCAGGTTGGCCACCGGGCTGGTGATCCGAAAGACGGCGACGGCCAGGGGCAAAACCAACCCCGCTGTCGAGCGCCGGACGCCCAGGTTGTCGACGGCGCGCTCGACCATGACCGGCAGGCTGGCCAGCGAGGACTGGGTCGAGAAGGCTACCACCTGGGCCGGGGCGGCCGCGCGGGCAAAGCGGCCAAGACTAACGCGGCCAAAGATCACCACCAGCGGATAGACGACCAGCGCGATCCCGATGCAGGCCAGAGAGATGATGCTCACATAGTGCAACAGGACGCCAGCCGCGCTGGCCCCTGCGGTCAGCCCGACGCCCAGGGCCAGGGCAAAGACCCCTACAGGCGCGGCTCTCAGCACCCAGCGAACAATGATGATCATGGCTTCGCCCACGGCCTCGAAGAAGGTGACCAGCGGAGCCCGCAGCCGCTCGGTCATCTGCGAGACGGCAAAACCGAAGAAGACGGCAAAGACCACGATTCCCAGAATGGCGTCCTCGACCGCAGCGCGGATCGGGTTGGACGGGGCGATGGTCTTGAGAAACTCACCAAACGGTGCCGCGGCTCCGATCCCATCCGGGGTGTCCGGCTGGCTGGCCAGAAGTCGCGCGGCCCCTTCCGGATTGATGGGCCAGAGGCTGAGCAGGCCATAGGACACAGCCACGGCATAGATGGTCGCGCCCAGGATAAAAAGGCCGAACAGGATCATGGCACGCAGGGCCAGCCGACCGGTCCGGGCCGCATCGGCGATCGAGGCAATCCCCGTCACCAGCAAGGAGAAAACGAGCGGAATGATCGTCATGCGCAGGGCATTGAGCCACAGCTGGCCAATGGCGCTGATGAAGTCAGCGGTGCCGCGCCCACCCGGCAGTCCCCAGGCCTGCGCCGCCGCCCCTGCCCCTAGACCTAGAATGAGCGCCAGGAGGACCTGGGCGCTTAGTGACGCCATGAAGGTGCGAGCCAATGTCATGCGATCAGGCTAGCAGCCGGTGCAGAAAGCAGAAAGGGCGGCGGACCGAAGTCCGCCGCCCTTTCCTCAACCTGTAGTCAGGTCAGGCTTAGAACGACTTCGTGAGGTTCACGAAGGCCGTGCGGCCCAGATAGTCGTAGCCCGAGTACAGCGGAGCGTTGCCGATCCGGTTGTTCACACCGGCCGAGATCGTCTGGGGATCTTCATTCAGCAGGTTACGCACGCCCACCGTGACGGTGAACTCAGGCGTCTTGTACTGGACCGAGGCGTTATGCTGCCAGTAGTCACCGACCGCCAGGTCGTAAATGCTGGTTGCCGGATCTTCGCCATAGTACTCGTACGAGCTCATGGCATCGACCCACTCAACGCCGTAGCGCACGCGCCAGGCATCCCAGGCGTACGACACGTCAGCCGTGGCGGTGAACTCTGGGTTGTTGATCATGCCGACGTAGTCTTCCAGCGGATCCTCGGCAAACAGCTTGCTCGAGACTTCCGTGTACTGGGTCACGCCGAGGTTCAGCAGAGCCGTACCCGGGCCGACGTCCTTGCGATAACGCACGGTGTAGTCGAAGCCCTTAACATTGTCCGTCGCCAGGTTGATGTAGCTGTCGTAGACGGTCAGGGCGCCCAGTTCGTCACGCTCGATCAGACGGCAGAAGCCGTTGCCGGCTGCGAAGTCGTCCGGGTTCGAGTCGTAGCAGCGGGTCAGGATATTGCCTGCGCCCGAACGCGACACGCCGTTTTCAACTTCGATCTCGTAATAGTCGACGGCGAAGGCCAGATCGCCCCAGCCTTCCGGCAGGGTCGGCTGCAGGACCATGCCGATCGTCATATTGGTCGAGGTTTCAGCGGCCAGGCCAGCTTCGGCACCACCTGCGGTGATGACCGCGACGCTGCGCGTCTGCTGCCAGTCGGTTGCCAGACCTTCCGATGCGCAGTTAGCGACGCGGTTCGGGTTGACGTTCGGAGCGCCGTAGTTGTTGCAGCGGTCGTTGGTGCTGGCCAGGAAGCCCGAGGTCGCGCCGACGAACTGCTCGAACAGCGCCGGAGCGCGGTACGAGGTGCCATAGGTACCGCGGAAGGTTACCCCCTCGATCGGCTCGTAAACCAGACCGAGCTTGTAGGTCGTATCGTCGCCGTACGAGTCATAGTCGGTGTAACGGAACGAGCCGTTCAGCGACAGTTCGCGGGCAAAGGTGACGTCACGCAGCAGCGGCACTTCGACTTCACCGAAGACTTCCCAGACGGAGTCCGAACCACGGGTGATGGCCGAGGTCGAGAAGTTGTAGGTGTTGCCGTTTTGCGAATCCAGACCCGGCGTGTCGTCGATTTCAGACTTGCGGTACTCAGCACCGAAGAAGGCCATGACCTCGCCTGCCGGCAGGGTGTACAGCGGGCCGTCGATGCCGACGCTCAGGACGGTTTCTTCAAAGACGGTCGTGCCGGTCACCGGACGGAAGACGTAGTCGACCCAGTCCTGCGGCAGCTGGCCAGCCAGGGTAGCGCTCGAGACGGC
>DLIT01000020.1:3013-5201 GCA_002483865.1 Brevundimonas sp. UBA7635
GTCGAGTGCGACTTCGAGTAGCTGACCGAAGCATCATAGCGCCAGTCGGGCAGGAAGAAGTCACCCTTGATGCCGGTGACGTAACGGTTGAACTCGACTTCCTGCTTCGAGATGTCGTTGCCGAAACCGATGAAGGCACGGACGCCGACGTCCTTACCCTTGCTGGTACCCTGGTCAGCCGAGAAGGTCGAATCGGCCAGGAACGTCGGGATCAGGGGCGAGCCCTTGGCGTAGTCCAGCGAAAGCTGGCGATAGCCAGTCTGCGTGGACTGACGGTTGTTATACAGGAATTCGCCGTAAACCTCAGCATTGCCCAGGGCGTTCAGCTGATAGCCGGCTTCACCGTACAGGGTCACGATCTCGACGGGCGAGATCAGCGACTCGTTCAGCATACGGTCTTCGAAGGTGTCACGGATGTTGACGTCCAGACCCAGGCGCTTGGTCGGATCGTCCGGGTTCAGGTAGGTACCCCCCACGCCTTCGAAGCCGACCAGACCCGAGTCGATGCCCGAATTCGGACGCCAGCGATTGTACAGCAGACCTTCGAGGCCCGCTGGCACACCAGCCGCACCGATACCAGCCATGCTGCCGGTGCCCAGGGTATTGATGGTGACGCCGTTAGAACCGGTCGTGGTGATCGGATAGCACTTCGACTTGCCGGTGACCGGGTCGATGTAGTCTTCGCCGAAGCGGAAGCCGTCGGTCTGGCAGCGCGTGAACTCACGGTCGCGCAGGGTCAGTTCGTCGCGGTTGTAGTACTCAACCGAACCGGCGGCGCGCCAGCGATCACCGAAGGTGCCGCCCGTCAGCGACAGACGCGTCGAGCCACCGTTGCCGTTGGCGTCGGTCGTCTGGTTGCGTTGGGCTTCGAAGGTCAGGCCGTCAATGTTCTTGCGGGTCTGGATATTGACCACACCGGCAACGGCGTCCGAGCCATAGACCGACGAGGCACCGTCACGCAGGACTTCCACGCGGTCGATCATCGAGGTCGGCAGGACGTTCAGGTCGGCAGCGCCAACCGAGCCACGCGAACCGGCCGGCGACACGCGGCGGCCGTTAAGCAGCACCAGGGTACGGCTCGGGCCCATGCCCCGCAGACCGATGGTGTTGGCACCCGGCCCACCGTTGGTGACGAAGCCACCATAGGCATTGTTGATCTGCGACGTACCGCCGGTGACGGCGGTCGATTGCAGGGCTTCCGTGGTCGAGGCGAAGCCTTGCAGGGTGGCTTCTTCGCGCGTCACGACCTGGGTCGGCGACGGAGCATTGAAGTTGTCGCGGCGGATGCGCGAACCAACGACGACGACTTCCTCGATCGTCGATGCTTGTTCTTCAGTAGAGGTCGCTTCTTGAGCGACAGAAACGCCCGGAGCCAGCAGAGCTAGCGACAGCACAGCCGCCGTCGTGCCCAGCAGGTAGTCTTTACGAGTGCTCATATGCCTCATCATACCCGATTAATACTTTATTATCTGAACCAACATCTTGCTGATTCAGGTTCATCGACCATCGATATCACCAAATATCGGGGGCTGGGTCGAAGGTGATCTCAGGTTGGCCTTGGCAGCAACGAGTTTATGTCAAGATTACATAGATACTTGAAATACTGCGTCATTTTTGACGCGGGATTGGCTATTTCTCGCCGTATTTTACTATAATGAGGCATATTTGGGTCAATTGTGAGCCAGATTACGGCGCAATTTCGCGTTGTTTTGGGTCAAAGGAAGTTGGGCCAGTGGCGTTTGCCTTTGAAGAGCCACTAATGTTCCGAATGCCCTATTCCTTGGCCTATGGCGGACGGGACCTGGGCGCACTAGGTTATGTTCATGGCCCGTTCCTCCCAGAAATCGAACCAGAAGCCAGCCCAGAAGCTGGCGAAGCCCGTCCATGTTCCAGGCCAAGACCCGGTTCGGGGCGTGGAGGAAATGTCCGCCGGCTTCCTCCACGACAGCCTGGCAGCGGCGCGCAACCTGCCCATGTTCGGCACGGGTCCGCGCCTGACGCCCGAGGAAGCCCCCTCTGCCCCTTCAGACTGGCAGCCGCACCGCCCGGATCGCCCAAAGAACAAACTGTCCAGGCCCTTCCGTCTGGAAACCCGGTACACGCCCGCCGGCGACCAACCCACGGCCATCGCCGAACTGGTCGAACAGGCCTCTGAAGGCGAACAGAATCAGGTGCTCCTCGGCGTCAC
>DLIT01000020.1:5247-6030 GCA_002483865.1 Brevundimonas sp. UBA7635
AATGCGGTCGAGTATTTCGTCTCCTACTACGACTACTACCAGCCCGAGGCCTACGTCCCGCGCACCGACACCTATATCGAGAAGGACAGCTCCATTAACGAGCAGATCGACCGGATGCGCCACGCGGCCACCCGGGCGATCCTGGAGCGTGACGACGTCATCGTGGTGGCGTCGGTCTCCTGCATCTACGGCATCGGCTCGGTCGAGACCTACACCGCCATGACCTTCGGCCTGAAGGTCGGCGACACCATCGACGAAGCCAAACTCCGCGCCGACCTCATCGCCCTGCAATACAAGCGCAACGACCTCCAATTCGAGCGCGGCATGTTCCGCAAGCGCGGCGACACGATCGAAATCTTCCCCGTCCACCTGGAAGACCGCGCCTGGCGCATCTCCCTCTTCGGCGACGAGATCGAGGCGATCGACGAGTTCGACCCCCTCACCGGCAAGAAGACCGCCAGCCTCGAACAGGTCACCGTCTACGCCGCCAGCCACTACGTCACGCCCCGCCCGACGCTCAACCAGGCCATCACCGGCATCAAGGCCGAGCTGAAGGAAACCCTCGACTGGATGGTCGAGAACGGCAAGCTGCTGGAAGCCCAGCGGCTGGAGCAACGCACCCGCTTCGATCTGGAAATGATGGAGGCCACCGGCTCCTGCGCGGGCATCGAGAACTACAGCCGCTGGCTCACGGGCCGCGCGCCGGGCGAGCCCCCGCCCACCTTCTTCGAATACATCCCCGACAACGCCCTGCTGTTCGTTGACGAAAGCCACGTCACCGTC
>DLIT01000020.1:6366-9103 GCA_002483865.1 Brevundimonas sp. UBA7635
CTGGGCAGCTTCGACTGCCTCATCGGCATCAACCTGCTGCGCGAGGGCCTCGACATCCCCGAGTGCGGCCTTGTCGCCATTCTCGATGCCGACAAGGAAGGCTTCCTGCGCTCGGAAACCTCCCTCATCCAGACCATCGGCCGCGCCGCGCGTAACGTCGATGGCCGCGTCATCCTCTATGCCGACCGCATGACCGGCTCGATGGAACGCGCCATCACCGAGACCAACCGCCGCCGCGAGAAACAACAGGCCTATAACGAGGCCCACGGCATCACCCCCGCCACGGTCAAGCGCGACATCAAGGAGATCATGGAGTCTCCCTACGAGTCCCGCGAGATCGACCGCTTCACCAATCCGGGCATGAAGGAAGACACCAAACCCTTCACCGGCTCCAACTTCCAGTCCGCGCTGAAGGACTTGGAAACCCGCATGCGCGACGCCGCCGCCAACCTCGAGTTCGAGGAAGCCGCCCGCCTCCGCGACGAGATCAAGCGCATGAAGCTGCTTGATCTGGAGTTTGCCAACGAGGCGCTGACTGCTGTCGGTGAAGAGGTGGATAGGTCAGCGCCGAAGCGTTGGCGGAAAGAGGCGGCTGCGGAGAAGGCGGAGGCGTTTAGGAAGGGGCGGTGAGGGACAGCTAGCTATGAATCAAGTAATTGGAAGAAGATCTAACAATAATTCTATAATTCCTCCAAAGCTTTATGCAAACATCACCACTCTCATCGTCAATAATTTTTTCTCTAGCCGCAGACGATTTTGATTTAGATTTTGGATCGAACATATCAATATCATCAGATATAATATGATTGACTCCAGATTGCACTGCGACTTTAATATATACTGCATCTTTATTAGGAACACCAAGTTCTCGAATCATAGATCGTAGCTTACCACATCTTGATTGTTCAGAAATTCTAACTATACCAAATGGACTGCGCTGCCCGAACCATTCATTATAAAGAGCTTCTGCATGAGGAGTTCGCACATTAAGATACTCATGCTTAATCAAACCAATATCATCTACAACGTAGCCACCGTTTGCATCTATCTTATCGATAAGATTTAGACCACTTCCATCACCATTGAAGATAATATCATCAATATATTTTGCCCAACAGTTTGCATCTAATACATTAGACATAGATCAAACCTTAACCTTATCTGAGCGCTGTTCTGTGCGCTGTTCTGAGTTCTGAGCTGAACGTTGAGCTGTCGCTCTAGCCAATGCAATTGTTTCCAAAGACCGTGTAGGGAAAAATCCTTCAGGCCAAGCTCTATCAAATGTACCATCAGAACGTATACCTAATTCAGTAACCTGATGCTCGCCATCTACTTCTGATACCCAGTATATCTTCACATCTCTTGAGTCTAAATCTCCTTTTGCTACATGCTGCGCAATACGCAAAACGATATTCTCGCTATGAGTCTCAATAAAACATTGAACTCCTTCTGTAGCTAAATCAGTAAAATAAGTTCCTAGATGAGCAGCGGCAGTAGGGTGCAAATGTATTTCCGGCTCCTGAACAATAAATATTGGCCTTGTTTTTAAAATGGATTCCTCTTTAATTAAATTCCATCCTCCAGCAAGAACAGGCAAAACTTGCGCACAACCAAGACCCGCGTCGATAATGTTACTCTCTCTGCCAGTTCGATCAACAACTACCATTTCAAAATGCCTATTAGTAAGAGGCTTAACTTTAATTTCACGAGCAGCACCACTGCTCAAAAACCATTGAGAAACCATTTTTTGGACATTGAATTTGTACTTGCGGCGATCTGATACACTGTTGGCTAGCATCTGAGCTGTGTGCTCACCAAAACGTCCGACACCTGATGGAGATTCACCAGTAAAGTGATATGTACGCTGAGGAGCCACTCGAAACGCACCTACATTTTCATAATTTCCAAATGTACTTTCAAGCCTACGTATAGAGAACGCATAAAACCTACGTATCGATGAGTAAGTATCACCCTCTTTAATTTGATCACTTTCCATTCTAAGAAGATCGTGAAGAGCGAAATTAATATTTAACACCAAACCCTTAATTACAGGCTTTCGCTTAAGAACTATTTTTGATTTCTTTTTTCCACACTCATTAATGTAATGCGAAGATGTATCGCCGTTATTAATGTAATGATATTCGTAAAAATTATCAGTAATAACTGCGTCTGATAGTTCTATCTCTCGACGCTGAAGTCGATATTTGTACTTATAATCATACTTATAATGACCAATATTGAATCCAATAGAAACATGAGACTTAGAATTGTGACCATGAACCATATCATGATAAGTACCTAATTCGACATGATCACCATTCAGAGAAAGCCCCCTCTCCCCCGAAGTTAAGTTCGTATTCTGGGCTATCAAATTAATAGCCGATATAATCGAAGATTTTCCTGAATTATTAGGGCCTACGAAAACGTTTATCTTCGAAAAACTTGCATCCAATGACTTAAATGCTCGGAAATTCTTTAGGCGAAGTTGTTTTAACATAGCCACCCCACTGGCATTGAGTGTTCCATTTAAAGATACCAAAGGTACACATAAATAGAAAGCCAGCCATCAAGGAGCTCGACCGATATATCTCTCTATCCACAGCTACATCGTCGTCAAAAAAATCTTCTTAGCGTCGGCGATCTCATTCCTGAGAGCTTTCAGATGCTTTTCGCTTAGATCAGGTAGCCCTACCTTCCACCCGTGCCACCCTTCTCACGTCCCGTCGCATGGAGGGCT
>DLIT01000183.1:0-1925 GCA_002483865.1 Brevundimonas sp. UBA7635
GTGGCCGCCACGGATCATGGCAAATGAGTCCGCACTGCTGAAATAGGCGCTCTCGGGGATTTCGGTGATCGTCTGCTTGCCAGCGTTGATCAGGTCAGGATCTTCCTCGCCCTCATAGGGGAAGGGGCCCATGCCCAGCATGCCGTTTTCCGATTGCAGGGTAACGGTCATGCCCTCGGGGATGTAGTTGGCCACCAGCGTGGGAATGCCGATGCCGAGGTTCACATAGAAGCCGTCCTGCAGTTCCTTGGCAGCACGTTCGGCCAGCTGTTCGCGTGTTCTCGCCATTATGCTTGCTCCTTGCGGGCTACCGCTTCGCTACTTGAGCCCTCAGTCGCGCGTTGGCGTACTGTCCTTTGTTCAATGCGCTTTTCCGAAACGGTCTGGATCAGGCGGTCCACATAGACGCCCGGGGTGTGGATGTGGTCTGGATCGATCGAACCGACCGGCACGATTTCCTCGACCTCGACGACGGTGACCTTGCCGGCGGTAGCCATCATCGGGTTGAAGTTGCGGGCGGTCTTGCGGAACACGAGGTTGCCGCGCTCGTCGGCCTTCCATGCCTTCACGATGGCAAGGTCTGCGACCAGACCCGTTTCCATGATGTAGCGGCGGCCATCGAACTCGCGCTCTTCCTTGCCTTCGGCCACCAGGGTGCCGACGCCGGTCGCGGTGAAGAAGGCCGGAATACCGGCACCGCCGGCACGGATGCGCTCGGCCAGCGTGCCTTGCGGGTTGAATTCCAGCTCCAGCTCGCCGGCCAGGTACTGGCGCTCGAATTCCTTGTTCTCGCCCACATAGGACGAGATCATCTTCTTGATCTGGCGGGTTTCCAGCAGTTGGCCCAGGCCAAAGCCGTCCACGCCCGCATTGTTGGAGATCACCGTGAGACCCTTGACGCCACTGTCGCGCAGACCGGCAATCAGGTTCTCCGGGATGCCGCACAGGCCGAAGCCGCCCGACATGACGGTCATGCCGTCAAACGTCAGCCCCTCCAGCGCGGACTTAACGTCTGCGAAGATCTTTCCCATGGCTCTCCCTTTTTCACCGTCTGATGAATATCGCGGTCTTCCTTCCCTTAGATCGGCTTTTCCGAGCGAGCAAGGCTTTGGCGGCGTCGGGAATGACAATGCATGGTTGACCCGATGTGTCGCGCCTTACAAACACAGCAGGAGTTCAATCGGCAAAGTGGAGGGCGTTTATGCGTTTGAGGAATTTCTCGGTAGCCTGCGGGGCACTGGCATTGGCCAGTGGGGTTCCGATGCTGGCCTGGGCCGATGGGCCGACCTATCAGCAGCCGCCTGCGCCCATCGCCCAGATCCTGGACGCCAAGCCCACTCCGGGCGTTTCGGTCAGCCCCGACGCCCGGCACATTCTTCTGATGGACCGCACCAACCTGCCGTCCATTGCAGAACTGGCCGAGCCGATGCTGCGCCTCGCCGGATACCGCATCAATCCGCGCAACAATGGCCCGGCAGCCTCGCGCATGAACTGGCTGACGGGGCTGAGCTTCCAGTCGACCGAGGGCGGCGATGCGCGCCCGGTGACGGGCCTGCCCGCTGATGCCCGCCTGGCCAATGTGCGGTGGTCGCCCAATGGCCGCCAGGTGGCCTTCCTGGTCGATGCCGCCAATGGACTGGAGCTGTGGACGGCCGGGGTGTCGGACGCCCGCGCCCGCAAGCTGACCAATGGCATGATCAACGCCACCACCGGGTCGGGCTTTGACTGGATGCCGGACAGCAGTGGCCTGTTCATCCTGACAACGCCGGCCGGTCGCGGCCGCCCGCCGGTCACCGACCGTCCGCCCACTGGCCCGGTCATCGACGAGACCGGCGGCCGGGTGGCTCCGGTTCGCACCTATCAGGACCTGTTGAAGGACCCGATGGATGAGGTGCTGTTCGACTATTACTTCACCAGCCAGCCGG
>DLIT01000183.1:2085-3227 GCA_002483865.1 Brevundimonas sp. UBA7635
GGCCGCTACATCCTGCAGACGCGGGTGAAGAAGCCCTATTCCTATGTGGTTCCGGCCCGCCAGTTCCCGACCGAGATTGTGGTCACGGACCTGAATGGCCGCACGGTTCACCGCGTGGCCGACCTGCCGCTGCGTGACAATGTGCCCACCTCGTTCGATGCCGTGGCCGAGGGGCCGCGTTCGGTTGCCTGGCGCGCCGATGCCGACAGCACCCTGGTCTGGGCCGAGGCCCAGGACGGTGGCGACCCGCGCAACCCGGCCGAGGTGCGCGACCGCGTCTTCATGCTGCGGGCCCCGTTCAATGATGCGACCATGGTGCTGGCCGACCTGCCGACCCGCTATGCCGGTATCCAGTGGGGGCGTGATGACGTCGCCATCCTGAATACCCGCTGGTTCCAGAACCGCAGCGAGACCCGCATCCTGCTGAACCCGTCTGATCCATCGCAGAACCGCGTCCTGGTCGAGCGCAACTATCAGGACCGCTACAATAACCCGGGCAGCGTGGTGACCGAGGCCAACAGCCGCGGCCGCCCGCAGATCCGCTTCTCGGCCGATGGCTCGCGGATCTATCTGTCGGGCGAGGGCGCGACGCGCGAGGGGGCCTATCCCTTCCTCGACGCCCTGGACCTGCAGTCGGGTGAGACCGAGCGCCTGTGGCGTTCGGCCGAGGGCGAGTATGAAACCCTGGTCGACATCCTGGATGAGGACGGCCAGCGCCTGCTGACCAGCCGCCAGTCCCAGGCCGAGCCGGCTAACCTGCGCATCCGCGGCCTGGATGGCCAGGTCACGCCCCTGACCCGGTTCACCGACCCGGCCCCGCAGCTGGCCGATGTGCAGCGCCAGCTCATCGCCTACACCCGCAACGACGGTGTCCAGCTGTCGGGCACGCTTTATCTGCCGGCTGGCTACGACAAGGACCGCGACGGCCCGCTGCCGCTGGTCATGTGGGCCTATCCGGCGGAGTTCACCGATGCGGCCGTGGCTGGCCAGGTGGTCGACACCAACAACCGCTTCGTGCGCCCGGCCTCCAGCAGCCACCTGTTCCTGCTGACCCAGGGCTATGCCATCCTGGACAACCCGACCATGCCCATTATCGGTGTCGACGGGGCCGAGCCGAACGACACCTATGTCGAGCAGCTGGT
>DLIT01000172.1:0-1788 GCA_002483865.1 Brevundimonas sp. UBA7635
CAGGGCCGAGCGCTCGGCGGCGCAGGCGGGACTGGCAAGGCCCAGGGCGCGGGCGGCGGTAATCTCACCCCGCGCCGCCACAAGATCAGCCTGATAGGCCGGATCCTGCACAAGCTGCTGATGGACCATGCGGCCGACCGCCTGTCCCGCGACCACGTCATGCGGATAGTGCATGCCGCAGATGACGCGGCTCAGGGCCACCTGATGGGCGGTGTCGCGCAGGGCCTGGGCCTGTTCGGGCACCAGTTCGGCCATGACCTCGCCATAGGCGGTGGCCACGGCGGCTGAGCCGGAAGGGTAGGAAGGGCTGTTCCTGCCTGCGTCCGATAGTCGCTGGCAGGCGGGGCGATCTGGGTCATCTGCCACCGGTCGTGGGCGATGGGCACGGGCCTTGACCCATTCGGCCAGGCCGTCCGCGTCATGCAGGACCCGGGTCATAAGCCGCGTCAGCTGCGGCGTCTCGGCCGTGCTGAGGCGAAAGCCCACGGTGCAGTCGAAATGCTGCATCCCCAGCGGGGGGCGCAGCTCGGCATGGGTGGTAGCCAGGAACCAGCGCTCGGTGTTCTCCAGGCTGCGATACTGGCCGGAGGCGGCCTTGTCCGCCTGGTCCTGGGCCGAGCCAGCGGCGGGCGGCGCGGCAATGGCTTGCGCCAGGCGGGTGATCGCGGCCTCGTCCAGATAGCCCTTGAGGTTAGCAGCAGTGGCGGACCCGCCGGGACAGGCCATCAGGGCCAGGGCCACCAGGGCCGGTGGCAAGCCTTTGGCCGCCCCCGCCATCAACTGGCGACGTTCCAATTCAGCTGGACGGTGGTCAGGCCACTCTCGGTCGGAGAAGCCACGACCTGCAGGCTGGCCCCTGACTCGGCGCGGTCGGACGCTCCATAGGCGCGGGCAAGACCTTGGTTCATCGCGGCGGTGGGATAAAGACCAGAGGATTCGGCCCGCTGGCGATAGAAGTCGATTACCGTGTCAGGCGGTGCCTCGGTGGTGAAGACCAGCTGTCTGGCGGGGCTGCCATTTTCAGCGACGATCACTTCCGCACCGGGATAAAGGGCGACAAAGCTGGGAGCACCGGGAATGGCATCACCGGACAACGGCGTGGGCACCGGGGCCTGGGAAGCCTCGGCTACGGTCTGTCCTGCGGCCGCTTCCGGCACGGTCCCGCCGCTCTCATCGCAACCGGCGAGGCCCACTGTGAGGCACACGGCTGCGGTTGCTACGCAATGCTTCATTACGCCTGGATCCTTGGACATTTGCTGCGGCTACCGTGGCCTATCCCTGCGGCATCAGCAAGGCCGTTTAGCCGGTAACTGCATCGACCTCGTCGCCGGGCTGGTCGCGCGATTTGGCTGCCTGTTCAGGGCCGCCAGCCGGCTTTGAGCCTTCGGACTTCAAGGCTTGGCCCTGCTGGATCAGTTTGCGATTGATAAGTTCCTGGTCCGGATCAATGTCCGAACCGGAGGCCGAGCCGCCGCGCAGGGAGCCGGCCCGGGTATCGGAGCCCATGTCCGTGCCCTGCAGGGCCTCATCCAGATCGGCCTGGGTCGGATAGTCGCGATCTTTGGGCGGTGTCTGGGTCATGTCGATCTCCTTCGACAGAGCAAGCCCTTTACCCGCAAGGGGGTTCCAGATCGCCAGACAGGACCGCACAAAGCAAACGGCCCGGGAAAAATCCCGGGCCGCATTAGACCTAATTACTAGGGTTGGGCGTCAGCGACGGCGCTTGCGGGCCCCGGCCTTGCCCTTGGGACGCGACAGACGCACCACCTTGCGAGCAGCTTCCTCGGC
>DLIT01000172.1:1844-5192 GCA_002483865.1 Brevundimonas sp. UBA7635
ATGAAATCGCCTTCCTGGACATCGGCCGGCAGCCAGAACGGGCCCGGCATATGGTCGATGCTGTCGCAGGTCGGGCCATAGAAGCGGAAGGGCTTCAGCTCCGAGGCAGCCTCGCCGTCCCGGACCAGCTTGGTCGGGAAGGGCCAGCGCGAGTGGGTGGCATCGAACAACGAGCCATAGGACCCGTCGTTCAGGTAAAGGGCGTCACCCTTGCGCAGGTCGACCCGGCACAGGATGGACGAACCCTCGGCCACGATCGCGCGGCCCGGCTCGCACCACAGCTCGGTCGTTTCCGAGACAGGCATCTCGTTGAAACCGCGGTGGATGGCGTCGGCATATTCCTGAAGGTCCGGCGGCACCATGCCCGGATAGACGGACGGGAAGCCACCGCCCACATCAACGATGTCGACGAAGACGCCAGCCTTCTTGATGGCGCGGCCCGTCTGGGTCATGGCCGCTTCATAGGCCGACGGGCGCATGCACTGCGAACCGACGTGGAAGCTGACACCCATCAGCCCGTCCCTGACCGCCTGGCGGGTGGCCAGCAGCAGGGCCGGGGCCTGGTCCGGTGAGACACCGAACTTGCCCGACAGGGAATAGGCGGCGCCATCGGCCGAGACCGACATGCGGACGATCAGGTTCAGGTCATCAGCCTGATCCGTAACATCCAGAATCTTTTGAAGTTCGTCGTGGCTGTCGAGGACGAAGGTCCGCACACCATGGTCGTGGTAGGCAGCCTTGATCGCACCACGGCTCTTGACCGGGTGCATGAAGGCCAGGCGTGCATCGGGGCTGACCGAGCGAACCAGCTCGATCTCGGCAATCGAGGCCACGTCGAAGGCGTTGACGCCCTGGGCCACCAGGGTTTCGATCACCCAGCGCGACGGGTTCGCCTTCACCGCATAGAAGACGTCGGCTTTCAGATTATCCTGGAACCACTGCGCCGCTACGGCAACCGAGCTGGGACGCACAAGTGCGACCGGACGCTCCGGGGACCGCTCACGGACCAGGTCCAGGGGAAGTTGGTACGTGCGCAATTCACGTAACCCCCTGCTAATTGTTAACCCAGACCGGCGTTAGCAGCGCTTAACGGTTAGACCACGGGGTCCGCCGGAACGGGCGGATTAAAGGAATATGTGCCTTGCTGTAAAGAGGTAATTTCGTGTCCAAGCTTGGCTTTTCCCCAGTTGCGGCGGGCGCACACTGGACGGAAGAAGGGCCGACGTGTCATTAAGACACTTGCCGAGACGCGCCGAAAGCGTCATGCGGCGCCCCCTGTAGCAACCGCCACCCACGGGCCCATGAGTTCATCCACCGCTGCTGTCGCGTCCGTACGGGATGTGTCAAAGACCTATGGCACCAGAAAAGCCCTGGACGGAGTTTCCGTCGAAGTGGCTGCTGGCGAAATGGTAGCTTTGATCGGTCCGTCCGGCTCCGGCAAGTCCACCCTGTTGCGTTCGATCACTGGACTACACCCCATCGATCCCGGTCAGGGTACGATCCAGGTGTTCGGCGACACCGTTCAGCAGAATGGCAAGGTCACGGGTAAGGTGCGCCAGGCCCGCCGTCGCATGGGCATGATCTTCCAGCAGTTCAACCTGGTCGGTCGCCTGTCGCTCTTCTCCAACGTCATGTTGGGGTCGCTTGGTCGTCTGCCGACCTGGCGCGGCCTGCTGGGCGTCTGGCCAGCCGAGGACCGCGACAAGGCCATGGCGGCCCTGCATCGCGTCGGCGTGTCCGACTATGCCGCACAGCGCGCCAACACCCTGTCGGGCGGCCAGCAGCAGCGTGGCGCGATCGCGCGCGCCATTGTCCAGGGCTCCCAGGCCATCCTGGCCGACGAACCCGTCGCCTCGCTCGACCCCGTATCGGCCCGCAAGGTCATGGAACTGCTGGTCGAGCTGAACAAGCGCGACGGCATGGGCGTCATCGTCACCCTGCACCAGGTTGACTACGCCATCCGCTATTGCGACCGCGTCATCGCCCTGCAGAAGGGCAAGGTTGTTTATGACGGCCCCTCGACCGGTCTCGATTCCACGCGCCTGATTGAAATCTACGGTCCCGAATACGAGGACGCGTTCTGGGAAGCCAAGGCATGACCTCCATTTCCATTACCCGCCGCCTGATGGGCCTCAGCGCCGCTGCGGCCCTGGCCCTGGGCGTCGCGGCCTGCGGCAACAATGAGGACGTCGGTCCCGCCGGTACGCCCAAGGAAATCACCTTCTCGATCCTGTCCGCAGAAGGCCAGGCCTCGTCGGGCCCGCTGTGGCAGCCGCTTCTGGACGACATGTCCAAGGCCATTGGCGTGCCGGTGAAGCCCTATTTCGGCTCGAACTATACGGTTCTGGTCGAGGCCATGCGCGGTAATCACACCCAGGTGGGCTGGTTCTCGGCCAAGCCTGAGGTCGAGGCTATCGATCGCGCCAATGCCGAGGTCATCGCCCGCACCGTGAACCGTGACGGCCTGGATTCCTATCAATCGACGCTGATCGTCAAAAAGGGCTCGGGCATCACGCTCGACAAGGTCCTTGAGTGCGGCAAGCAGTATAATTTCGGCATCGGTGACGCCCAGTCGACCTCGGGCACCCTGGCCCCGATGACCTTCCTCTTCAACGAGAAGGGCATCGTGCCGGGCGAATGCTTCAAGACCGTCCGTTCGGCCAACCATCAGGCCAATGCCTTTGGCGTGGCCACCGGGGTGATCGATGTCGCGACCTCGAACAGCGTCAACACGATCTTTATCCGCCGCGAGAACCCGCAACTGGCTGATCAGATCGAGGAGATCTGGGTCTCGCCGCCGGTTCCCGAAAGTGGCATTGTGGTTCGTGAAGACCTGGACCCGGCCCTGAAGGAAAAGATTCGCAGCTTCTTCCTGACCTATGGCCAGGGCGACGGCGTTGAGGCCGAGCGTCAGCGCAAGGTGCTGGCCGGTCTGGAATACTCGCGCTTTGCCGCGGCTGACGATTCCTACCTGAACCCGATCCGTGAAATGATCGCCGACCAGAAGCGCGCCGAGGCCGAGGCCAAGGGCGACCGTGCCGGTGCTCAAAAGGCGGCTGCCGAGCTGCAACGTCTTCGCAGCCTGCGTGAGGTCCAACCTTGAACCCTGCACCCGTAACGCCAGCTTCTATCCCGGCGGCGCCGCGCAAATCCGGCCTGTCGTGGGCGATGGACCTGCTCGTCTGGGGCGGCGTCATCGCTGTCCTGCTGTACAGCATGGACGATGTTGACCTGGGCAATATCTCGCGCCTGTTCGGCGGCAACGAGAGCATGAAGCTCTTTGTCCACGACCTGCTGCGTCCGGACTTCTCCGAATGGAAAATGTTCGTCGCCAAGATGTGGGAAACC
>DLIT01000172.1:5360-6565 GCA_002483865.1 Brevundimonas sp. UBA7635
GGCGTCCTGGCCAAGCTGTTCTCGGAAGCGGTCGAGTCGATCGACAAGGGTCCGGTCGAGGGCGTGCGCGCCACCGGCGGCTCCAAGCTGCACGAGATCGTCTGGGGCGTGATTCCCCAGGTGGCCCCGCTGTGGACCTCGTTTGCGCTCTACCGCTTCGAATCCAACAGCCGCTCGGCCACGGTCCTGGGCCTGATCGGCGCAGGCGGTATCGGTCAGGTGCTGTTCGACAGCATGAACGCCTTCAACTTCAAGGCCGTTTCGGCCATCGTCATCATCGTGGTCATTGCGGTCACCCTGATCGACACCCTGTCGCAGGTCATGCGCAAGCGCCTGCTGTAATCGCAATAGGCACAGTCAGGTCATGAATTTGGCCTGACTGTCATAAAGGTCTGGCCGGACCGTCACACTCTGGTGTTCTAAGCGCTTCAGCCCAAGTCTGGAGAGGTCCGGCCCATGTCCCCCCCCATCAAATCTGCCCTTGCCCTCGGCCTTGCCGCCTCGGCCCTGGCGCTCGCCGCCTGCAGCAATGAAGGCGGAGCCCCCGGCAACCAGGCGGCCCGCGCCGGCATCTGGTCGGCGGGTTCGTCAACCGTCTTCCCCTTCGCCACGCGCGTGGCCGAGAACTTTGCCCGTATGTCGGGCAGCAGCGCGCCGCGGGTGGAGTCCCTTGGTACCGGTGGCGGCATCCAGGCCTTCTGCGCCGGCGTCGGCCCCTCGACCCCGGACATCGCCAACGCCTCGCGCCCGATGAAGCAGAGCGAGTTCGATCGGTGCGTTGAGAATGGCGTCACCGACATCGTCGAGCTCAAGATCGGCTATGACGGCATCGTCGTGGCCACGGCCCGCACCGGTGCGAGCTTCGACCTGAAGCTGCAGGACCTGTACATGGGCCTGGCCAAGCAGGTTCCCGGTGCCGATGGCCAGTTTGTCGCCAACCCGGCCACAACCTGGAGCGCCGTGAATCCCGCCCTGCCGAATCAACGCATCCAGGTCTATGGCCCGCCGCCCACCTCGGGCACGCGTGATGCCTTCCTGGAACTGGGCATGGCCCCCGCTGGCAAACTGGTTCCGGCGGTTGCGGCTCTGGAAGCGGACAAGACCCGCTTCGAGACCATCACCCACACCCTGCGTGAAGACGGTGCCTGGATCGACTCGGGCGAGAATGACAACGCTATCGTCCAGACCCTGACGCGCACGCCGGG
>DLIT01000172.1:6591-8451 GCA_002483865.1 Brevundimonas sp. UBA7635
GAGACCATCGACGGCGTGGCCCCGTCGCCGAACACCATCGCCAATGGCACCTATCCGCTGGCACGCAGCCTCTACATCTACGTCAAGAAGGCCCACATCGGCGTGACGCCGGGCCTGGAGCAATTCGTCCAGGAGTTCATGTCCGACGGTGCCGCCGGTCGGGGTGGATATCTGCAGGACCGCGGCCTGATCCCGCTGGCTGCGGATGCCCTGGCTGCCGAAAAGGCCAAGGCCGCGGCCATGACCTCGATGACCCGTCCCGAATAAAGCAGCCTGGCTTGAAATTGACGACGCCCCGGATGCTTCCGGGGCGTTTGTCTTTTGGTCGCGGATGTCAATCCTGTCGCGCGTGGACGACATGGGTCTGAATGAATTCGCGTGCCCTCATGATCACCTTGTCGCCCGGCTCATCCTGCTCACCCAGCGAGCGATCACCCAGGCGGTCTAGCGCGTCATAGGCGCGAAGGGCCACGCCCTCCATGTCGCTCGGGTCCCATGAGGCCGGGGATGCAGACCATCCGCTGCGACGCGCAAGGTCTGGATAGACTGGCCAGACGGGCCCGAGGGCGAGGTCGTCGTCGGGAAGATCAGCGGCTGCGGCGCGGGGGACCCCTGCCAGATCGAGCGCCTGAAGGGCGGCCGACTGCAGGATATCCACCCTGGGGTGATTGATGGTGTGCATAAACGACGTGGTGGGCGCGGTCAGGAATGGCGAGAAGTCAAAACCCAGCCGCCGGGCATGATCGTCAAGCAATGCCGCCGCCACCTTGAAATCGTCAAAATAGCCCAGAGCGGCATAGCTGAAGCTATTGAACAGGCCCGCGGCCCGGCGGGGCGAAAGACCTTCGGCCCAGGCGGCGCATATCAGGGCCGAGTGATAGGGGCCGACGATCCCCTCGGCTGGTTGACCCTTGCGCATGACGTAAACGCAGTCGGGATGGAAGCCGCGGAAGACTATGGGAGGCCAGCGGCGGGCGCGCGGCCCGCTTCGCTTCAAGGCCGGCTCGAAAAGGGCGGCCAGACGCGGTTGGTCCTGGATGAAGGCGACATCGCAGGCTGCCATTTCATCGGCGACCATCTCGATGACTTCGGGGTTTTTCCCGTCGGCAAGGGCAACCCTGCGCGCGGTCACTTCGACCTGGGGGGCGAGCAGGCGGATGCACTGGGCCACGCCTTGGCTCTGACAATTGCCCAGGACGCCGATCTTCATCTTCATGACCGGTCGATCGCCTCTTCGTCGCAGATCACCCCTTGAAGCGCAGCATGGTCGCTTAAAGCCTTGGCGGTGGGCGTGGCGGCCGCGATGGAGGGGCGTTCGCGCGAGGGCTCGGGGACCTCGCCAAGATAATGGCGGCTGAAGATCTTCATGACCTGGGCCACGCCTTCGGGAAGGACGTTGCGCAGGTCATCAGCGAAATAAAGTCCGCGGCTTTGCGGACCGGTGATGATCTCATAGCTGGGGAAATAGTCGACGCCGTCGTTCTCACGGACGACGGTCTCGACCGCGACGCGCAATACGGACTTGCTGTAGGTCGTGGCCGCCAGCACGTGACGATCGCTGATCGTGGCGATGAGCGGAACGGGCGAGACGGTGAACAGCACCCGAAGGGCTGAGTTAAGAATGCGCGCCAGCTTCAATATGGCGTTAAGGTCGTCGACAGTTTCCTGGACCGTAAAATGGTGGGGCCGAATCAGTTCAGGTCGGGGCGCGTTACCAGCGACCCCGGGGGCCAGAGGAAAGACCGCACCATCCTGCTGCGATGTCCAGCCTTCGGTCAGACCCAGGGTGAAGATCAGGACGTCAGCCTGTTCGAACATGTCCCGCACGGCGACCAGATGTCGATTCCGATCGGCCAGCAT
>DLIT01000050.1 GCA_002483865.1 Brevundimonas sp. UBA7635
GTTCTGACGCCGATGGCCATTGATCCGGCCCATCCCTTCCCCTTCCTGCCGAACCTGGGCTTCTCGCTGGCGCTGAAGCTGCGCCGCCAGAGCGATGGCCGCCTGCTCTATGCCCTGGTGCCGGTCCCGACCCAGGTGCGCCGTTTCTGGGCCCTGGCTACTGATGGCCGCTCGACGCCTGGCCGCACCCGCTATGTCTCGCTGGAGCATCTGCTCCTGCTCTTCATCGACCACCTGTTCCCCGGCTGCGAGATTCTGGAAAAGGGTCTGTTCCGCCTGATCCGCGACTCCGACATCGAGATCGAGGAAGAGGCCGAGGACCTGGTGATGGAGTTTGAGGAGGCGCTGAAGCAGCGCCGCATGGGCTCGGTTGTGCGCATCAAGATCCAGGCTTCCATGCCCGAGGAACTGCGCAACTTCATCATCGCCGAGTTGCACGCTCAGCCCCAGGACGTAGTCCTGGTGGAGGGGATGCTGGGCCTGGCCCAATTGGCAGAGCTGATCCCCGGCGGCCATCCCGAGCACAAGTTCAAGGGCTACGAGCCCCGCTATCCCGAGCGGGTGCGCGACAATGGCGGGGACATCTTCGCCGCCGTCCGCGAAAAGGACATGCTGATCCACCACCCGTTCGAGAGCTTCGACGTGGTGGTCCAGTTCTTGCGCCAGGCGGCCCGTGATCCGAACGTCATCGCCATCAAGCAGACCCTCTATCGCACGTCCAAGGACAGCCCCATCGTCGCGGCCCTGATCGAGGCGGCTGAGAACGGCAAGAACGTCACCGCTCTGATCGAGCTGAAGGCCCGCTTTGACGAGGAGGCCAATCTGCGCTGGGCCCGGCAGATGGAGCGGGCGGGCGTCCACGTCGTCTTTGGCTTCGTCGAATACAAGACCCACGCCAAGATGAGCGTCGTGGTGCGTCGCGAAGGGGATGGCCTGCGAACCTATTGCCACTTCGGCACCGGAAACTATCACCCCACCACGGCCAAGGTTTACACCGACCTGAGCCTGTTCACCTGTGATCCCAAGCTGGGCCGTGATGCCACGCGGGTGTTCAACTACATCACCGGCTATGCGACCCCGGACGAGCTGGAGGCCCTGGTCGTCTCGCCGCTGAACATGAAGACCAGCCTGCTGGACATGATCGGCAAGGAGATGTCCGCCGCCGCCAAGGGCAAGCCCGCTGCCATCTGGGCCAAGATGAACGCCCTGGTCGATCCAGAGATCATCGATGCCCTCTATCGGGCCAGCCAGTGGGGCGTGCGGATCGAGCTGATTGTCCGCGGCATCTGCTGCCTGCGTCCGGGCGTGCCAGGTCTTTCCGAGAACATCCGGGTCAAGTCGATCGTCGGCCGTTTCCTGGAGCACAGCCGCATCGTGGCCTTTGCCAATGGCCACGACCTGCCCAGCAACCGCGCCAAGCTATTCATCTCGTCCGCCGACTGGATGCCACGCAATCTGGATCGCCGGGTCGAGCTGATGACGCCGATCCTCAACGCCACGGTCCATGACCAGATCCTGGATCAGATCATGGTCGCCAACCTCAAGGACGATGCCCAGAGCTGGGTTCTGGCCTCAGATGGCAGCTATCGTCGCGTGGTGCCCAATGGCACCGAGCGCCCCTTCTCGGCCCACAAGTACTTCATGACCAATCCCAGCCTTTCTGGCCGTGGCCGCAAGGTGAAAACCCTGCCCGGCATCCTTTCCTACGCTGGCCCCAAGACCCGGAAGCGCCGCTGATGCCCGTTGAGCTGGAGTATCCGTCGCGTCAGATCGCCGTCATCGACATTGGCTCCAACTCGGTACGCCTGGTCCTTTACCGGCTGGAAGGTCGGGCGGTGTGGACTATGTTCAACGAAAAAGTGCTGGCGGGCCTTGGCCGTGACATCGCCATCACGGGCCGCCTCTATCCCGAAGGGGTTGAGATGGCGATGACGGCGCTTCGTCGCTTTGCCGCCGTACTGGAAGGGGTCCAGCCTGATACCATCCTGACCGCCGCCACCGCCGCCGTGCGTGAAGCCGAGGATGGCCCTGAGTTCTGCCGACGGGTAGCCGAGCAGACAGGCCTGACCATCCGGGTATTGAGTGGTGAGGAGGAAGCCCGTTATGCCGCCCTGGGCGTCCGCGCAGGGGCTCCGGCTTCATGCGGACTGGTCGCCGACATGGGCGGGGCCAGCCTGGAGCTGATGCAACTGGGTCAGGCAGGACCGGGCGTCACCCTGCCGCTGGGACCCTTTGCCCTGTCCGGGGGCAAGGCCTTTGACGCCGACAAGCTGCGCAGTCGGGTCAACCGGATTCTGGACACCGTAGCCGTCGACTATCGCGCCAGCGACCTGAACGCCGTGGGCGGGGCCTGGCGGGCCCTGGCCCAGATGAACATGGCCATGGACGGTCACCCCTTGAAAATCGTCCACCAGTATTGCCTGAACGCCGGCAAGGCCCGCGACCTGGCCCGAATGGTAACCCAGCAGTCGCGGCAGTTTCTCGAAAAGCAGTACGGTATATCCAGGCGCCGTGCCGAAACCCTGCCCTACGCCGCTCTGGTGCTGGAAGGCCTGATCGACCGGCTGGGCCTGCAACGGGTTCACTTCTCGGCCTGGGGCGTCCGGGAAGGCCTCCTGCACGAACGGATCGATTCCCGCTTGATGGCCGTGGACCCGCTGCTGGCTGGCTGTTCAGCCTGGGGTGGGCGTCAGGGCGTCGATCCCAGCCTGCCGCGCGCCCTGGACGGATGGCTGCAGACCTTGACCCCTGCCCTGCCCGAGGTCTTTGGCGAGGAGCGGGATGCCATTATTACCTCCTCGGCCTGTCGCCTTGCAGACATCGGCGCGCGCCTGCACCCGGACCATCGCCCGGAACTGGTGTTTGACCAGGTGTTGCGCTCGCCCATCGCCAGCCAGACGCACGCGGAACGCGCCTTCATGGCCTTGACCATGTACGCCCGCTATGGCGGCACGGGCAGGCCACCGCTTCAGGCCCTGGTCAGCCAGCTGTTGTCGCCCGCCGGGATCAAGCGCGCCAAGGCCCTTGGCCTGGCCATGCGCCTGGCCTGTGACCTGTCCGGGCGTTCGCCCCAACTGCTGTCCAACGCCGCCCTTTCGGTTAGCAGGAGCCATCTGAAACTGACGGCGGTCAAGGGCTATAACTCCATGCTGCTGGGCAGTCAGACCAAACGCCGCGCCAAGGCCCTGGCCGATGTCCTGGAACTGGAACTGGTCGAGTTCTGACACGCCACGAGGTCTCTCCCTCCCTCAACCTTCATCAAAAAAGGCTGTCTTTACATTAAGTTTTGGCTGGCTATCCGCCTCATCCCATACCGTCATCCTCCGGCTTGACCGGAGGACCCAGCGGCGCGCGATAGCGCGAAAAGGGCAGGCGGCATTTCGGATTACAGATCACCTTCGGTGCCGCTGGGTCCCCCGATCTGCGCCGCTATGCGGCTGGCCGGAGGATGACGTAAGCAATTGACGCAAGACGGCTCATCAACACTAAAAGCGAATACCAAGAAAAAAAGGGTGCCGACATTGGCCGACACCCTTCAAACCTCACCCGTCGTCGGGGCTTAGCGCGGAGCGCCCGAGGCAATCGCCGTGCGGGCGTTGCGGTTCTGGGCCCAGGCGGCCTCGTTCGAGCCTTCAGCGATCGGGCGTTCCTTGCCGAAGCTGATGGTATCGATGCGCGAGGCGGGCACGCCGCGCTGGATCAGGTAGTTGCGGACCGATTCGGCGCGACGCGCCCCCAGGGCCAGGTTGTATTCGCGGGTGCCGCGCTCGTCGGCATTGCCTTCGATACGGATCATGACCTGCGGATAGCGGGCCAGCCAGCCTGCCTGCGCGTCCAGGCGCGGCTGGGCTTCGGGACGAACGGAATAGGAGTCCAGGTCGAAATAGACGCGATCGCCGACATTGACGACGAAGTCCTGCTCCGAACCCGGAACGGCTGCGCCGACATTGCCACCATCGACCGGGCCAGTCGGTGCGGTCGGATAGGTCGGGCCTGACGGAGCCGGCGCTGGCGTCGTCGGCATCGGCTCAGGCTTCGGCTTGCTGGCACAGGCCGACAGGGCAGCCACGGCCACACTCACCATGGCGAGTTTCATCACGGAACTGGTATTCATCAGTCGTCTCCTTTTGAGGGATGAGGACGGCGGCCTCAACCTTGGCTGTATGGCGCTAGCTAAACCGGGGCTGATCGTCGCGCTACGGGCATAACGCATTGTTTATCAGGCAGGTCCCACGGCTCCGCTCACGTTTCTGTAACCGCGTTAGGCTGGACAGGAATCGGGACTTTGGTTCAGCCCAAGATTGGTCGGCGGCGCATCCAGCAGACCCGACCAGGCCGGGTCCGAACCCCGCTCCTGATAGCCGGCCTGGGACACCACACGCCCCGAAAGGTCCACGGTCCACAGCCGCGTGTCCCCGCCCGGCACCTGGCGCGCAAAGGCGATATAGCGACCGTTAGGAGCCCAGGACGGACCTTCCTCGAAATAGCTGGACGACAGGATGCGCTCGCCAGTGCCATCGGTGTTCATCACCCCGATATGGAAGCGTCCGCCTGACTGCTTGGTAAAGGCGATCAGGTCGCCGCGCGGGCTCCAGGCCGGGGCCGTATAAAGCCCGCCGCCCCGGCTGATCGGACGCTGGCCCGAACCATCGGCCCGCATCGTATAGAGTCGCGCCGAGCCCGAGCGGTCAGAGGTAAAGACGATCTGGTTGCCGTCAGGGCTGAACGACGGCGAGGTGTCGATGCCCGGATCGGACGTCAGCCGCGACAGTTGCCGCGTGCGCAGGTTCATTACATAGACGTCGGTATTGCCGCCACGGATGATCGAGAACGCGATCCGCGACCCGTCATTGGAAAAGCGCGGGGCCAGGACCTGGCCGTCAAACTCGCCCAGGCTTTCGCGGCGCCCCGTGGCCAGGTTGTAAAGATAGATCCGGCTGTAGTCCTTGCCGAGCGCCACATAGGTGATCTCGTCCGGATTGTTCATCGAGAAACGCGGCGACATGATCACCTCGTCGCCCTGGGTCAGGTAGAAGGGGTTGGCCCCGTCCTGGTCCACGATGGTCAGGCGGCTCAGGCGATTGGTCTGGGTTCCGCTCTCCGAAACGAACAGCACCCGCGTGTCAAAGAAGCCGCTCTCGCCGGTCAGGCGCTGATAGACGACGTCCGAGATCTTGTGCGCCATCCGGCGCCACTGCTCGCTGGTCGCGGTGAACTGATAGGAGACCAACTGGCACTGGCGATAGGGATCATAAAGGCGGAAGCCCACGTCGACGCGGCCATCGGCCCTCTGGGTCACGCCCCCATAAAGCACGGCCTGGGCCCCGATGGTGGTCCACTGCGGGAAGTTGGGGGCATTGGCCAGACTCAGCCCGGTCTCGATGAAGCTGGCCGGGTTCAGCGGGTCAAAGAAGCCCGAACGCTTCAGGTTGTTGCTGATGACGCCCGAAATCTGGCTGCCGTTCTCGCCGCTGAACGAGACGATAGCGATCTGCAGCGGGCGCAGGACGCCCTGGTCGATCTCGACCTCGACGGGACCCGACTGCGGAGCTTGGCCCATCGGGGTCTGTGCGGTCGCCGCACCCGCCGTCAGGGCCAGGGCGGCTGAGGCAAGAAGAAGGGGCAGACGCATGAAAAGCTCCTGAATTTCTACGGCTCGCAGGTCCAGGCCAGCCTGGACCGGATGACTTAATTTTCTGCTCGCAACAGACAAGCTTGCGCCCGAATGAGGCAACTTTCGGACCGGCTGGCCAGGCCTTTCCACGGACAGTCCTGTCTTAGCTCTGACCACCGGCCTCCGGTTCCCTGCCCTCCCCTAGCGATTGGCACAGGCCCGTTCGGTATTGAAGGTCGGCCGGTATTCGCCCCCGGGGAAGTCGTCGGGCACGCGGAAGGGCACGGTCTGGCGAAGCGCGCGCAGGGCCCCGTCTGCGGCGGCTCGATAGACCGCGCTGGACTGGGGGTTCACCAGGCTGGGCCCGCGGGTGATGCGCCCGTCCTCCGACAGGGTCAGCTCGATCTGGATCCTCAGCGAGTCGGCACCGGGGATGTCACAGGGCAGGATCCAGTTCGGATAGACCTGGTTGAAGATGGCGGTCAGCTGCGGCCCCGTGGCCTGGCTGGCCTGGCCCCGGCCCTGCTGGCCAGTGGCCGGGCGGCCCCGGTTCTGGGTCGGGCGCGGCGGT
>DLIT01000107.1:0-902 GCA_002483865.1 Brevundimonas sp. UBA7635
GATGACTTCGGGCTCGACCGCGATGGCGCGGGCGATGACCAGACGCTGCTGCTGGCCACCCGACAGGCCCGTGCCCGGCGAGTGCAGGCGATCGGCCACCTCGTCCCACAGGCCGGCGCGCTTCAGGGCCTTCTCGACGATCTCGTCCATCTCGGCCTTGGACGAGGCCAGGCCGTGGATCTTGGGCCCATAGGCCACGTTCTCATAGATGGACTTCGGGAAGGGATTGGGCTTCTGGAAGACCATGCCCACCTGGGCGCGCAGCAGGACCGGATCGATCTTGCGATCATTGATGTCCTGGCCGTCCATCTCGATGCGACCGGCAACGCGGGCACCGGGGATGGTGTCGTTCATGCGGTTCAGCGTGCGCAGAAACGTCGATTTGCCACAGCCCGACGGGCCGATCAGGGCGGTCACGGTCTTGTCCGGGATCTCAAGCGAGACGTCGAACAGGGCCTGTTTCTCACCATAGAAGACACTGACGTCCCGAGCCGAAATCTTGGTCGGGGCCAGGCTTGCCTGGACCGAAGCATTGGGAACCGGCGGCTTGGACAAGCCTGGGGCCTCCGACCCGGAAGCGCCGGTCGAGCCATCCGGCGAGCGGAAAATTTTCGATACCATAGGTCTTACCACCGACGTTCAAAGCGCCGGCGCAGCAGGATTGCAGCGGCGTTCATGACAATCATAAAGGCGAGGAGAACAAGGATGGCCGCAGCCGTCCGTTCGTGGAAGGCGCGCTCGGAGGCGTTCTCCCAGATGTAGATCAGGGACGGCAGAGCACCGACCGGTTCATTGATGGCGTGGGGCACGCCCGGCACGAAGCTGATCATGCCGATCAGCAGCAGGGGCGCGGTCTCGCCCAGGGCGTGGGCCAGGGCAATGATGGCCCCGGTCATCACCCC